>JBGVFK010000097.1:0-42021 GCA_045121075.1 Acutalibacteraceae bacterium | reverse complement strand
GTTCCTTTTCTTATCTCGTTGTTTAATTTTCAAGGTCCAATCGCTATCCTCTTCCGAAGACAGCTCAACGAGTATATCACATATCCTCGCTCTTGTCAATACTTTTTTGAAAGTTTTTTCAAAAAACTTTTTGACTCTTTTTTGCTCCCTCAGGTTTCCCTTGCGGAAAGCTTGTACATAATATCACCTCTTTCCTCTTTTGTCAACACTTTTCCACAAGTTTTTTTGTTTTTCTTTAACTTTGTGAACACTTAGCCGTGTGTTTTTGTAGCTTCACGCGGATTTAACACTATATATTGGGTCGCGCTCTTTTTTTGGCACTTACTCTCTATATATTGACATAAAAAGAAAACACCCCCGAAGGGGCATCTTCAAAAAAAGCTAATACATTAATCCTTAGTATAACCTGTAAACCATGCCTGATTATTGAAAACAGTTTCACCGATAAATTCTTCGGCTGCCTTTTCGTCGGCATACTTATCATCAACTCTAAATCTGAGAAGACCACCGATAAAGTCATCGTTCTTGAGAAGCATCTCGCCTTCCTTGTCGGCATAGACTGTTTCCTGATCAAGTGATAAGCCGTCTCCGCCTTCAAGTGCAACGATGGCGAAGTCGCGACCTGCAAAGTGCATCATATTTGTTATATCAATTGCGATATACTGAGTGTAATCGTCCCAATACTCTTTAATAGGATAACCGCGAAGGCACATATTTGTACTCTGTGGTTCAAAGCCTTCAATCATAAAGCCCCACTCAAACCACGCTCCGTTTTCGTAGTCAAGCTTTTTACCGTCTGCTCGGGTCGCCTCAACGAATGCATAATAGGCATCATTCACCTGCCACTCATAAACTGCACTGCCGTCCATTATATTACCGCTTACAATTTTCATATCTTTTGCAAGTACCTTTGTTACATTTTTGAGAGTGAACACGTAGCCCTTGTCTTCAACTGTAATATCAAAATCCATACTTTCGGAATAATCGGGAAGAATCTGTGTGTCACCGTTTGCTTTTTTCCAGAAGTCATCTGATTCAGCATAGGCCTTGTCAAATTCTTCTACGCCCATACCGACAGTTGCATTATTCATTGCTTCCTGAAGAAGCGGAATAAGCTCAGGTGCTCTTTTCATTTCTATGATTTTTCCTGCCGAAACAGTCATGGTAAGGCAAAGGATAATTGCCGCAACAACAATAGCTGTCTTTTTAAAACTGAAACGCTTTTTATTCATTTCTTTCATCTCCTTTTCTTTTTCTTCATTCAGAAGCTTTTTCATTTCCGCTTCAAAGTCTTCTGAATAGTTACGGAAAATATCGTCTTCCTTCGGGAGATGTTCAAGCTCTTTTTCTGCAGCCATATAAAAAGCTTTTCTGAGATTTTTATTATTCATAACCGTCAACCTCTTTCTTTATTGTGTCAATAAGCCTGCGTCTTCCTCTCGCAAGCTGCTGCTTTACCGTAGATTCCTTTCGTGAGAGCGATGTCGCAATCTCTGAAACAGTCAGCTCATTAAAATAGTAAAGGCTGAGCACATCACGGTATTTTTCATCGAGAGCAAGAATTGAACTGACTATAATATTTATGTTTTCCTCGGTGCAGAGCTTGTCAAGCAGAGATTCATCCGATACAGCATCAATTTCGTCGATTGAAATTATGTTACTTTCCCTGCTTTTCTTCACAGCATTAAGCGCATGATTCCTTGCGGCTTTCGTAACATAAGAAGCCGTGTATAAAGAATCTACATCTTTTAGCTTTTCTGTGTTTTTAGAAAGTGCAACAAAGGTGTCGTGAAGCACATCCTCTGCAAGAGAGGGATTTTTAACCACACGATATGCCGCCATATACATTCTGTTTCTGTACTTTTCGTATATGAGCTCAAGTGTGGTTTTCTCTTTTACCATATCATAGTCACCACCCTTATCTCTTTTAAAAGGCCTTTCACTTATATATACAATTCAAAAGACCTGACGGTTACATTTTTCACTAAAAAAAATCGAGCAGATTTCTCTGCCCGATTCAGGTTTTTTATTTCATTACATTATTAAGCATTTTATTCATCTGCTTTGTAAGATTTGTGAAGCTGTTTTCAAGAGCTGAGGTCTTTTCTTTTTCTCTGAGACCTGCAGCAATCATTGCGTTTTCAAGATTTGCTTCAACAGTCTTCCATTTTGCAGAATCGATAACAGTGTTGTTCTTTTCTGCGTTAACCTCTGCAATTGCTTTTTCAATTGCTGCACAGTTATCTGCACCGAGAGCGGCCTTGTCAGCTCTCTTGTATTCAGAAATCATTTTGTCAACCTCACGGATTGATCTTTCGCCGTTGTACTGGGGATAAGCTTCGGGATTTGAGTATACGTCAACCATATTGTCGTCAATCATAAGCATTGTTGCAAGTGAAAGACAAACGTCGTTATACTGAAGCTGTTCGTGGGACTGACCCTTGAAGTACCAGGTTGTGCAGGGAAGAAGGCCTGTTGTGGGGTCAACCATTCCATCAGGTGAAAGATGGTTGTGTGCAGGATTGTTGCAGTATGTACCTGCAGCCTTGTAGCCGTCGCCTAAGGTTGTGCCAAGGTCGGCAAAGGTTGCACCCATTGAGGTTGATGAGCACTGAATAATGCCGTCTGAGTTTGATGTTTTATATTCGGGAGCAAGCGGGAAAATTGTAAGGTCGTAGCATACGATATCATAAATGCTTGCGCCCTTAGCTATAAGCTCATTCTGATTATTTTCAAAATTCGCTCTCGCATTCATAAAGTAATCAACCTTATCTCTGATTACCTTATAGTTATCATCTGTGAGCCACTTTTCTCTTGCCTCAGGGTAATATTCTGTGGGACAGAGAGCCCAGAGCTGAGTTGTTGTTCTTACAAGAGCATCAACAGCACCGTCAGCAAGAGCATAAAGTGCAGTTTTAAGAATCTTCTTGGGAAGAAGTCTCAGCAGCATATTAATGAGATATGATGTGTAGTTTTCCCCCATAAGGATTTCGATTAAATCGAAATAAAGTGCATCGTTGTCTTCAATGCTGAGCTTACCTGTGAGAAGACCGCCCACGATGTCTGAGCCATCAATTGCAGGAACAACGTATACAATATTTTTGATGATATCGTAATCCTCCTTGAACATCTGAAGATATTCAACTGCAACTGAACCGCCCATACTGATAGGACAAATATTTACTTTATCTGCACCTGTCTTGGGCATTACAACATTGCGGATATATTCGTGGAGGCTTCTTGCATTGGCTGCGACATCACCAAGTGAGTCATAACCGAAATAGAACACCTTATCCTCACCGATAATCTGACCTGCAAGCTGAACGGGAATACGGCTGTAGCAGAAGTCTTTCATTTCTTTTGTCATTTCTGCCATTGAACCGCGGAAGCAAGGAACCTCAATGTTATTTTTATAGTTACCCTCGTTGTCCTTCTGCACTGCAAAAAGTAATTCCTTTGCACCCTTGTTCATAGCTTCAGCAAGACCTAAATCGTGGCGAAGGAAAACTGAGCCGAGAAGTGTGGGAAGAATTGTTTTAAGTGCACCCTCAATATCAACTTCAAGAGGCCAGCCATTGAGATAGCTTCCGTCTTCTGCATACTGACGGTTGCCGTTTTCATCAAGCACATAGGTATCATTCTGACCTATGCCGTGAACAAGCACAACGGGTGTTTCATAATCATACGCTGATACATATGCATCTTCTTCAGCAGCCGAAGCACTGAAGGGTACAACAGAAACAAGCATAAGCACTGCAAGTAAAACGCTGATTAGTCTTTTTGTTTTCATCATAATCTCTCCTGACATAATGTTGTAATATTATTCTAATACTTTTTAAATAATTATTCAATACGTTTACAAAAATTAATAAGAAAAATACCACGGTAAAACCGTGGCATCTGTAATCAATATTTATACTTACCCTCGGCAACCTTTTTAAGGTGAGCACCGTAGGTGGATTTGCCGTATCTTTCGGCAGCCTTGAGAAGCTCTTCGTTATTTATCCAGCCCTTGATGTAAGCAATTTCTTCAGGTGCGGAAATCATAATTGACTGTCTGCTTTCAACCATACGCACAAAATCGGAAGCATCGCTGAGACTTTCCATTGTGCCGGTATCAAGCCACGCAAAGCCTCTGCCGAGAAGCTTTACTGAAAGAGCATTCTCCTTAAGGTAACGCACATTAAGGTCAGTAATTTCATACTCGCCTCTTGCACTTTTTTCAATTGACTTTGCAAAGGAAGCAACTCTGTTGTCATAGAAGTAAAGACCTGTTACACAGTAGTTTGACTTGGGATTTTTCGGCTTTTCTTCAATTGAGATAACATTCTGATTTTCATCAAACTCAACAACGCCAAAGCGCTCAGGGTCTTCAACATAATAACCGAAAACGGTTGCAATACCCTTTTCGGCATTTTCCTTTGCCTCAAGAAGAGTTTTTGTAAAGCCGTTGCCGTAGAAAATGTTGTCACCGAGTACCATCGCACAAGTGTCGTCACCGATAAATTCCTCACCGATTATAAAAGCCTGAGCAAGTCCGTCAGGTGAAGGCTGTTCAGCATAAGAAAGGTTGATGCCGAAATTTGCTCCATCACCGAGAAGTCTTTTAAAGTTGGGCAGGTCTGTGGGGGTTGAGATAATAAGGATATCCTTAATGCCTGCCAGCATAAGAGTTGAAAGAGGATAATAAATCATAGGCTTATCGTAAACGGGAAGAAGTTGCTTTGACATTACCATTGTAAGAGGATAAAGTCTTGTTCCCGAACCGCCTGCAAGAATAATACCTTTCATAATTTTTCTCCTTTATTATTTATTGTTATAGTCTGCATATTCAAGAATGTTACGGCAACAGAAAATCACCAGTGCTGAAACCGGAATATTAACAGCCGCCATTGAAAGATAACTAAGCTCCATATTAAAGGGAAGGTACATGCCAACCACTGCGCCTGCAACTATAGCCGGAATTGAAAACGCCACAACAAGAAGGAAATATACCGATACCACAAGAAGCTTTTTATCGTTTGAGCCCATAAAACGCTGAAGCACAAGATTAACACCGATGAAAAGGAAGCCGAAGGTGATTCTCGCAAGAATCATAGCGACCGTTTCAATTATGCTAAGGTGCAGAATGAAATACACCGGCACAAAGCACAGTATACTTTCAGCTGTAAGATTCGGTATCTGCTCACGAAGAATATGAAAAAGCTTTTTGGAGCTTTTTTCAGGCACAAGGTAAACATAAGGAAGCAAAAGCTCCTTTGCCCATCTGCCCGTACCCACACCGATTGTCAGCATATAAATATTCAGCCCGAAAATACCGATAGGCTCTGGTAACACAAAACAGTATACCACAGTAAGAGCCAGGAATACAAGTGAAATTCCGCTGAGCACAAAGCTACGGCTGCGTCGGTTTTCAATTTTATGCTTTTCAAAAAATGCCGAAGCACCAAAGCCCTTGCTTAAGCCTGTCTTACCGACCTTGACATTTCTCGGTGCATTTTCCTGAGCCTTGCCTTCCTTTCGTGCGGTAATTGCAGTAAAGGAAACCTCTGCACTTTTCAGCACGTCCTCATAGAAGTCCTTTGCAGTGAAATATACAACAGCATAAAAAGCTGCAACAAAGATAACGCAGTATAAAGCCGCAAGTAAAATAAGTTTAATGTCGGCTGTGAGCATACCCTCAACAGCAAGGCTCATCATTCCGCTGACGGGAAAGTTCTTTATTAAAAAAGTGTCTGATGCTGCAACAAGATTTTCAAGAGTGAGCCCACCGAGAGTGTAACTCTTATATAAAAGCATAAGCACAAATGCACCGATAACGGAATAGAAAATTATCTTTGCTGCAAGGCATTTTCTGTCATCTGAGCTTGTGAGAGAATAAATCAGCATAGCCAGCATCTGCGAGAGGAAAACTGTTATTCCGTATCCTATAAAAATATAAATGAGTGCGCTGTAGCCCACACCGTATGTATCCATTACCAGCGCTGACTGATAGAGAATAAACAAACCGAGAGTTAAAGATTTACCAAGCTGACTCAAAAGCCCGTAAAAGAGCACCTTTGTATTTTTAAAGGGCGACACGAAAAGCAGATTAACATCAGCCATTGAAAAAATTGAAGCACCGTTGGAAAATCCGTTTTTGCTTACAAGTATAAACACAACGGTATAAAGCAGCATTGAAATTGCATAAAGCTCTTTTATATCTCTGTAATCTCCGTAATGTGAAGACCCGGAGGTAAACACCGTAAAGCCGATAAGAAGCACAAAAATCAAAAGTGGAATAAGTTGCGACGGCTTTTTTATAATTTCAAAAAAACGGTTTTTGAATTTTCTTGTTATAAGAAAGGAAAGGGCATTCATCTGTTTTCACCGCTTTCCGTAATTCTGAAGAAAAGCTCTTCAAGACCTTCGCCGTCAGTGTCAGTGCTTTTCTTTTCTGCTACAAGCTTACCCTTTGCCATTATATAGGCAGTATCCCAGAAATCCTCAACACTGTCAAGCATATGGGTACTGATAAGAACTGCTGCACCGTTTTTCTTAAGCTCAAGAAAAATCTCCTTAAGCTGCTTTATTGCGTGAGGGTCAAGACCCACCATAGGCTCATCAAAAATTACTACCTGAGGCTTATGCACAAGGGCACAACAGATTGAAAGCTTCTGCTGCATACCCTTTGAAAGCTCTTTACCAAGCTTATCCTTTTTATCTGTAAGCTCAAAGCGCTGAAGAAGCTCATCACCGTAGCCATCATCGTTCATTTTGTAAGCTCTTAAAATAAACTCAAGATGCTCCCCTACTGTCAGCATATCATAAACAGCGGGCATTTCGGGAATGTAACCTATTATAGATTTTGCCTCAAGGCTTTTGTTGTTATATCCGTCAAGGGTGATTTCACCGCTGAAGCGAAGAAGCCCTGTAATGCACTTTATAATTGTTGACTTACCGGCACCGTTTGGTCCGAGCAGAACTGCAATTTCGCCTTTGTCAACCTTAAAGCTTACGTTGTCGTTAGCGATAACCTTTGAGAATTTTTTTGTAACAGAGCTTACATTCAGCATTTTAATCCACCTTTGATCTGATTGCATATTTTCTTTTTGTTATTCTATCATAAGTTTTCATTTTTGAACAGACATATGTATAATTAAAGTCACCGTGATAATTATAATACATGGTGTTGCATTTTAAAATAAAATAGTGTATAATATGATTTATAGATTAAAAAAGGAGATGAAAAGCAATGACAGAAAATGCAGACGGCCGCAGAGTAAAAATGACCAAAGCTCTTCTCAAGTCAAGTCTTATTGAGCTTATGAAAACAAAATCAATACATACAATAAGCATAAAGGAAATCTGCACAGGCGCCGATATCAACAGAAGCACCTTTTACAGACACTATAACACTCAGTATGACCTCTATGATGAAATTGTACACGAGCTTCTCTCAAGCCTTATTGATGCTTACATAACCTCAAGAAAAAATGGAGACGATCTTCAGGATTCCATTGCCGCTGTGCTTGAGGTTTCCGAAAAGGAAAGAGAGGTCTGCCTTGTAATTCTCAGTGACAAGGGTAATGTTACTATGGGTGAATCCTTTGTAAAAGCAATTTCTCCCGTAGTTACAGATGATATGAGTGAGCTTTCAGTATATCTCTTCCAGTTTATGGCTGCAGGACTTGCCAACATTGTATGGACCTGGCTCAACAAGCCTGTACGACAGTCTCCTCAGGAGCTTGCTTCACTTATGTATTCTATGATGAAACGCGGAATTTATAAAACAATTATCCGTCAGGCAGCAAAGGAAGGAAAGCTCAAGGATTTGAAATTTTAAAGACAGCATAAAAAATTCAGCGATGGATCCGTCAGGAATCCATCGCTCTTTTTTATTTACAGAAGCATTCTACATAGTGATCAATTGCTTCGTTGATAACCTTCACTGCAACATCTCTTGCACCAACCTCATTAACGGCTGTGGTCTTGTTTTCAAGATTCTTATAAACTGTAAAGAAGTGACGCATTTCAGCAAAGATATGAGACGGAAGCTGATCAATGTCTGTATACATATTGTAGTTGGGGTCATTGAAAGGAATTGCAATAATCTTTTCGTCGTTTCTGCCGTTATCGATCATTGAAATTACACCGATAGGATAAGCCTTAACGAGAGTCATGGGCTCAATAGGCTCAGAGCAGATAAGAAGAACATCCAAGGGGTCTCCGTCATCACCGTAGGTACGGGGAATGAAGCCGTAGTTTGCGGGATAGTGAGTTGAGGTATGGAGAATTCTGTCAAGCATAAGAAAGCCTGTTTCCTTATCAAGCTCATACTTTTTCTTGCTGCCCTTTGAAATTTCTACAACGCACATGAAATTTTCAGGATGTATTCTTTTAGGTGATATATCATGCCATATGTTTGACATATTATCCCCTCCTTAATTTTATTCTGTTTTTAATTATATCACCTGAAAATCAAAAAGGCAAGTCTTATTTGAATTCAAAATAAAATTCCACTTTTCCCTGAAGATTCCTGTATCCGTACTCAAAGCCGTGTGCCTTGAAAATCTCTGCACAGATAGGAAGTCCCATGCCTGTTGATGAGCCGTCCTTTGTACGCGCCTTATTATCTCTTGAAAGTATATCCCACATTGAGTCGGCAGTTTCCTTGCTGATGCCCTCAGATGTGTTGTACACAGCAAAGCGTTCTTTCTGCAGAGATACGATAACCTTCTTTTCCCCTGTTGCGTATTTGATTGCGTTTGAAAGATAGTTATCAACTGCCATAGAAATAAGGTCGCGGTTGCAGTTTATTACCACATCATTTTCACAGACTTCAGCAGTAAGCTCCACGCCCTGCATTTCTGCAAAGGATTTATATTTCTCAATTTCTGTCAGTACGATTTCACGAAGAGAGCATTTTTCTTTCTGCAGTTTGTCAGCGTTAACAAGTCGGTTATACTGCAGAAAGCTCGTTACAATTCCGTTCATTCTCACTGCTTCGTCATATACAGATTTTATGTAGTCCTCGTTCTTTTCGGGTGCCACATTTTCAATGACGCACTCGCACTGATTCTGTATAACTGCAAGGGGTGTTTTGAGTTCGTGTGCTGCAGCTGAGGTAAAGGCACGCTGCGATTTTGTCATTTGTTCACTTTTTCTGTATATCTTTGTTGCAACTCTCAGAGCAATCAGATAAGCAATTGCGAAAAGAATTCCCTGGAGAATCATTGAGCCGACAAAGTGTTCATCGGTAAAGGTCTCGTAGTATTCATTATAAGCAGGACCGATTAAAATACAAGTGTAGTGTTTATAACCTGTTCCTGATACACAATTTATGGTTGAGTTGTATCCTCTGTTTCCAATACCCAAATAAGAAAATTGCCCTGAAACAGGAATATTACTGCTCCTGATTTCGCTAAGCTCGTTCTGAAGCTGAAGCTCCATCATTTTATAAAGTTTTGCGGTGTAACCTTTTTGCTGAAGATTATAGCTGTGGTAACTCAAAAAGTCATCCCGAGCACTAAGGGTAATATCACTTTCATAATCGGTAATTTTAACTGCCTTGTAATCCTCCATTCGACCTGTTCCCACAGTCATTTCAACCGGGATGTATTTGTCATTTTCTATTGCAAATGACATTTTTGATAAATTGATACGATTGGATTTCAATTCCTTTTTAATATCAGCAAGCTCTTCTTTGATTTCATTTGTAAGGTAAGATTCAATATCAACATAGACATAAACCTCTGTATCAAAGTCATAAAAGTGCACAATGTTTTTGCTTCTTGCTACAACTTCACCTGTTTTATTATCCACCAAGGCAAAAAGTGCTGGATAGTCTGTTCCGTACAGATAAGACATATTGTAAAGGAGTCTGTTAAAATCTTCCTCGGTATACGTCTGCCCATCTTCAAGATTTTCCAGGAAGCTATGAACATCTTCCTGCATCTGCAGTGAATAGGAGCTACCTACCTTTTGCCATTCATCATCAATAATTTCAAACGACATAAACGCAAAGGTGAACAATGACAAAAGATAGAGCATAACAAATCCGACGGTTACTAAGGATAAAAGCTTGCGTTTCTTCATAGTTTACTCCTCCTTTTAGTTTATGGTTTTCTTATACAGAAAAGTAGAACATCACTTTTCCGCTGAGGTTTCTCATTCCGTACTCAAAGCCGTGAGCCTTGAAAATTTCTGCACAAATAGGAAGTCCCATACCCGTTGATGAGCCGTCTTTTGTACGCGCCTTATTATCCCTTGAAAGTATATCCCACATGGACTCTGCAGTTTCTCTGCTTATGCCCTCAGATGTGTTGTATACGGAGAATCGGTTTTTCTCAAGCTTTACTGTGACTTTCTTTTCACCTGTTGCATATTTAATTGCATTTGAAAGGTAGTTATCAACTGCCATAGAGATAAGGTCACGGTTGCAGTTTATTACCACATCGCTGTCACAAATTTCAGAAGCAAGCTCAACGCCCTGCATCTCTGCAAAAGATTTATATTTTTCAATTTCTGTCATTACAATTTCACGAAGCGAGCATTTTTCCTTCTGCAGTTTGTCAGCATTTACAAGGCGGTTATACTGCAGAAAGCTTGTTACAATGCCGTTCATTCTAACCGCTTCGTCATAGACGGATTTTATGTAGTCCTCGTTCTTTTCGGGTGCAACGTTTTCAATTACGCACTCGCACTGATTCTGAATTACCGCGAGAGGTGTTTTTAATTCGTGGGCTGCAGCTGAGGTAAAGGCGCGAAGTGACTGATTCAGCTTCTGATTTTTGTCGTAGAGCTTTGAGGCTGCGACAACTACAAAGATATAAACAAACGCAAAGAGAATTGTAATAAGCAAAAGTGATTCAGTAAATAAGGTATAGTGCAGAGTATCATAATATTCACTGTGCATAGAGACAACACAGGAAACATATTTTTTCTCACCGATTTCATCTATACCTCTGTAATATGCCATATCACTGCCGGCATATCCTCCACCACCGTTATGATATGCACCGTCTTTTACTTCTTCTGCTGTTTCAGCAACAAAAGCTCTCATTTTATCATAATATTTATGATTGAATTCGTCTTCATCGATATCATAGAAAACATAATTGAAAAGCTTGAATTCAGTTTCTTCATTGATTTCAAGGTCAGGCTTCAGATCTGTGAATTTTATTGTCTCTTTTTCATAGAGGTCATAAAATCCGATATCCATTTCAACGGGAATATATTCACCTGAGGATGTGTTGAAGCTCATTCGGTAAATATAGAACATACCTGCTTTCACATTGTCACGGTAATCCACAATCTGCTTTTTAATTTCAGGTGTGAGATAGGGGTCAATATTAAGATAATTCCACTCATCATCAATAGATTTTTGAAATGAAATATAACTGCTGCTTTGTCTTACAATTTCACCTGTGTCAGGGTCGATAAGAGCATACATCATAGGAAAATGTATATTTGTTGCATAGCTTATATTACTGAAAAGCTCGTCAAGATTTTCTTCAACCTTTTCTGCAGTTTTATTTTCCTTGGCATATCTTGAAAGCTCATAATCAATACTGTTGTTTACCCTGTCATAGCTTAGTCTGAAATCAACCGACAGCATATAAGCAAAAAAAAGCATTACGGAAGTGATTATCATTATCACCGCAAAAGCAAGTGATATAAAAGCTACTAACTTTTTCTTTGTCATAAATATTCCTCCTTCATATTATAATCTTCATCTTAGTTTTCTTTGAAGGTATAACCAACCCCGATAACGGTTTCAATAAGGTCTGCTTTTTCACCGAGAGCCTTTCTGATTTTCTTTATATGAGTGTCAACTGCTCTCACTTCTCCCTCAAAGCCGTAACCCCAGACCTTAACGAGAATTTTTTCTCTGTCAAGAACAACACCCTTATTCTGCATAAGCAGCTGAAGAATGCTGAAGCTTTTACTCTGAAGCTTGATTTCGTTTCCGTCAAGGAACACCTTCTGTTTCATCAGATCAAGGGTTATTCCTGCACATTCAATTTTGTTGTCCTTATCGGCACCCTTACTGCGTTTTATCATTGTGAGAATTTTCTCCGTAAGCACAGAAAGCGGAAAAGGCTTTACAATGTAATCATCTGCACCGCTTTTGTATCCCTTAAGTAAATCCTCTTCCTCACCTAAGGCTGAGAGAAAAAGTATGGGCGTATCAGTGAAGCTTCTTATTTCTCTGCAGGCTTCAATGCCGTTCATTTTCGGCATCATCACATCAAGCAGAATAAGGTCAAAGGCAGTCTGCGAGGCTTTCTTAACGGCACTCTCACCGTCACGGCTGAGGGTAACATCCATACCCTTTGCAGTAAGGTAATCCTTAATGGTTTCTCTGATTTTTATTTCATCGTCACAGACGAGTATTTTATACATAAGTACCATCTCCTTTTCTGTCTTAACTCTAACACGAGCTTATGTACTTTCTGTGTCCAAAGCAAAATAAAATCTCCGCACATTTTGTACGGAGATAAGGTTATATGATTTTCTGATAGGCAAGTCTTTCGTCGCCGTCTTCAAGGTGGATAATTCCGCAGTAAGTAAAGCCTAGCTTACCCATAAGATGGCGCATTACGGAATTGTTCTCGTGGGTGTCGATTCTGACATTGGGAAACTGTGAAAGTGCCCACCTGATACAGAATTCTCCTGTACCCTTAACTTTTCCCGATGAGGCAATTCTGTGAATTGTTGCATAAGGCTCATCGCTGAGCCACTTGCCGTCATATATGATTTTGTATGTAGGGTCTTCACCATAGATAAAAGCAAACACACCGAGGATTTCACCGTCTTTTTCACAGACGTAGGAAATCCCGTTTACAATATCGCTTTCAACAAGCTCTTTTCTCGGCTTGATGTTTCCCCACTGTGTGCCGTTGCCGTTTTCTGCCATAAATTTTCTTGCACGGGCATAGATGTCGAAAATCTGAGGCAGGTCTGATTCAGTTGCTTTTCTTATATGCATTCAGTCACCTTTGTTTAAATATTTTTCTACGAGTGCAACAATATATCTTGCATTGTCAAGCTGCTGAATTGCATCCTGCTTTGCAACAATATAAAAGTCATCATAATCGCTTGCACTTCTCACACGGAATAATGACGATATTTTGTCAGACACATCTTTATCAAAAAGCTCTGTTTTAAGATAAAGCTCTCTGAACTTTGCAATTATTCCGGAATGCTTCTTTGAATCAAAATTATCCAGAATAAGAACAGCCCTCATAGCGTGAAAAGCTGCATAGTAAGCTCGATTTGCTGTACCTCTGTATTCGTCTGCTGAAAGAAGAATTTCTGCTTCCTTAAGGCAATCAAAGGCATGAGCAAGTCTTGCTTTGGACAGATTAAGCAAATCCTCGTTAAGCAATTTTCACACCTTCTCTCTCAACATTCTGATAAAAAGGAAGAATAGAAACATAACGGTTATATGTTTCAATATCTCTTTCAGTAATCGAAACAACTATACCATACTCATACAGAAGCCTGCCGCATAAGCTGTCAATTTCTTTTCTGAACAAGCTGAGGCTTTCTGAGGAAGTATCAACGAGAAACATTATATCAACATCTGATTCCTCATCATAATCTCCACGTGCATATGAACCGTAAAGAATTACCGAATGAAGCTTTGTTCCGAAAATGTTTTTTGCTTCCGCCGTAACCTCGCTCAGAAGCTCATCTAACTGTATTTTACTGCACATACGCACACCACCTTTCACTAATATTATATACAAAATTCCGTAGAAAATCAAGTAGAAAAAAGACAGACCTGCCGACGAAGCAAATCTGTCCCTTATTTTAAACATCATTTCTTGTGAGATCCTCAAAGCTTTCACGCTTGACACCGATATAATCCTTACCGTCTGAAAGCATAACAACTGCAGGACGGGGAATTCTGTTATAATTTGAAGCCATTGAGTAGTTATATGCACCTGTTGTGGTAACGGCAACAATGTCGCCTCTGACGGGCTTCGGCATTGTGATATCAGGCTGAATGATGTCACCGCTTTCACAGCAGCGTCCTACAACATCACAAGTAAAGTCTGCCTTTTCGTTCATTCTGTTTGCAAGAAGAACTGTATACTTTGAACCGTAAAGAGCAAAGCGAGGGTTATCTGTCATACCGCCGTCAATTGAAACGTAGTTTTTGTAGCCTGTGATTTCCTTGATAGTGCCGACTGAATAAAGTGTCATACCTGCATCGGCAACAATGCTTCTGCCCGGCTCCATAAGAATCTTCGGTATAGGCATGTCCAGCTCAGCTACTGTAGACTTGATGTGTGACGCAAGCTTTTTAATATTTGCGGGAATATCCATATAAGGGTCAGCTTCAGTATATCTTACACCGAAACCACCGCCCATATTGAGAATTTTCGGCTCAACGCCATATTTTACGAGCATATCCTTTGCAAATGTAAGCATAATTGTTGCAGCGTCAATATAAACTGTACCGTCTTCATTGAAAACCTGAGAACCGACGTGGCAGTGGTAACCGACGATTTCAACATTTTTAAAGTTAACAGCTTCCTTTACAAATTCGTCTGCCTGATTGGTTTCAATTGCAATGCCGAACTTTGAGTCAACCTTACCTGTTGCCACAGCAGCATAGGTGTGGGGGTCGATACCGGGAGTAAGGCGGAGAATAACCTTCTGAGTGATGCCCTTTTCCCTTGCGATTTCGTCAATTGCCTTCATCTCGCACATATTGTCTACCATAAAGTAGCCAACACCGCTGTCAATTGCATAGCTGATATCCGCATCGGTTTTGTTATTGCCGTGGAAGTATGAGTTTTCCATAGGGAAGCCTGCTTTTACTGCAGTAAAAATTTCACCGGGAGAAACGAGGTCGATGCTCATTCCTTCCTCTTTCATAATTTCATAAATGCGCTTGAAGCAACAAGCCTTACTTGCAAAAAGAGGCTTACTGCCCTCACCGAAAGCTTCATTCATAGCTTTCATATATGTTCTGCAGTTATATCTGATTCTGTTTTCGTCCATAAGGTAAAGGGGTGTGCCGTATTTCTTTGCAAGTTCAGTTACGTCAAAATCTGCAAAGCTGAGGTTTGCACCCTTTACGGAAATATTTTCACAAATCATAATCTTTCTACTTTCTTTCTGTATTTGTTCTGACAGCTGATTACAGCATATGAGCAATAAGCTCGCTTCTGTCTGTTGCTGAAAGGTCAACGGGAGCGATATCGAAAGCAGTTTTGCAGCCATAGTCGCCTCTTTTAGCCATACGGCAGATTGCTCTTGCAAAACAAACGAGAACACTGCCCGTAAACTCGGGATTTGAACCGAGATTCAGCTTATACTCAATTACCTGCTTGTGGCAATCGTCCTTACCAGTAACACCTGTACAGATTACACTGCCGCCGTGAGGAAGCTCACTGTGGTTTTTCTTCATTTCGTCCATTGTGATAAAGTGAACGGTTGTATCGTAGGGCTCGAAGTAAGCGGGCATTGTTACGATTTCTTTTTCAATTCTCTCTTTATCGGCACCGTCTTCAACCACAACAAAGCATTCTCTCTTGTGCTTGTCTCTTGCGGTAAATTCAGGATTTTCGCCCTTTCTTACTCTGTCCATTGCCTCTTCAACGGGCACTGTGTACTGACGGGCATCAACAACACCCTCAATTCTTCTGATTGCATCGGAGTGACCCTGAGAAACGCCCTTGCCCCAGAAAGTATAGTCAGCACCGTCGGGAAGAATACATGAAGCGTAAAGTCTGTTCAGTGAAAACATACCTGGGTCCCAACCGCAGGAGATGAGAGCAGTTTTCTTATGCTCGGTCGCATTTTTATCAACGTTTGCAAAATGCACGGGAATATTTGAATGGTTGTCGTATGAATCAACAACGTTAAAGTATTTAGAGAGCTCAGGTGTCATTTCGGGAAGGTCAGTTGCACTGCCGCCACAGAGAATGAGCACATCGATTTTATCTGCCCAGTCGGTAATTTCACTTGCGTTTATAACGGGCACATTTTCAGTTGCAATTTTAAGGCTGTCGGGATTTCTTCTTGTAAAAACTGCAACGAGGTTCATATCGGGATTTCTTTTGATTGAATCCTCAACGCCTCTGCCAAGATTGCCGTAGCCGTAAATTCCTATATTCATAACGAACACTCCTCTTAATTCAAACGGGAAACACTTCCCAATATAATAGTGTATTATATCATTTCTTGTTTGTGTTGGCAACAGTTTGGGGAGAATTTTTTTGACCCCTCTGTCATTTTCGTGACGAGGGATTGTCCACACAAAAATCCCACCGAGGGTATCGGTGGGATAGAATTATTAATAATGTGCTACTCCGCAAGAGCATACGGGATTCATCTTGAACAGCTTCCAGAAGAACTGAACGATCTTCCAGATAAAGCCCATAAAGCCGCCCTTGTGGCAAAGGTGGTCACAAGCTTCGTCTGTAGGTTCATCAGGTGTGTCGGGTGTGGGTTCTTCGGGAGCGGGCTTTTCGAATTCATGTCCGCAACCGTGGTCACACTTGTAGTCTCCGTCAGCATCCTTGTGAGTGAGAGCTTCGATAGCCTTTTCGTCTGTTTCACCGCAGCCGTTGTCACAATAAGCTACTTCCTTACCTTCTACACCGCACTTTGCTTCTTCTGTCACTTCGTACTTTGTGAATGAGTGTCTGAGAGCTTCTTTTTCTACATAGGTAGTATAATCACAAGCTGTGCAATACTCATAAGCATCCCAACCGATTTCTGTGCAAGTGGGAGCTTTTGCTTCTACCTGAACAAGTGTGTCCTTGTGGTTAAGAGCTTCTTTTTCTGTATAGGTTGTGTAAGTACAAGCTGTGCAGTATTCGTAAGCATCCCAACCGATTTCTGTGCAAGTGGGAGCTTTTGCATCTTTCTGAGCAAGTGTGTGATTGTTTGCATCAAATTCACCGTAGCTTGTGCCGCAGTTTTCACAAATTGCCAGTACAGAGCAGGTTGCACTTCCGCCCTCGCAATTACCCTCGCAGGTTCCATCTTCCTTGAGCAGACCGCCCAGTGCGCCGTATTTCACGACCTTATCCGTGGTGGTGGCATCCAATCCAGTGTAGCAGTAAATGGTGCTGTTCTTTACCGAACCACCATCGCCGCAGTTAATGCTGCCGGTAGCGTAAGTGTCACCGGATTCATCCCCCAAATATCCGATATAATCAGAATACGGGTTATATCTAAAGGTGTGAACCTCAGAATCTGAGATGATCACAATAGGGATCGTATACGACCAATCAAGCAAACTCCAAGCGTTGCCGATACCGGGAGCAGAAGTCCATTTATCACCAGCGCCATAGACATATACGACTGCGTTTGTAATATTGATTGTTCCGCAGGTGCCTTCGCCTGCTGCACCAATGGCTGAAGCGTAAAAGTTGTTCGTATACGCATATACTGTGACGTTTGAAATGTTAATGCTACCGGCATTATAACTTTCGTTGTTGTCGTAGTCGTACTTTCCACCAATAGCTGCGGCAAGAGTACCGTGAGCACGAAGAATATTATCCGTCCCGTTTGAGGTAATATTAACTGTTCCGCCCTCTGCTACGAAGATACCTCCTGCCGTTTCCCACATGCTATCTGTATCTATAGTATTGTCGCCCATAACAAATATAGTTGTGGTGCTGCCGGATGCGATATCAATAGCGCTGCCCTCACCAACAGTAATACTTGCATTATTCAATACAATCGTTGGATTTCCACTTTCTACCTTAATGCCGTAGTTTCCGGAGCCGGTGAAGATATATTCGCCGCTGTCGCTGATGACATAGGTAGCCGTCAGCGTGGAAAGGTCGATTACATTTTCCTCAGCCGCAAAAGCCATAGGAACAGTTGTTACAATCATTAAGATTGCAAGGATGATTGATAATATTTTTTTCATTGTTTTTTCTCCTTTCGGGGATTGATTTTGAAATACAAAAACCGCCCAAGCCCGTAAAAAATACGAACCTTGAACGGTTAATTACCAAATGTTAAACGCACGGAAATAGGCAGAGTTACCTCTGTCTGTCTGTCTGTCTGTCTGTCTGTCTGTCTGTCTGATAGATTGTCGCAAACTTCATATAAACAGTCAACCTTTCCGTACATTATATAAGTCTATTATACTAAAGTCAGCCTGATGAGTCAATAATTAATATTACAAAATTTTACATCAACTTTTATGCAATATGCAAAACAAAAAGCGTTCCTGACCGCAAAATCAGAAACGCTTCAAATTTAAATATCATTGATATCATAGGGTGTTCGCTGATATACGAAGTAGTTCAGCCAGTTGGTGAACATAAGTGTACCAACATTACGCCATGTAACAATGGGGTCGTTTGCCGGGTCGTCATCAGGGAAATAATTAAAGGGAACCTTGATGTCAAGGCCTCTGTCAAGGTCGCGGAAGTACTCTCTTGCAAGGGTTCCTGCATCGTACTCGGAGTGGCCTGTTGCGTAGAAGTTTCTGCACTCAAGGTCAGCCACAAGGTGAATGCCTGCCTGCTCTGAATATGTAAGCACCTGCAAGTCCTTGCAAAGGGCAATATCCTCAAATCTTATCTCTGTGTGGCGTGAGTGAGGCACATAAAAGCTCTCGTCAAAGCCACGGAGAATGGGATGATAAAGGTCAAGGGGCTTGTGTGGGAACACACCGAACATCTTTTCTTTAAGGATGTACTTGGGTATGCCATGGTGGTAGTAAAGCCCTGCCTGAGCGCCCCAACAGATGTGGAAGGTGGAGTAAACGTTGGTCTTTGTCCACTCAAAAATCTTGCACAGCTCATCCCAGTAGTCAACCTCTTCAAAATTGAGAAGCTCAACGGGTGCGCCTGTGATAATCATGCCGTCGTACTTGTTATCCTTAACCTCGTCAAAGGTCTTGTAGAACTTGTTAATGTGGTTCTGCGAGGTGTTCTTTGACTTATGTGAAGCCGGGTGCATAAACTCAACGTCAACCTGAAGCGGCGTGTTACTCATAAGGCGGAGAAGCTGAGTTTCCGTTTCAATTTTTGTGGGCATCAGGTTGAGAATGATGATGTGAAGCGGTCGGATATCCTGACTTGCAGCACGGGATTCCGTCATAACGAAAATGTTTTCCTGCTCCAGTTTTTCTCTTGCGGGCAATCGGTCGTCAATTTTTATGGGCATTCTCTCACCTCCTGTTCAAATTCGTAAGCGGCACGCGGTCCGCCGATATATTTATGTCTTGTTCGTGCGGCAGTAACCACTGCATCGCCGAGCATTTTTTCCTTGAGTCTTACGGGCACTGCAACGTGCTTAAGGTGCATACCGATCAAAGTCTGACCAATGTCAAGACCTGCATCAGCCTTGATAAACTCAACGGCAACGGGATTTTCAAGATTTTTGTAAACCGTTGTGGCAAAGCTGCCGCCTGCATTGGGCTGAGGAACAACGTTTACGATTTCAAGGCCTTTACTTAAGGCGCACTCTTTCTCGATAATAATTGCACGGTTGAGATGCTCACAGCACTGTGCCGCAAGGTAAATCCCCTTTTCTTTCAGCACGGGATAAATTCCCTCAAAAACCGCCTCTGCGCTTTCCATTGATGAGCATTTACCGATGTGCTGACCCACAATTTCACTTGATGAGCAGCCCACAACAAGTAAGTCGCCTTTATTAAGCTTTGCTTTTTCTATAAGCTCACTTACGAGAGCCTCTGCTTTATTTTTGATATCTATTTCAATCAGTCCTTTTTGAAGTTATCCTTTATATTATAGCTTCATTTACTGAAAATTTCAACTGTTAATTTGAGTTTTATTTTTGTTGACAAGCAGATACTCCTCGTGGTAAAATTCGGACATAGTATGAATTACTCAGTATGATTTTATATGGGGGCGTAGCTCAGCTGGGAGAGCGCTTGAATGGCATTCAAGAGGTCAAGAGTTCGATCCTCTCCGTCTCCACCACAGCATACTGAGTAATTATTTTTTTGCCCGCTTTCGGAGTGGGTGTTTTTGTTTTATATGCAACACTTTATTATGGTCCTTACAGAGATTACTTCCGAAAATTAAAAGGCTTCTCTGGTGATATCCTTTTCATGTCAAATTAATTATATCACAAAAAGGACTACAAGCCTACCTTTTGGGTAATCTTGTAGTCCTTTCTTTTTTAGGCTGTTTTTTACAGCTCTTTTTTCGACAATCTATCAGACTATTTCTCCGTGATTTTCACGGTCGGCAACTTCTTTGATTTCGTTTCTTTCATTAACGAAAACAACTTTTGGTCGATAATTTTTGATTTCGTTTGTCAGCATTTGAGTATAAGCCATAATAATAACTTTATCTCCAACATGAACACATCTCGCTGCGGCACCGTTAAGACAAATACAGCCACTGCCTTGCTCGCCAGCAATTACATAAGTTTCAAATCTGGCACCGTTATCGATGTCGACCACCTGAACTTTTTCGTATTCAACCAAACCGGCAGCATCCATTAATCCTTTGTCGATTGTGATACTTCCCACATAATTGAGTTCTGACTGAGTAACAGTAACACGATGAATTTTACTTTTCAGCATAGTAATATACATTTTAAACACCTCTTCACAAAAACAAAACGATGAGGCTTTGTATTATAAGACTATCGTTCAATAATGAAATTGTCGAATTATTTTATCATACATTTTCCCAAAAAGCAAGAGTTGTACTAATATACAGACCCGGCAGATTTTAACATTTACAAATCTTTTCAAGCTGATTATCAGTGCTTTTCTATAAAACTTATGACATCTTTGACTGTTTTAAATTTTCTTATTTCTGAGTTTGGAAATTCAAGAAATATCATCTTTCTTGAATTTGCTTTACTATATAAGTAATAAGAATATTCTTTAATAAATTTTTGATATTTATTTTTTTATTGAAAATATTTTACTGTTGTGCTATAATAATTATGTAAAGAAACAGACTGATTTACGGGAGAAAAAAATCAATGAAAAACAGAAAAGAAAATTATCCGCTTTATAACATTAAAGAGGTAACTGACCTTAAAGATATGATTCATTTTGATGATGCTGAAAACGACGGAAGAACTGCATTTATTTACAAAAAGAACCGTAAAGAAACAGTTGAAGTATCCTATGCTCAGTTCAATAAGGATGTTGCTGCTTTCGGTACATACCTTTTTGAGAATAACTTCAGAAGCTGCAGAATAGCAGTTATGGGTGAAAATTCATACGAATGGCTCCTCACATATTTCAGTGTTGTTACGGGGGACAATATTGTTGTTCCTGTTGATAAAGAGCTTCCCGTCAATGAAATGGCAGAAATTATCAAGGAAACAGAGTGTTCACTTCTTGTTTATTCTGATACATATGCTGATGAAGCAAAGAAAATTACAGAAGAATATACTACATTGAAAATTCTCAATATGAATAATATCCCTGAAGCTCTTGAAAAGGGAAAAGCGCTTCTTTCTGACGGAAAAACGGACTTTGTAAATTACAAAGTAAATGCAGATGATATTGCTGCTATTGTTTATACATCAGGCACAACAGGAAGCAGTAAAGGAGTTATGCTTTCACATAGAAACATTGCGGTTGATGCTGTTGCCTCTTGTAAAAATGTTCTCGCTCAGGGTACAACTATATGTATTCTGCCTTTGCATCATACTTTCTCTTTTACACTTGGCATAGGCTCAATAGTTCTTTACAGACAACCTATTTATATAACAAAGAGTATCAAAAAGATTATGAATGATTTTAAAGAAGCCAAACCCTCTTATCTGTTTCTTGTTCCGATGGTTGTTGAATCAATGTACAGAAAAATATGGATAAGTGCCGAAGAACAAGGTAAAACAAAACTCCTAAAAATTATGATAAAGGTCAGCAATACTCTTCTTAAGGCGGGTATTGACCTTAGAAGAACACTCTTTAAATCAGTTCTTGAAGCCTTTGGTGGAAATCTCGAATGGATAAGCTGTGGCGGTGCGGCTGTCGATATTAACATCATAAAAGGTTTCAGAGATTTCGGTGTAAATATTATAAATGGTTATGGCATTACAGAATGTTCTCCGGTTGTGTCATCAAACAGACCGGAATATTGGGTAGATGGAAGCGTGGGTGTGCCATTGTGTTGTTGTAATATAAAAATCGATGAGCCTGATGATAACGGTATCGGCGAAATACTTGTAAGTGGCGAAATTGTTATGCAGGGATATTTCAACGATGAAGAAGCAACATGTAAGGTTTTTAAGGATGGTTGGTTCTGCACCGGAGATATGGGTAAATATGAAAACGGAGTTCTTTATATTACAGGTAGAAAAAAGAACCTTATTATTCTTAAAAACGGTAAAAATCTATCTCCTGAAAAGATTGAAAGCGAGTTGACAGTTTTAGCTCCTGAAATAAAAGAAGTCATTGTTTATGGTGAACAAGATCTTATAGTAGCTGAGATTTTCCCGGATTATGAAACAGATAATATAAAAACAATTATCGATGAAAAAATTCGCATTTACAACAGCAATCAGCCAGCTTACAGACAGATTTCGATTGTAAAATACAGAGATAAAGAATTTAAAAAAACAACAACAAAGAAAATCATAAGAACATATCAGGAGTGATAAGATGAAAGAAAAGCTTATTGAAATTTTTCAGAAAGAAACAGGAATGAAAAATATTGCAATAAATGAAGACTTGGTTCTCAGAACTGATCTTAAGATTAATTCTTATGATTTTATTCAGGTTGTTTGCGCAGTTGAAGATGAATTTGATATTGAGATTCCTGATAAAGATCTCGCAAAAATGATTACAGTCGGCGATGTTGTCGCATATATTGAGTCACATATCTGAAGAGCGGAAGAAAGGGATAAAAATGAAGTTGTCAAAACCACAGAAACAGATATATAATATGGAGACAATTATGAATGGTTCCATATCGTGTGTCTGCGGCTGCATGCTTCTTGATGTCGTAAAAACAGAGGCTGAAATAAATGCTGCGCGTAATGTTATGTACAGTATGAATGATGCGTTGAGAACCCGTATAGTTTTGAACGGCTCAAATGTTCATCAGTATTTTACAGAGTATAAAGAAACTTTTGTTCCCGCACTTCATTTTAATTCTCGTGAAGAACTGAATGCGTATGCGGATGCTTATGCAAAAATCCCATTCACATCAGATGGACCACTAAGTGAAATAACACCGGTTATTCTGCCTTCGCATTCAGGTGTTCTTATAAAAATGCATCACATCATCTGTGACGGATGGACTTGTGCTTTAGTTGCAAATCATATAAAACTTCTGTTAACAGGTTATACACCGACTACTTATTCATATGCGGATTATCTTGTTGCAGAAGAAGAATACTTAAGAAGTAAAAGATATATAAAAGATAAAGAGTTTTTCAAGTCGAAAATAAACGGATGTTCAGAACCCTTGTTTTTTTCGTATAAACCGGATGTGTCGTTTAATTCAAGACGAAAAACATTTCCGATTGAGGAAACAGTTCTTTTAGAGGATTTCAGTCGCAAATTAAATACTTCTGTTTTTACTGTTATTCTTGCAGCAGTATCATTTTATTTCAGCAGAATAAATAATAATGCTGGCAGCTTCTTTGTTGGCACAACAGTACTTAACAGAACAGGTGAAAAAGAACGTAATACTATGGGTATGTATGTAAATACAGTTCCTGTTTTAATGACTCCGGATTATACTGCAACCATAGCCGATAATATTGCTGCGATAAATGCTGAAATTCTATCTGTGCTCAGACATCAGAAATTTAATTACACTGATATTCTTGAAGAAACAGGCAGAGGAAAGCTTTTCGATGTAGTTGTCAATTATCAGAATGCTCAGATTGTAAACGGTGAAACAATAATTGAGTGGTATTCAAACGGAATGCAGGCTGAAAATCTGCAGATTCACATTGAAGACCATGATGCTGACGGTACGCTTAAAATGCATTTTGACTATCGTACGGATAAATTCACTGAAAAAGACATTGAAAATATGCATAGTCATATTTTCAGCCTGATTTTTGATGCAATCGAGCACCCTGAGAAAAAAATCTCCGACCTTGAAATGCTTTCTTATGAAGAAAAGCATACATTACTTTATGGGTTCAACGATACAGCCATCAGCTACGAAAAAGACAAATGCATTCACACCCTCTTTGAAGAGCAGGCGGAGAAAACACCTGATAAAGTTGCAGTAGTTGCAACAGACAAAACTCTCACATACAGAGAACTCAACGAAGAAGCAAACAGAATAGCGCATTCGCTTATTGAAAAGGGTATAGGCAAGGGCGATATAGTAGGACTTATGCTGCCGAGAAAGAGCTATCTTTTATCGGCTTTGTTCGGCATACTCAAAACCGGAGCAGCATATTTGCCTATAGATTCTGAGTTGCCCTTAGAAAGAATAAAATATATGTGTAAGGATACAGAGGCGGTTCTTGTTATCTCTGACAAAAACATTTATTCTCTACTTGAGTCGGGGAATATATCTAATCCTTGCACAGAAATAACAAACGATTCTGTTTGCTATTGCATTTACACTTCAGGCTCCACCGGTCAGCCTAAGGGTGTTATGGCAATGCACAGGAATGTTGTTAACTATATTTCGAAAAACGAGCATAATATAGCAGGCAAAATTATTGCTGATGGTTTTGAAACAATAGTATCAATTTCAACTTGCAGTTTTGATATTTTTGTAACAGAAACAGTATTACCGCTTGTTAACGGATTACATACTGTTCTTGCTGATGAAGAGCAGTGTAGAAATCAATATGCCTTGAACAAACTGCTTTCTAAGGAAAAGGGCGAGTTCCTTCAAACCACTCCGACAAAATTTAAAGCACTGACTGCAGAACCCTCACAAAGAGAATTTCTTAAGAATGTCAAGGCCGTTCTTCTTGGCGGTGAAGCGATGGAAGTTTCACATCTCCAAGAGTTCAAAAAAATCACAAACGCTAAAATATATAATATTTACGGTGCCACAGAAGTTCCTATATGGTCAACCTTTGCTGATACAGACACTTTTACTGATGCCATAACCATCGGTAAACCCATAGCGAATACACAGATTTATATATTAGATAAACATCTTAAACCTGTACCAATCGGAGTAATGGGTGAGCTTTGTATTGCGGGAGCTTCGGTTTCTGCAGGTTATTTGAACAGGCCCGAACAGACAGCCGAAAAATTCATCGACAATCCCTTCGGAGAAGGTAGACTGTACAGAACAGGAGATAATGCCTATTGGAGAGAAGACGGAAATATAGTCTATGTAGGCAGAAGTGATTTTCAGGTGAAGATAAGAGGTCTTAGAATAGAACTCGGTGAAATTGAAAGCGCTCTTCAGTCTGTTGCAGGTATCGACAGAGCTGTAGTTGTTGTAAGAAAAGACAAAGAGGACAGACAGCTTATCTGTGCCTTTTATACAGGACAGGAAAAGAGTGCAAAAGAGCTAAGAGAAGAAATTGGCAAGAGCCTTCCCAAGTATATGCTACCTCATATATTCACCTGCCTTGAAGAAATGCCAATGACAGCAAGTGGTAAGGCGAACAGGAATGCATTGCCTGAAATCGATCTTGAAAATATCAGTACAGAAACAGAATATATGGCACCGGAAACAGAAAAAGAAAAGATACTTGCGGAATGTGTAGAAGATGTACTCGGTACAGAAAGAGTAAGTGTTCTTGATAACTTCTTTGATGTAGGTGGTGACAGTCTTAAGGCAATCGCACTCACTGCAAGACTTGAAGAAAAGGGCTACACCATCGCCATAAAGACAATTTTCTCGTGTAAGGATATCAAGGAACTTGCGGAAAATCTCGAAGCAAAAGAGCAGGAAGAAAAGAAGATAGAATACGGTAGAGTTATCCCCGCAACATCAGCACAGATGCGTGTATATACAGCTCAGATTATGAAGCCGGATTCTACTATGTATAATATTACTTATGCTTTCAAAACAGACAATGTTGATAAGGCTCAGCTTGAAAAAGCAGTCAATGAGCTGATAGAAAGGCATGAAAGTCTGAGAATACATTTCGAAAACAGAGAAGGACAGATAGTACAGGTAATAGATGAAAAAGCAGAACTGTCTGTTGAAAGTATAACAGATATTAACAGTTTTTCAAAACCCTTCGACCTTTCAGTGTCACCTCTTCTTTGTGTAGGTTGTACTGAAGATACTGTTGTGATTGATATGCACCATATCGTTACCGATGGTGAAAGTATTCCGGTGTTCTTCAGTGAACTCAATGAACTGTATATGGGTAGAGATTTACCTGAAACTGTTCAATATGGTGAATTTGCAGTGACAGACGGATATACAGAGGAAAATGAGAAGTATTGGTTAGACGTATTTAAAGGTGAAATACCGACTCTTGAACTGCCTACAGACTACCATAGAGGAGGAGTGCAAAGCTTTGAGGGAAGCAATATCTATGAGAGAATAGATATAAAGCTGCATAAAAAAATAGAAGAAAAATGCAAAGAGAAGGGTATCACACCCTATGTATTCTACATGACCTGCTTTAATATACTTCTTTCTAAGTATTCAGGAAATGAAGACATTGTTGTAGGAACTCCCGTAAGTGGCAGAAGTAACCGTTTTCTTGAAAGTGTGGGAATGTTTGTTAATACGGTTGCTCTCAGAAGCAGACCGGAAGGGCAAAAGACAGTCGGCAATCTCCTCGCTGAAATCAGAGACAGTTCAATAGAAGCGATAGACAACCAGAACTATCCTTTTGGTGAGCTTGTAAAGAAGCTGAATATTGAAGTGGGTGGCAGAAATCCGCTTTTTGATGTTATGCTCGCATACCAGAGCTTTGAGATGACTGATATCAGTTTCTCAGACAAGAAAGTTGAACTCATACCTTTGACTGCAGCATCTTCAAAATGCGATATAACGCTTACTATCCTTCCGAGAAAAGATGATGTGGTTCTTGCGATAGAATATTGTACTGATCTTTTCAAAGAAGATAAGATACTTGAGTTTGCACAAATGTATATACATCTGCTTGAAGTATGTCTTGATGAGGATAAGTGTATTAAGGACGTTTCTGTGATTGATATGAGTCTCATCGATGAATTTAACGATACTGCTCACGTCTATAGCGTTCCTGTCAACTCGACAATTTACAGTCTGTTTGAAAAAACAGCAAAAGAAAACAAGGATAAAATCTGTATAAGAACAGCAGAAAAAGATATTTCATTCGGGGAACTTAAGAATATTTCGGAAAATCTTGATTCAGAAATTCGGAAATTAACGAAGGGTAAAAAATCTGTAATTGCAGTTATAGCTGAGCGTTCTGTTGAAATGTACTCTGCTATTTACGGTATAATCCGTGGCGGTAACGCTTACTTGCCCATAGACCCTGAATATCCTCAGGAACGTATTGATTATATTCTGAGTAATAGTGAGGCGGCTGTAGTTATAGCTCAGGGTAAATTTACTGACCTTGCTGGAAAAACTTCTTGCATTGATATGACGGAACTGCTGAAAAATTCAGTTGAAAAGCAAAGAAATATTCCTGATTGTGATGCAGAGCCTGAAGATACAGCTTATGTAATTTACACATCAGGTTCAACCGGTACTCCGAAAGGAGCAAAAGTAAGCCACAGATCTGCCGTTAATCGTATTTTGTGGATGCATGATAAGTATCCTCTCTGTAAAGAAGATGTAATCTTACAGAAAACACCCTATACATTTGACGTATCGGTGTGGGAGCATTTTTGGTGGGGTATGTGTGGTGGCAGTCTTGCCGTGTCAAATCCGGGAGAACACTTTCTTCCTGCTAAAATACTCGATGAAACAAGAAAAAATAAGGTTACTCATATTCACTTTGTACCGTCAGTATTTGATTTATTCCTTAATTATTTGGAAAATCATAAGGAAGAGTGTTATAAATTCAGCTCTGTTAAGCATGTATTCTTATCAGGTGAAGCATTAGCAGCTTCATTGATTCAGAGATTTTACAGTCTGTTTGATTACAATAATGCCACACTGCACAATCTTTACGGTCCGACCGAATGTGCGGTTGACGTAACATATTATGACTGTACACCTAACGATGTTGACCCTGTACCCATTGGTAAACCTATCTATAACACTCAGATGTATATTGTAGATAAATATATGAATCCTGTACTTGCAGGAGTAACAGGTGAACTGTGTATTGCAGGTATGAATGTGGGACAAGGCTATATCAACAATAGTGAACTAACGGCAGAAAAGTTCATTGGCAATCCTTTCGGTGAAGGCCGGCTTTACAGAACAGGTGACCTTGCATACTGGAGAAAAGACGGTCAGATTGTATTCAGCGGTAGAAAAGACAGCCAGATAAAGCTTAATGGTCAACGTGTAGAAACAGGTGAAATCGAATCTGTAATATCTGCTCTGACAGATGTAGAAGCTTCCGTTGTTCTTGTGCGTAAAATCAATCAACGTGATGTTTTGGTTGCTTTTTATTGTGGAAAAAAAGATTTGGAAATTAAGATTAAGGATGTTTGCCGTGCAAGATTGCCGAAATATATGGTTCCGTCTATGGTTCTTCACATTGATGAGATGCCTTTGAATCAAAGTGGTAAGCTTGATAGGAAAGCTCTCGCCAGAACAGAAATCAATGTTTACAAATCTGAAACAGAAGATCCTGTAAATGATACTGAAAGATATATATGTAAGGTGTTTGAGGATATTCTTGGTGAAAAGAACATCAGCAGAAACGGCGATTTCTTTGAGATGGGCGGAACAAGCTATTCCATGATATCTCTTTTAAGTGAAAAAGGGTTTGAAGATATTACATCAGCAGAATTTATGAGAAATTCAACTCCTGCCCTTCTTGCTGCGCTGATGAATGAAAAATCACTCAAAAAAACTTCTGAGTATATAGAAGCACTTTATATTCCGGAAAAGCCCGAGAAAACGCTTATTCTTTTACCCTTTGCAGGCGGTGGAGCAGAAGCATACAGTAACTTAGTGCTTTCGTTAAAAAAAGCAAATAAAAATATTGCAGTATACTTCATCCGCTACTTACATTCCATACAGGAATGTAAAAATGCGGCAACTGAAATTGCTTACTTCTTTAAAAATACTGACGTATCGTTCTATTCACACTGCGTAGGCTCTGCTTTGGCGCTCAATATTATTTCCCATCTTGAAAGAAACAATATATCAGTTAAGCATTACTGTGCTGCGGCAAGTATTCCTCCGGCTAAACCCACAAAGAATAATATATGGAACAAAGTTTCCGACAGATTACTCAGAGCTATACTTTCAAAGGCAGGTGCCAAGCTTGACAACCTTTCCGATGAAAAACTTGTGCAGTTGTTAGGAAGGTTCAGGAAGGATACTGACTTTGCAAACATCAGTTACTTTGAATTTAATGGTAAAATAAAAACGCCTGTTACTGTAATTTTGAGTAAAAAAGATATTTTTACATTGAACTACAGACAGGCTGAAAAACTGTGGAAGATGTATGTAAGCAATGTTACAGATGTGCACTACATCAATAGCAAGAGCCACTATTTCCAGGCAGACAATAGTGCTTGTCTTGCTGAGCTTCTTCTCAAAATGATCTGATAAACAAAAGGCATCAGCCAACTTTTAAAGTTGCTGATGTCTTTTGTTTTATTTTTTATTTTTTATTTTGTGGTGAACGATTTTTTTTTCTTTGCGCCAAGTGAAAACAGGTCGATCGAAAATCGGAGTTATTTTTTCCGAAAACTTAAGAACAAGTATTAATTCAACTATACCGACTATTACACCGATAATGCAAAGAATGTGATAAGTTTTCAATATTCCTAAGACATTTGGATCATTTCTTGTAAATTCACTGAAGAATCGAGTGCCGCTGTATAAAATAACATATATCGGAAATAAAGTACCTTCCTTGGCTTTTTTTCTGTACAAAAGAAGGAAAATGAAGATCGCAAAAGCCAATCCGGCTTCAAGTAACTGAGCAGGAAATTCCTTTTTTGGATCTGACATATTATAATAATTGGTCAAACCCCATTCACATTCAAAACCGCCACAACAGCCGTTACAGAAGCAGCCTAATTTTGCAAAAAAAAGGCCGAGAGAATACGCCGGTGTAATCATGTCTGTTTGCTTGAATGGATTGATTGAAATACAGAAAAAGAACAAAGCCAAAACAATCGGAATAAAGTATAAAGAGCCGAAATAGTTTGCTCCTGTTGACATCAGTGATCCGAATTTAGTATTAAGAATAGTTAAAGGGTAATATTGAACAAAAGAAATAATTAGAATTTCAAATGCAGTTAGAGTTGTTGTCTGAATTTTCAAACCTTTTCTTTTGTTCTTAGCGTTAATTTTTTTGAGAAAAAACAGTGAAGTATTGCTTAAAAAAGCTTTCTTTTCTTTGAATTTTAAAAAGTTATAAATAAGAACAAAAAGAAAAGCGCCATAGGTGAGTATATTATACACTTCTATACCTGTTGAACCTAAAAAACGGTACATTTTATCATCCTTCTTTCTAATTATAATATAGCATATATGCGTAATAATTTCAAGGCTATATATATAAAAACAAGGGTGCGTTTTTTGCGTGTGTTGGGAGAGCGCTTGAATGGCATTCAAGAGGTCAAGAGTTCGATCCTCTCCGTCTCCACCAAAAAGAAAAGTCGCACGAAAGTGTGACTTTTCTTTTTGTATTTTTCATTATTCAATATTCATAATTCATTAGCCATTTATTCTGTTGCGACTTTTCTTAATGAATAATGAAGTCGCTTCGCTGATGAATAGTGAATAATTCTTATTTTTCATCCAACAGCATACTAAGTGATTATTTTTTTGCCAGCTTTTTTTGAATGCGGGTGTTTTTGTATATCATTATCAATACCCACCACAACCCACTCAAAGTCAACCATTAAAATTTCTAATTTCCATTGATTAATATTTTTGTTTGTTATACAATGAAAGCAACAAATAATCAGGAGATGAAAATATGAAGAATAAAAAACTGCTGCGTGCATTAATAATCTGCCTTGTAATCATTCTTTGTCCCCTTTTGATTTACGGAATTATTTGTGCGTCTTCTTATCTGTCGGGATTTTTTCAGATTAGTAAAAATATCGAATATCAGAACAACCGGCTTGAGTATCTGCAAAATGAATACTATACCGATTCTTATGAGCCCTGCGATGAGCAGAAGTTTGCTGATTTTGACCTTGAAAAAGCTCTGAATGAAGGTGTAAAAATCAATGAAATTGCAATAATCGGTACCCATAACAGTTATCAGCCTCTGCCCACACCGCAAAGACGTTTGCACCAGAAAATACTGAACGTTCTTTACGACGGTAAAAAAGGCACCAAATATAAATTTGAAATGGATCCCTTCACCGAGCAATTGGAATATGGAATAAGAAACCTTGAAATTGATATTGAAACCGTTGATAAAGACGGTGAAGTCAGCTTTATCGTAACTCACGAACCCATAAAGGATAATACTTCCACTGCTTATGATTTTGCTAAAGGCCTTGAGGAGATTGCATTGTGGTCTGACCATAATCCTGACCACCTTCCCGTTTATCTGCTTATTGAGCCTAAGGGCGAAGTTCCTTCAATAAACAATATGAAGAATTTTTCCCTTGATTACGCAAAAACTCTCGATGCTATAATCAGAGAAGTCCTCGGCGACAGATTGCTTACACCTGAGCAGATGCTTGGTGATTATGGCAGCTTTGAAGAAATGAGAACAGCTGACAGTTGGCCAACACTTAAGGAAGCGTTGGGTAAAATTATTGTTCTGCTTCACCCCTGTGATGTTACCTCTGAATACATAGACATTGACACCTCTATCGGGTCGCAGGCTATGTTTCCTATGCTGAGATTTGATGATATCGATAAACCCTACGCTTCATTTATTCTTGATAATGAGCCTGCGGAAGCTGTTGAAAACAACAAGAAGACCGTTGATGAAAAGAATCTTATGGTAAGAACCCGTGCAGATTCTTATCCGAATTTCAGTGATGAAAGATACACTTTTACTGACAGGTGCGGATCACATATCATTACAACAGATTATCCTCCGCGAAGTGTAAGAACAGAAGATCATATTTATAATTTTGGCGGTTATACGATAAAGATGTTGAAGTGAGGTATATGTAAGGCATAAGAAATATTTATCTTGATAAAAATATTAGCGGGTGCGTTTTTGCGCGTAACGCCAGAGCGCTTGAATGGCATTCAAGAGGTCAAGAGTTCGATCCTCTCCGTCTCCACCAGAAAAAGCCACTTCTTCGGAAGTGGTTTCAGCTTGTCGAAAAAGTAATTTTCGGCAAGCTGTCAGACTTTCGAGAAATGTACAAGATGACCTTTTCTTTACCCCGAAGGCGTACATAGGTACTCCGAGAGGGTAAAAAAAGGTCAAAACAATGTTAAAATCGTACAAAGTTCGATGCTTTGTACGATTTTCTTAACCTTAATATCAAATTGAAATTGCTGTACGATTTACATATCAACACAACATTGTTGTTCTTGTGCGTTTATCGACAGTCTGAAGCCACTTCTTCGGAAGTGGTTTTAGTTTTATTCATCTTACACAAAGGCAATTTATTGAAATATTTAAATCTATATGATATAATCGCCTCAAGGAGATGATGAAATGCATTTTAAAAAAAGTGGAATTACAAAAGTGGTCAGTTTAATCTGTGCGCTGACTATTATTTTTCTTATGTCAGGATGTGGTAAAGTGGAAAAGACGCCCTTCAGAAATGATTACACCATACCCGAAACAACAAAGGAATACACCCATGTCGACACCTCGGCAAAGGATGATTGGTCGGCTAAGTGGATATGGGACTCAACCGACGGCAGTGAGGAAAACGTGTGGATGAGCTTCAGAAAAACTGTAAATGTTGAAGCTGTACCCGAAGAGCTGAAGGCTCACATTTCTGCCGATTCAAAATACTGGCTTTACATCAACGGTGAAACTGTTGTGTATGAAGGCACAGTAAAAAGAGGACCTACTCCCACAGACAGCTATTACGATACAGTTGATATCGCCCCCTATCTCAAGGAAGGCAAAAACATAATTTCCGTTCTCGTGTGGTACTGGGGTAAGGATACGAGCTATTCAAATATCGACAGTGGCAAGGGCGGATTTGTTTTTGAGGCTGAAGGCGACGAGCTTTCAATTCTCTCCGACAGCACATGGAAGGTTATGAGAAACTCAGCTTATCTTGAAGACAAGAGCTTCAGAAAGCCCAACTACCGTCTGCCTGAATTCAATATCTGGTATGATGCAAGAAGTGAAATGGGCGAATGGACCTCAGCAGATTTTGACGACAGTGCCTGGGAAAATGCAACCGAGGATGCTACAGGCGGTGAAGGCGTATGGGGCAAGCTTTATCCCCGTGCGATTCCCTTGCTTAAGGATTTCGGACTTAAGGCTTACGAAAACTCCGAGGAATATGAAAACTACACAGCAGGCACCTTCGGAAAGAGAATTACCGTTGATATTCCCTACAATGCACAATGCACACCTTATCTTAAGATAAATGCTCCTGCAGGTAAGAAAATTGTAATCACCACCGAAAACACCATCATCGGCTCAGTGAAAACCATCTACATAACAAAAGAGGGAGAACAGGAATTTGAAAGTCCCGGCTGGTTCAACGGTGAGCATATAACCTATAAAATCCCCTCCGATGTAACTGTTCTCGACCTTAAATACAGAGAAACAGGCTATGCTACAGAATTTTCAGGCGACTTCGTAAGTGAAAACGAGGATATGAATTCACTCTGGCAGAAGTCCCTGCGCACACTTTATGTTACAATGCGTGACAACTTTATGGATTGCCCTGACAGAGAAAGAGCTCAGTGGTGGGGCGATGTAACAAGCGAAATGATTATGTCAATGTACAGCCTTGATACCGACGCTTTGCTTTTATATCAGAAGGGTGTTTACGCAATGCTTGGTCACATTGACCCTGAAACCAAGGTGCTGCAGACCGTTATTCCCATCAGCAACGACTATTTTGAGCTTCCTGTTCAGCAGCTTGCAGGCATCTGCGGATTTATGACCTACTATATGTACACAGGTGACAAACAGTTTATCGAGGATGTTTACACAGCAAGCAAGGATTATCTCTCACTCTGGGAGTTTGATGAAAGCGGACTTTTAAAGCACAGAGAAGGCTCATGGGACTGGCTCGATTGGGGCAAGAAGATTGATGTTGAGCCTCTCGAAAATGCGTGGTATTACTATGCACTTTCAAACCTCAAAGAAATGTCAGTAATTCTCGGCTACGAGGAAGATACCAAGGAAATCTCAGCTACAATGGATTCACTCTACAATGCTTATCAGACCTTATGGAACGGTGAAGGCTACAAGGGTGAAAAAGGCTATGACGACAGAGGTAACGCTATTGCGGTACTCTCCGGTCTTTGTCCCGAAGAAAAGTACAGTGAAATTAAAAACACTCTTTTCACCGTGAGAAATGCAAGTCCTTATATGGAATACTATGTTCTTGAGGCGCTTTGCAAAATGGGTGAATACGAGCTTGCAAAGACCCGTATGTGTGAGCGCTACAGCGATATGATTGAAGAGGATTACTCAACTCTCTGGGAGGGCTGGAATCAGATTACAGGCACAAGAAACCACGCGTGGTCAGGCGGCCCCCTTGTTATTATGAGTAAGCATTTTGCAGGTATCAGACCTCTTGAGGCAGGCTACGGCAAAATTGAAATCAGACCTCAGTATAATATTGACAGCAGTATTTCCTGCACCGTGCCTACAATAAAGGGTTATGTAACACTCAGCTACCGTACTGAAAACGGCAAAACCGTTATTGATGTTACCTATCCTGAGGGTACAGAAACTATTCTCTATTTACCCGAAAATGCAGTTCTTACTGCAAACGGAAAAGCAGTTTCACCCCAAAAGCTTACAGGCGCAGAATATATAACACTCAAATAAAACAAATCTCACCTCCTGCCCTATTCTGCATAGAATAAAGTGGGAGGTGAATTATTATGTCAACATCATGCAGAAGCTGCAGTCCTACCTGCACAGTTTTTGCCGTTGCAGCAAGTCTTATTCTCGGTGTAATTGCAGCCTTTCTGAAAATCACTGCTGCCATTACCCTCACACCTGCATTCTTATGGGGGCTTCTTGGTGTGGCGGTTGTGTACCTTGCTGTACTTCTTGTTTCAGCATCGCTTTTCCGTAACGCTTGCTGCAGCAGTCTGTGCACTATAATCACAGCTTTGCTTTCAGGAATTATCGGCACTGTTTTGCTTTCAGTTGTGCTTCTCGGAATTGAGTTTGCAGCAACAAGTGTGCTGGGCGCTGTTCTTGCTGGTGCACTTTTATTCTTCTTTTTCCTTACTGTAACATCAACAGCCTGTCTTGTGCGCTGTCTTTTTAACTGTAACGATTAAGATTTATATATATTAAACCGGGTATACTCTACCCGGTTTATGTTTTTGTTCAGTTTTTTATTTAATTGGAAGCTATAGCATGTGAAAAAGAATCATCTATATCTAAAAGCACATCCAGCACAAGTTCATCTTCAACAGGAACCGTAGTTGTTGTTCCTCTGTAATAAAAATAGTATTGCTTATCTGTCATACCATAACCAAAAAATACATTCATATTAATCGGTCCTGGTCCACCTGTACTATATACTTTAATTTTGTTAGGTTCTCTGCTCAAAGTACCCCCAAGAAGAAAAATTCTGTTTTTAAAAATTTTATTCCGTTCAAAAACTCTCAGCGAGGTACGATTTTCACTTTGAAGAATATAGAAAAAGTAATCACCCTTCTTTAAAGATTTAACAATTTCCATCTCTTCACCTACTTCTTCAAAATACTTTGCATACCGTTCTGACTCCTTAAGAATTGCACTTTCATCATCTATCGGAACACTTGTAAAAAAGTGATAAGCAGGATATGACAAAGCTGCAAGCATAATTATAAATAATGTAACAGCCACAGAAATAATAACCGAAAGCTTCCTTTTATTTTTGTCACTTTTCATAGTCTCAACTATCACCTCGTCGCTGACAGCAGTAAAGCTTTCCTTTTCAATTCTTCTGCCGTTGAGAATTTCAACAACGCTTACATCAAGGGCTTCTGACAAGGGAGACAGAAGTGATATATCGGGAGCGCTTCTTCCCGTCTCCCACTTTGAAACAGCCTTATCTGTTACACTTAATTTTTCTGCTAGTTCTTTTTGAGTAAGACCCTTTTCCTTTCTCAGCTCAGAAATGAATCTGCCTACATCAGTTGTATTCATATAACCGACCTCCTTTTCTAAGAAAATTATACACCTGCAGGTGAAAAAAGTCACCCTACCAGCGGTAGAATGACTAAAAACTTATGCCTGAAGCACAAATTCAACTATACGGATATAACTTTATATTACAGGGTAAAATGCAAATTACAGAAAAATTATCCCTATGCTGTAGAATGAAATCACAACAAAGAAAAAACAAAAAATCTACGGTAAAACGGATTTTACAGATAACCGATGTCTTTTGTTTAAAATGAAGATGTAATAAAAAATCCGTTACACCGTAACGAAAAAACCGGAGGTTACATTATGAAGAACTACAGCTTAAATTTCAACTTTTCACTTCCCGAACGCCCTAAATTTTCTGCCGCTGACATTTTACTTAAGGTTTCAGATCTGTTTGTGGGCACTGTTTCACTTGCCTTTGCTGCCGGCGGAGCATATTTCGGCTTTACCTTCTGTCCGTTTTATATGACCAGTCATATCGGCAGTGCTGAAAACGGCAACGGATTTTTCAATGCCCTTGTCTGTTTCGTTGTCGGCTTAATTTTAGGTGCCGGAGTCAGCGTACTTTCGATGATGTTCCTTTCTTATATGTCAGAAGCAAAAACATCAGCTAAAATCATTGCAAAAGATAAAGAAATCATAAAAGCATACGAAGCAGAAAAAGCCGTTAAAGAAGATACTGAAAAGACTGACGAATCCGGAGATATATTCAGCACTGAAGAAATACGCAAAAAAATATATCAGGCATACGGAATAACCGAAGCAGAGAATACTGAAGCCGAGGTTGAAGCTGAAGCAGAAGCTGAACCTGAGCCTGTTGCAGAAACAGACGTTCTTGAAGCGACAGTAAGATTTTACGATCTTGACAGAACAGTTGTTTACAGACCCTCAGGCAATATGCCAGCGTAAAAAGTTAAACGCCTCACTAATCGTGAGGCGTTTTTCATCAGTTAATTTACTTCAGGTTCTCCGAAAACAAACATTAAATCATACAGATTAATTACATCAAGAACCCATTTGCCGTTTTCATAAATATAGCGGAATGTAAATTCTTCATCTGATTCATACAATTCACCCATTGAGTTACATGTAAAATCTTTGAGCGTAAACTTGTAGCCGTTTTCATCAGCTTCAAGTATTGTCTTACCGGGATAGTAGGCTACCTCAACACCAAAAGACATATCACAGCAATAAAGCTTTCCGTCTTCTTCTATATAAGTTTCATCAATAAGTGCCCTGTAAGTTTTTTCTGAAATACTATTACTCCAGATTGACTCCAGCTCTGCAAGAGTATCTATCTCACCGGTCACACGATAGTAATACTCTTCCTCCTTTGAAAAATCATTGTATCTTTCAATCCCTGATTCTCTGTCATAACACTCTTCATTAAGACCGTACCAGGTATAAATACAATCCTGTGCATTTTCAAAAATAGCGATTGCCTGATCTTCGGTAAGCTCAGCTGATGTAACAGGTGAAAAACCCGATACTATCTCTTTTTCTTCACCACACGCCGATAAACTTATAATCATAAAACAGCTAAGTACAAGCAAAAATAACTTTTTCATATTCCTTCTCCTTTTTATCCTTTTATTTGTATATCCTTTTCACTCTCGGCATAAAGCTGCAGATGATTTCATAGTTGAAGCTGTGACACATTGCGCCAAGCATTTCTGCAGTAATTTCTTCATTTCCGTCCTTACCCATTACAACCACCGTGTCGCCAACCTTAAGGTCGGGAATATCCGTAACATCAGCCATAAACTGATCCATACAGATTTTACCTACAATGGGTGCCTTTCTGCCGTTTGCAAGAACAAAGCTCTTTCCTGTAAGGTCTCTTTTGTAGCCGTCTGCATAACCGATAGAAACGGTTGCAATTCTTCTCTCCGAAGGAGCTTCGTAGATGTGACCGTAACCGATTTTTGTACCTGCAGGCACAGTTTTCAGATGCACTATGTGGCTGAAAACCTCCATAGCCGGCTTAAGGCTGAGATTTTCCTTCTGCACCTCATCTGACGGATACAGGCCATAAAGTGCAATACCCACACGGCACATATCATATTTCTTAGGAAGATCAATAGTACCTGCACTGTTATTCATATGCTTGATGGGAATCTCCACACCCTTTGCACTGAGCATTTCAATAAAGCTATCGAAAAGCTCACTCTGTTTCAGAGCCACAGCTTTATCTGTTGCATCAGCCAAGGCATAGTGGCTGAAAAGACCCTCAAGGTAAAGACCTTTCATACCTGCAATCTCGCACACTGCACTTGCACCGTTTTCGTCAGGAGTGAAGCCGATTCGACCCATACCCGTATCAACAGGTACATGGATTTTTACTTTTACTCCCTTTTCTTCAGCCATATCTGAAAGAAGTCTTGCTTCATCAACATTATATATAGTGGCAGTGATATCGTTACTGAGAAGTGCCTCATACTGCAGAGGACTTGTGTATGAAAGGATGATAACAGGCTTTGTGATTGAATTTTCCCTGAGCTCAATAGCATCCTCAACAGTTGCTACTGCAAAGTAATCAACCTTGCCTTCAATATGCTTTGAAACGGGCACAAGTCCGTGTCCGTAAGCATCAGCCTTTACAACTGCAAGTGTTTTTGTTTCATCCGGGAGAAGCTTTTTAATTTCGGTTAAGTTGTGGTCAATTGCGCTGAGATTTATCTCGGCAAAGCTTCTGTGAAATTCAGGCATTTTATCACTCCTTTCTTTGAGTTTATATGTTATTATTCGGTTTCTTCAAGAAATTCTCTGAGCACCTCATCCTGAAGCTTTTTCAGCATTTCAGGTGCCTTACCCCCTACTCTTTTGCCGTCAACCTCTGCTGCAGCAAGGCAAAGTGAGCCTGAGGAGGAAACAATGATTTCGTCTGCATTCATAAGTTCATCAACAGTATAGGGCTCCTCACGAACAGGTATACCCAGCTTTATGCAGGCTTTAATAAGGTGGGCTCTAGCAATACCCGGCAGAATAAGATTATCTGTGGGTGCAGTTACAAAAGCTCCGTCTTTAATTATATGCACATTACTGTGAGCACATTCTGTAACCCTTTCACCACGGTGAAAAACAGTTTCATCGCAGCCTGCCTCTTTTGCTTTTTCAGAGGCCATTACAGACGGAATAAGATTGAGAGTTTTTATGTTACAATGGAAAAATCTTGTATCCTCCATTGTGATAAGCTTTATTTTTTTATAGGTGTCAACAATATCCTTATGAGAAATTGTAATCCAGAGATTTGTTTTTGTGTCTTCAGGGAAAGCGTGGTTTCTTTTTGCTGTTCCGCGTGTAACCTGCCAATAGACAAAATTCTCACCGCTATCCATTTTGTTAACCATATCCTGAAGAATGCTTTTCATTTCTTCCTTGGTTTCACTAATGCTTATACCAAGAAGAGATGCACTGTTATAGATGCGGTCTATGTGCTCATCAAGGGCAAAAATTTTATAGTTACGGCTGTATGTAGCATCGTAAACGCCGTCACCGAAATAGCACACTCTGTCGTTCATCGGAATTGACATTTCTTCAATTTCACCGTATTTACCGTTGTAGTAACCTAAGTTTTTCAAAAGCTGTCCCTCCGATTATATTTTATAGTAAACTCAATGCTTTACACCTACAGAAAATTATATAATTATAGCTATTAAAAGTCAATGTTTTTAATTCTCTTTTTTGTGAATTTTTATATAGCTGTACATAGGTTTAGGCGAAATAAAAAGCACTGCAAAAAACTTTAAAATTTTTCAAAAAAAGTGTTGACAAAGTGATTATTATGTGTTATATTATTCAGGCAGTCGTGAGAACGACTAGTTGAATATGCGAGAGTGGCGGAATCGGCAGACGCGCACGTTTGAGGGGCGTGTGGGGCAGCTCGTACGGGTTCAAGTCCCGTCTCTCGCACCATAGTGAGTATTCATAACACAAGTGAATACTCACTTTTCTTTTTTACATTTCCTCATAGTTAAAAATATATGTTTGTTATGTATCGAGCAGGTTTTGAGCCTGCTCTTTTTTGTTATGCCGTTAAATACTCAACGGCTACGCCTTGTCTTGCTTCAAGGACTATATTTTCCTCTTTAACAGGATTTTCAATTACCCCGATAAAGCGATAGTGAATAACAATCCTCTGCGTTTTGTTTTTACCCTTACCCTCAATGGAATGGACTTCGATTTTTTCAATCAGTTCATTCAAGAGTGCAGGCGTTAATGTTTCCATCTGCATAAACTTACGGACCGCAAAGGTAAATTGCTCTTTGCTTGTACGCAGGTTTTCTATCTCTGAAAGTTCTTCTTGATACTGCCTGATTTTCAGTTTCAGCTCATCACGTTCTGTTTCGTACTTCTGTGATAACTGCATAAAGCTTTCTTCATTGACAATACCGTTGATGTGCTTTTCAAAGAGCTTTTCATACATCACTGCAACCTCTTTCGTTCTTGCAACATATTTATCAATACTGCTTTCAAGGAACTTCTGTTGATTGAGTATGCTTTTATTTGTTTTTGCTTCAAGAATATCAGCAAAGGCTTCTTCATCTTCAACAAGAAAACTTGCAAGACTTCTTAGCTCAAGCATCACAATCTGCTCCAAAGAATCTGCCCTGACATAATGTGTGCCCTCACAAGTACCTCTGCGCCCTTTGTAGTTGGAACACATAAAATACTTGATATCAGTATTGGGATGATTGACATTAAACCATAAAGGACTTCCGCAATCGGCACAGTATAACAAGCCGCAGAACATATTCTTTTCAGCATGTTCGGGATTAGGTGCTCTGCGTTTTCCTTTGGCTTTCATCTTCTGAACAGTTTCAAAGGTGTTTCTGTCAATTATCGGCTCGTGAACATTCTTGAAAATCTTCCAATTTTCTTCAGGATTCTGAAGTCTTTTCTTGTTCTTGAAATTCTTTGAATAAGTTTTGAAGTTGATAACATCACCGCAGTATTCCTGCTGAGCAAGAATCTTCTGTACCGTCGTCTTACACCATTTATACGGGTCAGGCTGAGTTTTCTTGCCGCCCTTGTTAAGACCTTTACTCTGCCAATATGCCATCGGTATCATTACTTTGTTTTCCTGTAAGATACGTGCAATAGTTTCATTGCCTTTACCTTCAATACACATTGCAAAGATACTCTTTACTACTTCAGCAGCTTCGGTGTCAATAATCCATTTCTTTTTTTTCTGCGGGTCTTTCATATATCCGTAAGGCGGCTGAGATAACGGCTCACCGAGATTACCACGAATTCTGTGTGAACTTCTGACCTTGCGACTTATGTCACGGGCATACATCTCATTCATAATATTCTTGAACGGTGCAATTTCATTATCACCGTCATTACTGTCAACTAAGTCGTTGACCGCTATGAATCTGATGTTATGCTCAGGAAAGAAGTTATCCGTATAGTGACCGACGGAAACATAATCTCTGCCGAGACGGGATAAGTCTTTTACCATTACGGTTGTCACATATCCCATTTCAATATCTTCAAGCATCGCCTGAAAGCCCGGTCTGTTGAAATTCGTTCCCGTATAACCATCATCAACATAATACTTTGTGTTGGTGAGTTTTAATACTTTTGCTTTTTGTGACAGCAACTTTTTCTGATTACCTATCGAGTTGCTTTCGCTGTCTGTACCGTCATCACGGGACAGACGGCAATAGATGGCTGTTATGCCAATATTATCTGACTGCATTTATCCTCCCTTCTCCGGCAGTCGAATTTACATATTCTGTATTAAGTGTATTTATATCATCGGCAATTGTCAAATGTGCAAAATCGCTTCCGATAAAAGCTGAT
>JBGVFK010000096.1:0-20067 GCA_045121075.1 Acutalibacteraceae bacterium | reverse complement strand
GAGTATCCTTTTTTAGAGGGATTATTATAAACCCTAAAAGGATAATGTTATTGCCACTAGTAAAGAATTTATAAGTATGTTTAATTAAGTTGAATATTACAGAAAGCCCCTTTAACGAAATTTACCGTTAAGGAGGCTTTTTGCATATATAATCTAATGAAAAGTGAATTATTTAAGATATTTTTCTAACAAGTTACTGATTTCGGCTTCTAAAATATCAAGATTTAAACTTCGACTTATATAATCAAACTTGATGTTGTTTGTTTTTAATACGGGCATAATTTTGTAATATAAACTATGCGACATATTAGCTGTATTAAATAGAACTAAATCTGCTGATTTGATTAAATTTTCATCGAAACTTACATTGTGACCATCTAAGATAAATATTGATTTGTATTTTTCTGCAAGTTTATTTCTGAGATTTATATGACCTCCTACGATAATAACTTTATTATTTCCGATGAGTTCATCAATAGTTTTGCGTTGTCTTGCAGGAATATCGCCACTTTCTAATGAAAACGCAAGTTCTCTTAATCTATGTAATTCTTCAGAATCTTTATCTTTATCAGAAATTAGTCTTTCTAAGGAAGAAACTTTTTCTTTTAAAGTGTCGATTTCATCTTTGAAGGTTGAATATAGTTCTTTTTCATTTTTTAATTGATTTTCAAAAAAATCAGATTGCAATTTGGAATAAAGAGATTTATATTTTTCTTTTTCTGTTATTGCTTCATTTAATTTTTCTTGTAATAAAAAGTTTTCAGCAGCTAAATCTTCAATTTGTTTTTCAGATTTTTTTAGTGTATAGAATTGTGTTTCGGAATTGTTTTGGAAGAAGCAGTCTCTGTCCTCTCGCATACCTTTAGCAGTTTGAAAAAACATAGCAGTAACAATATAGTAATAAAAAGGAAGTTCAGGGGGATTCTGGCTAGCTTTCTCAGAATAAGCTTTAGATGCTATTTTTAATATGATTTTTTTGTCATCTTCGCTTAATGTAGCTTCTTGATAAAAGCATGTAGGTGAAAGTCCAAAATAGCCAAAGGTATATGATATAATGGAGAAAAATCTGTAGAGATTCAGCATAGTATCATAACCATCAGCAGCATTGAATAGCGGTCTAAGATGATTTGAAAGTAGTTGAGCATCCATAGTGTTTTTGCCAATGTTTAAATCTATAATACTTAGAATGTCTCCGTATGTCTTTAATTCTCTGAATATTTTTCTGTGATCACGTCTGAATACTACATGTTCAAAATAATCAATTTTTTCAATGTTGTTAATTAGGTTTTGTCCTGTTGCGTAAAGGTGGTTCTTTTCATCTTTATAATGAGTGTATCGCATTATACCTACATTAAAATTGTCGGAGTTAAATCCAAAATAGGCGTGTATGCAATAAAGAACTAATATAATACAATAGCATTTAAGAGTGTTATCGCTTTCATTAAAGTGTTTGTAACAGTCATCTACCTTAGTAGCGTTCTTTGATTTTATCGCTTTTATTAGAACTTTTGTAGGTTCAAAACCTTCAATTGTTTTCAAAACAAAATCTTTTACAATTTCATTTTCTTCTGCGGCAAGTAAAATCGCAAAAATTCTTCGCATAGATATCTCTTGAGATAGTCGTTTGTCTGAAAAAATATCCTCATTATATAATTTATTTTTTACAGCAGTTTCATAAAATTTTATCTTATCTATTTCATAGTATGCATCGAATTTATCTCTGAAATAAGGATAGTATGACATGAAATTTGATAAACGTAAAATAACTCTTTCGGGGTCAATATTTTTTGATTCTTCAATTTCTTTTTTTAATTGATCTCTTATCTCCATAACGAATTCTCCTTTTGTATAACTAATAATTATATAATACTCTCTAAATATTAAAAGTCAATTATAAGATTATATTTGGTTGGTAAACAGATATATTGAAATGTTAAAGCATTAACTAGTAGCTTTTCTAATTACTGTAAATTGCATTGACTTTAATAATGAACTTGAGTTAAAATAGATATGGTTAAAACTGATATTGAAACTTAATTGTTATACAGAAGGGAGCCGATTATGGCTGAGCATTTCATAACCGATTTACATTCACATATTTTATTCGGTATTGATGACGGTGCAGATACTATCGAAGAGTCTGTTGAAATGCTCAGAATGGCTGAAAAGCAGGACGTAAAAAATCTCTTCTGTACTTCACATCATTGGCAGTCTGTATCTGAAGATTATGAGCATAATTTCGTTTTGCTCAAAGAACGAGTTGAAAGAGAAGGTATCAATATAAATCTTTATACGGGTATGGAAATCCTTTGTGAAGATGACAGTTATTTTCCTGAAACTCTTAGAGATATAAAAAATGGTACAATCAAAACCTTGAACAATACCGATTATGTACTGCTTGAAATGTCACCGTTTATGTCTGCTGAAGAGATATATGAGTGCGTCGATACAGTCGTTGAACAGACGGGAAAGAAAGTTGTTCTCGCCCATATAGAGCGATACAGAGTACTTGACGGTGAAGATAAAATAATAGCTAAATTAAAAGAGTTTGGCTGTCTTTTTCAGATAAATGCTTACAGTCTTATTGATGAGAAAAGTGATAGAATCAGAAATTTTGCAAGAAAACTATTATCTGAAAAGTTGGTTGATTTTATCGGCTCTGATGCTCACAGAATTGATCACAGACCACCTGAGCTTACAAGCGGAGTGGAGTATATTTACGAAATATGCGATAAGGATTATGCAGATGCAGTTTGTTTCAAAAATGCGGAGAGGTTGATAATAGACAATCTTTAAAAGTTAAAGCCGTCACTTGTTCGTGACGGCTTTTCGTATTACTTTTTATGATGTTTATAGTCTCCGAATAGTCCTGGAGTGCTATGGCCTACCTTGTATCCGCTGCTGTCATAGTGGTTTACACTGCCGAAAAGACCGGGAGTTGATTTTCCGACTTTATGTCCGTTGTTATCATAATGATTCTGTCCACCGAATAAACCAGGTGAGCTGTGGCCGACCTTCTTGCCATTAGTATCGTAGTTGTTATATCCGCCAAAAAGTCCGGGCCTGCTTTCGCCGACCTTTTTACCATTGCCGTCGTAGTGGATGATGTCTCCGAAGAGTCCTTTTCGGCTGTAACCGTCTTTACCCATGATTTTGCCTCCTTAATTTATAATGTGAATGTACCGCTGTCTTTGCCGTCAATGGCAAAAGCAAACAGTGTAGCTTTATTTATTGCCGCAAAGTAGCCTGTACGTTCATACTCATTTGCATAGTTCTTTTTTATAAGTTCCAGAGATTCACGCAGCTGCAGCATTGCCGCAAACTCATGCTTACAGTTATAACTGCAGAAGCAGGAACATATAAGCCGACTGATTTCGCCGTTTTTGTATTCGAACTCCACCTCATAGTTTTCATTACCCTCTACAATGGCATAACCCTTGGCACCGTCGATGCTGATATATCTGACCTTGTTATCCATATAATATTGGTGGCCTCGCTCTGCAATATCTGTACTGATATTCATACTGAAAAGGTCATCTAAATCAAAAGCAGTATCGTCGCTGCCGCTTGCAAATTCATCATCTTCATTCGCAGGAGCTTTAAACCAGGTTATAGCTTTACTGCACGGTAATGCTTCACGGTCAAATGTGACGAAGTGACTGCCTGCCATAAAGAACTGACCATGTACAGTTGTATCAACCACAGCGATAACCTGCTTGTAATCTGATACCTTGATTTTAAAATTGTAATTGACATCTGTAACACGGCCGAGGAGACCTTCCAGCTTGCCGTCTACATAGACCATATCACCACGGTATAAATCGAACTTGTCATTGTAATATGCTAATGTCATATGCCTTTCTGCAAAGTAAACCTGAACCACAGATTTGCGTGGAGCTATTGTTCTTCGCTGTGTGGTATATGTAGCTTCTGTTGTTTTGTTTTCAGTTGATTCTGCTGTGAATCCGATCTTGAATGACATAACCTTTTCCTCCTCTGTTGTTTTTTGTCAGAAGCATGTGATTTCCTGTTATGGTTCGATTATATAACGTTGAAAACTGATTTGCAATAGGGGTAAAACGCACAGTCCGTTTATCGGGACTTTGTGGTGCGTGCAGTCTCTTTTATATTGTAATTTAAATTGTTTTGGTGTATTATTGAAAGGTAAAAAAACAGTTTTTTGCGAGAAGGGTTGGTTTCAGTGGATAGGCTTTTTATGCTTTATGTGTGGGATTTATCGGAAAAAGCGACATCAGAAACGGAAGCTGCTGAAATCGGACACACAGTACATATTGATGAATCTATGTTGCCTGCTGTTTTTCAAACGGATAATGAAATTTATTTGTTTGCATTTACATCAGAAGAAGAAATACCTAAAGAATACATAAAGGATTTCGCCGTTTCTGAAGCATCTGTACAGAGTATCCTTCTGGAGATGTGTGCTGTTGAAAAATTACTCGTAAGAACACCCAACCTTATGATTAATCCATTTAGCGATGGTTGTGATACTTTCACAAAAGAACAATTAGAAAAAAGAGTAAAGGAGATTTGACTTATGCCATGTTCAACTTGTATGTGTTTCAATGAAGGTAGAGACCGTTGGGGCAACAGAATATCAGGAGGAAAAGGCTACTGTGAAATCTGGGATGAGGAATACTATCGCAGCCATGAATGTAGTAAATATGCTCCTGTTTTTGGTTATGGTGGGAATTCTTCATCAAATGAAAAAGGCGGATGTTTTCTTACGAGTGCTTGTACAGAGTATCTTGGATTACCTGATGACTGTGAGGAACTGACAGTTTTGCGTAATTTCAGGGACAGTGTTCTGAAAACAACATCTGAAGGTAAAGCTTTAGTTGAAGAATATTACCGTATTGCACCTGATTTAGTTAATAAAATAGATGCTTCGATGCAGAAAGATGAGATTTATAAAAACATATATAAACAAATAACAGAGTGCATAGAAGCCATAGGCGAAAATAAGAATGATCTTGCTGTTCAGCTTTATAAAAGTATGGTTGAGTATGTAACAGCAGAAGTTGAAAAGAGTGATGGCAATGCCAGATCTTAATGATTTTTATACTTTTAAAATGACAACTTCCGACAGCGGCTCAGGTGGTGGCAAAAATCACAATTCCAACCATGGCAACAGTGGTGGATCAGGTTGTGGCACAGTACTTATTGTGTTAGCTGTTATCGGTTGGGTGTTGTGGTTAATTGGAAAGTTTGGATAATAATTCAGGAGGGCGAGAAATGTTTGATTATATTTTTGGAGATCATTTTGACTTGAATAACGATGGTACGATGGATGAATTCGAAAAGAGAGCTGAATATATGGCGATTCTTGATGAAGTAAGAATGTCTGAAGGAATTGAAAAAGATTTGAGTGATATGGATTTATGTGAATTGGATGAACTCTCATCACTTTCAGGCGTTGATCCGTCTGATTTTGGATATTGATTTAAAATTTTCAGTTATCACCTAAGCACATCTTACATATTAATATTAGATCTCATTACTCACGATTGGAGACTCCTTTTTTTACTCTTTTGTTTGTTGACAGAACCCACACTGAAACTTGTTGTCATTTCGGGGTGGGTTCGTCATTTTATTTTGTCTCAATATTTTGTCTGAGCATTTCAGTAACTTCTGTGATTGAAGCGAGAAGGGCTAACATTTTATCAATAGCAGCATAGTCTGTGTTGTCGTTTTCGTTGGCAAATTCACTATCAATAATTTTTTCAATCTCTTCTTCAACAACTTTTAAAAGTATAATTGCTGTTACTTTGCTTTTCTTTTCTTCCATTTTTCAAATCTCCTTTCTTTTGTTTGATAATAGTATGAAAGATAGGAGAAGAAAAACAGAAAAACAAATTTACCTAATCAAGTTGCTATTAATCTTTTGATAAAACAATATTTAAGAAAACATTTTTACTTGTAAACATTTAATCCGTGTGCTATAGTATAAATAAAATAACCTGTACAAAAATTTGCACACCTCCTTGTGTTATTATTAAATCACAAAATAAAAAGGAGATGGCAAAACATGTTATTCAAGAAAAAAACAGTTACACGAGAAGAACAAATCGCAGCACTTAAAGAGGCTGTAAGGCTATGGAATATCGGCAAATACCGCAGAGCTGTTGAGCTTTATCAACGTTACGGATATACCGATAAGCTGTTTTCACAAGCACTTGTTATGTATAATCGTTCAGTTAACAAGAAATGAGTGTAGTAGATTTCCAGAGAGTCAAAAAGGGCGATAAAAACAAGTCAACACATTCAAAAAAATTAGAATGGTTAATCCGTGATTTTGTTGCTCAGAACGGCTGCACTTATTACGATGATGAACTTAATGACGGTATTCTCAAATCTTACTTTATGCTAAATAACAACATCGCAGTTGAAAAAGAGATAATAATCAGAGAAGTTGATTGCGTGTGTATAACAACGCTTTCTGTGACCCTGAAGCCTGATGAAAAAATGTACAGTGGAAAATTGTTTGACTTGTTGTATGAGCTGAATGAAATTAATTGTCTGTTAGATTACGGCCATTTTGAATATCGGTCTGCAAATGGAGATATAAGGTTCAAAACAAGCTATGAGCCTGACGGAACAGTATGCTTTGAAGACCTGGATAAGTTTCTTGGGTATTCAAGCTTTGCGATAAACAAATACGGCGAAAGAATATTAAAAGCACTTGAGGAGTGATACAAAATGCTTACTGATAAAGCGATTACAATGTGCCTTCTGGAGATTCTGAAGGAATACTCAGATTCGTCTCATGAGATGACAATGAAAGAGATCCTTTCAAAAATGGAGAGCGACTATATGCTCAAGCCGGACCGCCGCACAATTTACAGTGCCGTGGCTACTCTTATTGATTTCGGCTATGATATTTCAACTTATGAGGAAAACGGTAAGGGTTATTTTCTCAGAGAGCGTGAATTTGAGCAGTCAGAGATTATTATGCTCACCGATGCAGTTTATGCATTTCCGTTTGTATCTGGTAAGCAGTCTGATGAGCTTATAGAAAAGCTGCAGAAGCAGCTCAGTGTGCACAACAGAAAGAAAATTAAGAATCTTTCCGTAATCCGCAGCGAGCATAAAAGTCTTAATAATCAGGTATCACTCAATATTGAGCAATTGGATGAAGCCATTGCAAACAAGAAGCAGGTGAGTTTTACTTATCTCAGATACGGTCTTGATAAAAAGCTCCACGCAAGACGTGAAAAGCCATACATAGTAAATCCGTATAATATGGTTTATATGAATGAGCATTATTATCTCGTTTGTAATCTTGTGGGTTATCCGAGAATCAGCCTTTACCGTATTGATTTTATCAGCGATATTAAAATGCTTGATGAGCCTCGTGAAGAGCGTGAAGACTTCCGAGAAAACACAGATGAAGCTGTATTTGCTTTCACCGGCAAGCCTGAACACATTTCATTGATTTGCGATAAGATTATTCTTGACGATGTTATTGATAAGTTCGGCAAGGACATTCAAATTTATGAAAAGGATGAGAATAACTTTGCCGTAAACTTCACAGCACCTGCAAAAGGTGTCAAATTCTGGGCGTTACAGTATCTGCCTTATGTAGAGGTGCTTCAGCCTGAATGGGTGAGGGATGAAGTAATTGACAGTGTAAAGGCGAATAGGTATAATCTTTGTAAGGAGATGAATAATGTTTAAATTTGATTCATTTACAATATGTTGCATAGAAAAAGAGTCAACGGGGTTAAATGTTAATATTTATCTACCAACGGCAAAATTTGATGACGATGATACAATAAAGCCATGTTTGTGGACTGAAAGTAATATGGGATATGGTTTGGTATATATTAGAAATGATTATAAAAATTTCGATGATGTTGAATTGTGGATAGTTGAAAATTACGATGTGCTTATCAGTCATTGGAATTGTGAAATCACTGATAAAGAGGTGTTAAATATTTTATCGCCTAAAAAGGAGTAGAAAATATGAATAAGCAAGAAAATGAGCGAATTAATAAGGAACTGAGAGAACTATATTTAAAGCATACAGCGGAACATCGTCACACTTGGAAAAAGTGTTATGGTGAAGAGCCTCCAAAACGAATAAATGAATTTGGTGTTATTGATGTTAAACGATATGATGTTAAAAATGGCATTTTAGTTATAGGGCGTGAAACTAATGGTGTTAAAGGATGGTTTGAAAGGAATCTAGATGAAGATTTGTTTATAAATTGGTTGAATAAAATTAGTATTAATGAAGGAGAATTACCTTCACATCCTAGCATTTGGTATAATACTGCCAGATATATTATGACTGTTCAGGGCAATAAGAAAGATGCTCTTGAATTTGAAAACAAAAAGCTTTTACCTGCTTTAGGAACAGTTGCATTTACAAATATCAACAAAGTTGGTGGAGGTAGCAATAGTGGAAAAGCTTATTGGAAAATGTATAAAAAATCTGGTGTAATAAGGTTGATAGTTGAGGAAATAGAAATAATTAAGCCAAGATATATTATCCTTTGCGATAAGTATTTTGCTAAGTTTTTGACAGAAGAAAACCTCGCTAAACTTAATATAGAAAATTATTCAGCATTAAAAGAGTGCATTGATAATAACAGACTTTATGCTGTACCACACCCGGCAGCAAGAATGAGTAAAGAGAAAATGTTAAATGAATTAGAAAAACAGATTAGAGGAGAGTAACATATGATGACACCTGTAAAAAGCGGAATTAAAATCATTGGTTACACTGATGAATTTGCTGGTAAACTTAAAGTTTACAATGACAGACATAAACAAATCGGTGAGATAACTAAGTTTGGAACTAAGTACACTGCTAAAGATATGCGTCTAAAGGTTATTGCTACATACGAAGAACGCTATAATGAAACAAAGGATGCTTCAGGCAGAAAAATCGGCAGAGGTAATATGCTTGTTGAACTTATTCTTAAAAACGGTTAACCAGATATATATGAAAAAAGAACTCCGAATCGGAGTTCTTTTCCGCTTCTCTAAGAGAAGCTATATAAGATTATGACGATCATAATTAGTATGTAAGATAAGCCAGGAAAAAACGAAAAAATTTCAGTTATCTATATAACCCATCTGTCATATTAATATTGAACACCTTAATCACGCTTGGAGCTTATTAAGGAAAGAAAAATATAAATTAAAGGAGTTTTATTTATTATGACAGAAGGACTGAACAAAGTAAAAATTCGTGGGACAATTTTACACGTCTACAGAAGTGAGAAAAACGGCACAGCGGTAGTTACAATAGGTACAGGGGATAATAACCGTCCGAATGTGACGATGCTGAAGGGTCTTGCTGAGTACTTTATCGGTGAGTACAAGGTTGGTGATATGATAATGGTTGAAGGTAATATTCAGTCTAATTACCGCCCCGGCAGAGGCTTCAGAACATCTATCATTGTTGACAGAATTCTTCCGCTTTGGCATTCACCAAGGCGATATGAAAATGAGTTTGAGGTTTACGGAACAGTAAAATCTATCGTTAAACTCGGTAATTCGCATAAGGTGAATGTAAATGTTGTATGCAACGGCTTTACCTCAACAATCCCTGTTACATTTTACTATAATGATTATCGACTTAACGCCGAGACAGGTGAGCCTATACGTGTTTCAGGCTTGATTTGTACATCTAGCAGAACCGTAGGGGACAGAACGCTGTATTATCAGAATTATGTTGCTAACGGAATTTTATAACCTTTCCTGAATCAAAAACAGAGCCTTTTTCAAGACTCTGTTTTTCTTTAAATCACAACCATCTGTTTCTTTATTCCAAAATGATATGTTCTTCAGCAAAAGCTTCGATAATATGATCTTCCAGATTGTTAGGATAATCATCAAAACACTTTAAGGTGATGATAAAATTGTCATCTGATAAATTCTTTGGTATTAAATGGTGATCAGTTGTAATAGGAGAGAGTGTAGCACACTCAATGAGCATTGGTAATTCTTCGGGTAACAGTTCTTCGTCTGGTGGATATTCCTCGAAGCACATTTCTATAATTTTATCTATTGGTACAAGCTCTTTTGGGATACGAGTGTTTGGAATTTCAATTTTTGGTTTCACATAGAGTGGGTTTTCTTTAGATGGGTTGTATCTTGTGTTGAACTCTCTTGGAAGAGCTGAGCTTACAGACATTGACCACATGAATTGATCAGATACTTGTCTGACAGCGTTACTGATGCGTTGGTCCATTTCATCGGTTCTGGCAGCATAATATTTACGGATAGTGTCAACCCTGGAATGCCCTGTATGTTGAATAAGAACAAGCTCTGTCAGTTTGGTAGCCATTTCTGAAATATGAGTTTTTCTGAAGGTGTAGAATGAGAATTCTTCAATACCGATTTCATTAGGACAAATGGTTTCCCTTATTTTTTTAGCATAAGGGTTAAAGTAAGATGCTTTAATGTACTTGCCGTTATCGTCAACATTAATGAAATCAGGCATTTGAATAGGCTTTCTGTTGAGATCTCTGTCATCTATGATAGTGATTCTGTTTTTTGCCCATATTTCAGGCTTGTCTTCTTTAGCAGCAAGCTGTGCTCTTCTCTTTTGATAAAGGGCGTTGTAGAGCATATCCGGAATATCGACATCACGTTTGGTGTGGTCGGTTTTCGGAACTTTGATAACAAGAAGTCCGCCTTCCTCTTCAACAATGCGTTTATTTATAGAAAGCTTTCTGGTTTCAAAATTAACATCTGACCAACACAAAGCAAAACATTCACCGGTACTGGCACCTGTACATAATGATATCAAAGCGGGGAGATATAAATCAGTGCCTTTAAGCAAATTGAATATCGCTGATATTTCGGCGTTGCTTAATACCCTGAGTTTTTTAGTATCAGACACCTTAACTTTTTTAGGCATTTTATTTTTCGCATCAAAGAAATCCTTGAATTGTTCACGACTCATGTAGTTGTTTTCAAAACTATAGTTGTAGAGCCAGTAAAACCACTTTAATATAGATTCGACAAAGCCATAGCTATAACCACCCTCACGGCCACCGGTACCATCACCGACAGTGTATAGGTTCTGCAATAATTCACGGATGGATCCAACGGTAAGATCTTTGATTTTGATATTGGCAAACAATGGCTCAATGTGATGAGTATATACAGAAGTATGCTTTCGCATAGTGCCTGCACTTTTGCCTTCGATTTCGGACATCTTATCCCATATAGCTCCAATGGTAGTATCAGATAAATCAACAACAGCTTTCTTTTCAGCTTTCTCCATCTGATCAAGCTGGTGGGAGAGTGCTTCACGTTCAGTTTCAAACTTTTTCTTTGTAATTTTATCTCTTGTAACGAAAGTGTCTACATCGGCAGTTGGTACATAAAGTCTATAAGCATAGAAACCATCTTCGCATTTAAATATATTCTGATGCTTAGTTCTGAAGTATTTCTTTTTGTTTCTTACGATGTAATCAGCCATATTAATCACCTCGATATAAATATATCACAAGCACTTATCCCAAATCAAGTCTTTTTCAAAACAAATATCACAGACCAATATCACAAAATGAAAAAAGCTGCAGGTAAATTCCTACAGCTTTTATAGCGATATATTAGATAAAATCTACAAATTTATTAGCCGAAGTATCTATTTAAGAGACCTTCGAAAGCCTTACCGTGTCTTGCTTCGTCACGAGCCATTTCGTGTACTGTGTCGTGGATAGCGTCAAGACCAAGTTCCTTAGCCATCTTAGCAAGGTCGAATTTGCCCTGAGTAGCGCCGTTTTCTGCAGCAACTCTCATTTCAAGATTCTTCTTTGTGCTGTCTGTTACAACTTCACCGAGAAGCTCAGCAAACTTTGCTGCGTGTTCAGCTTCTTCATAAGCTGCCTTTTCCCAGTAAAGACCGATTTCGGGATAGCCTTCTCTGTGTGCAACTCTTGCCATTGCAAGGTACATACCAACCTCTGAGCATTCACCGTTGAAGTTGTCGCGAAGACCCATGATGATTTCTTCGGGTACGCCTTCTGCCTTGCCAACACCAACAATGTGTTCAGCAGCCCAAGTCATTGTTGCGCCTTCTTCGCGCATCTTCATCTTAGCTTTGCAGATGGGGCATACTTCGATAGCGTCGTCTGATTCGTAACCGCATACGGGGCAATAATACTTTTTCATGTTTGTTTCCTCCAAGAATTTTAAATTTTTCTTTTTTGTTTTTTAGATTTTTACTTGCTTACAGTCCTTACAAAGACCGAAGAAGAGAAGAGCGTGGCTGCGGATTTCTCCGCTGAACTCACTGTCGGGCAGGTCGTTCAGATTAAAATCGTTTCTGATGTTCAGGTCGCTGACTCTTTTACAGCTATCGCATAAAAGGTGATAGTGTGTCTGAGTGTGGCCGTCATATCTGTCGCTGTCTTCCGTTGTGATTTTAAGTATCAGCCCTTCGTTTTCCAGTAGCTTCAGGTTACGGTACACCGTTGCCAGGCTGATATTCGGCAGATCTTTTTTTACTGAGAAGTAAACCTCGTCGGCTGTCGGATGATCGTATCTTGACATCAGGTCAGCGTAAACCGCATCACGCTGCTTACTGTTTCTCTGGGTTGACACCTTTGTCACTTCCTTTCTTCCAGTTTAAGAACAGTAAATTTTTGCTTCACTTTTTTGTGTTCTTAATGATAATGATTATCATTATCACTGTGGCTACATAATAGCACGACTAATCCACTTTGTCAATAGGTTTTTTCAAAAAAATTGAATTTTTCAAAAAAAATTTTCTCATGACTCAATTTTTGAGAAAACCAACTTGATTTAATATGAAAAGAATGGTAGAGTATATCTATAGAATAAAGAATGGAGGACAGAAAAATGAAAAGACAGTTTTTTAAAATTTTCCTTACAGTAATAGCTGTTGCGCTTATGTTCACTTTCGGCATCTCTGCATCAGCACTCAGCACAGTAGACTGTAAAGGGGAGAGTATTGAGGTTTCAAACTTTGCTGAATTTAAATCAGCTCTTGAAAACTACACCTCTCTTACCAATATCGTTCTTAAAAATCATATTACAGTTACTGACGACGCAAATAGTTATACTGTAAATATTGCAAAATCAGGTGCAGTTACTGTAGACCTTAACGGTTACAAGCTTACCATTAACTCAAAGGCTACAAAGTACCTTTTTAATGTTACAAACCAGGCTAAGCTTTATTTTGTAAACGGTAAGAGCAACCGAGGTGCAATTATCTTCAATACCACTCAGCCTGAGGCTTCAATACTTCGTGTTTATCACTACTTCGCTGAGATTTATAATGTAAATGTAGACTTTTCAATGGGTACTGATTCCGGCTATAAGTCAACAACAGACTCATCTGATACAACAATTTTCCGTGTTGACCGCGCTCAGGAGATGAATGTTTTCGGCGGTATTCTTCATAATGAAATGACAAACGGTAACGGTATCTATATCGCTTCTGACAGCCATAATCAGCAGAGACTCAATTTCAGAGTTGGTGGCGGTGAAATCGAAGCAAATAAATATTGTGTAAGCTTTGACCCCAGTTATACATACACTGAAACCTTTGGCTCAGTAACATTTGAAAGCCTGAACAGCGATCAGGGCAAATATGAAAGAATCAAGGTTCCTTCAACAAGCTCAATTACCCTTAAGGATTTATGGTATAATCCCGGTGCGGGCTCAGATGCAACAATATTTGTAGGATCAACAACTTATTCGGTATATAATCATAACCATAAAATCACAAGCCTTTCTAAGGCAAACATCAGCGTTGTAAGAAATTGCGACGGTGTCAGCAATAAGGACGATTTTATAGTTGTGAGATGTGCAGGCGGTCATATGCAGATCTGCGGCACCTGTCAGCTTAAATTTAACCGTGTGGGTGCGCACAGTAATCAGAGAGAAATCGGTTATGCTGCAACATGTACAACCAACGGCAAGACAAACGGTGACAAGTGTACAGAGTGCAAATACTCAACCTCAAAGTCAACTCCCAAAACAGGTCACACACTTACTTATGTGCCTGCCAAGGATGTATCCTGCGGTGTTGACGGAGCAAAGGAGCACTACTACTGTGCTTCTTGCAGAACTTATTTCTCAGATGCAGCAGGTAAGACTCAGATTTCTGAAAGCTCAGTTATAATCAGACACAACCACAACATTGTTAACGAGCCTGCAATTTCAGCCACATGCACAAAGGACGGCTCAACTGCCGGAACCTACTGCCATACCTGTAAAAAGTATATTCTTAAGCCCACTGTTATACCTGCAAAGGGTCATGATTACCCAACAAAATGGACAGTTAAAACCTCTCCCAACTGCCAATATGAAGGCGTAAAGGTAAAGGTTTGTAACCGTTGCGGTGACACTCAGACAATGACTATGGCTAAGACTGCGCACACTGACAGCGACGAAAACATGAATTGTGATTTCTGTGGCAAGAAGCTTACAGACGCAGACGAGATTAAGCCCGAAGGTCCTGATTATCCCAATTATGACGACCCCGATGACCCCGATAATCCTGATGATCCCGATAACGGTGATGACAACGGCACTTCATCAAAGAATTGCTCATGCAACTGCCACGCAAAGGGAATCAAGAAATTCTTCTTCAAAATCGGTCTGTTCTTCCAGAGAATTTTCAGAGCGAACAGAGAATGTAAGTGTGGTATCAAACACTATTAATAATCTCACACCAAAAAATCGTTCAGGTCACCCTGAACGATTTTGCTTTACTTAAAGTATATTATCAATCTCCCTGATATCCTCAACAACCGCCTCAGCCCTCAGCCAATCGGGAATTCCTCCCTTGCGGTGGTTGTACCAGATATAATCAAGCCCTGCATTTTCCGCACCCTTTATATCAGAGGTCAGCGAGTCGCCGATAACGAGAATTTTATCTGTGCTTTTTTCTTTAATGCTCTGCAGAACATAATCGAAATATTCCTTCTTCGGTTTGGGTATACCGATAGTCTCCGAAACAAAAACATCAGTAATGTAGGGGAGAAGTCCGCTTAATTCAAGTCGTCTAGCTTGAGTAAGGGCAATTCCGTTGGTGATTATGTAAATTGTGTAGCCCTTTTCCGTAAGGCTTCTGCAAAGCTCAGCCGCACCCTCAATTGTGTATCCGCCCTCTTTTAAAAAGCTGAGATACTTCTCGTTAACCTGGAGTGGGTCAAAGCCTTCCGTCACACCAAGATAATTGAAAAATTCTCTGAATCGGGTAGCCTTGATTTCTGCTTTTTCAATTTCACCCTTTTCAAATCTCTTCCACAGCCCGTCATTTATCTCAGAATATTTCCTGCAGTTTTCCTCAGTTGCAGGAAGATTGTATATTTCCATTACCTTCTTAAGACCTTCGTTTTCAGCCTTGTCGAAATCAAGCAGAGTGTTGTCCGCATCAAAAAGCAATGTGGTGTATTTGCACTTCATTTGCTTTTCCTCCCGTCTATAAACTACGATACAATAATACTAAAAAATATTCTTGCTGTCAATTAAAGAAATTTTATTAATTTTTAGTAATAAAGTATTTACTTTTTGTGTTCTTGTGGTAAAATGTAATGTGAATAGATATATGTATTTAGAAGAGGTGATATAGGTATGGCAAAGGATACTTTCAGCGAAGGAATCGCTCCCGGTGGTCTTCGTGACCGAGCTGACATTAAGCTGCTTGTCTGTTACCTTTTAAAAACACTTAAAAAATCTCTGACCAGAACTCAGATAAACGAAATTCTGCAGGAGTACAGCGTTGCTAATTACTTTGAGGTCAACGGTGCAATCAGTGAGCTTATCAGCGCAAAGCAGATAACCTCTGAGCTTATTGATGGCGATGAGCTTATTACTATTACAGGTAAGGCAGAAATAAGCACCGGCAACATTGAACGCTCAATTCCAAAGTCAGTCAGAGAAAAAAGCATAAATGCCGCACTGAAAATTCTCGAAAGAGAAAGAGTTATGAGAGAGAGCAAGGTTGAGGTAACTGCTCTTGAACACGGCTACCATGTAACCTTTATTGTAATGGATGTTGAAACAGAGCTTCTCAAAACAACGGTTTATGTTGCCGACGAAAGTCAGATTGAGCTTGTTAAACGCAATTTCTACGATAAGGCAATTACAATTTATTCAGACCTGATTTCAGCTCTGACAGTGGAATGAGAAAAGGAAAGGAAACAATCGCACAATGAAAAAGAAGTTTTTTGCGTTCTTCGGAGCAACCGTAATTCTCTTTGCAATGCTCCTTGGAATCTATGTTAAATACATCAGATATGATTCATATATGGTATTCGTTGAAAGCTTTGGTCACGGTGTAATTACTGTTGACTCAGGTATTACAAAGGGTGAGGACGAAAAGTACCGTGTTGAATGTAAGCCCGGTCAGGAACTCACCTTCAACATCAACCCCGAAAGAAACGACTCAGCATACTATAACCTTAAGAGCCTTTACATAAACGGTGTGAATGTTACCAAAAAGGTTAATATGCTTCAGTATAAGACCGCTGTTGAGGGTAAAATGACAGTTCTTGCTTCTTTTGAAAAGGGCAAAAGACCTGCAGACGATAACACCGACAAGGATGTTACAGGCGTGAAGAAGCCTTCAGTTGATAAGCCTGCAAATAATCCTTACCTCGGCTCTGCTGCAGCTTATGATATCACTGACCCGAGCATAATCTACGACGACAGAAGCGGCTACTTCTACTGCTTCGGCTCAGATAATGTTGTTATCAAGTCCAAGGACCTTGTTAACTGGACAGGCAGAACAACATATTTCCCGTCACCTGACAGCGCTCAGAGTAATGCGGTGCTTAATTTCAATGTTTTCCCAAGCGTAAAGAAATGGGCAGCTGCTCACGGCTACAGCGATGATATCTCATATTCAGGAAGCGATGAGGATAGAACACCTCTTGCACCGGATATCGTTAAGGTTGGCAGCACTTATTATCTCTACTTCTCTCTTTCAAAGGAAGAGGGCGCTAACGAATCAGCAATTTTCTGCGTTAAGACCAATAACCTTGAAGCTGCTGTAAGAGATAAGGATTGGGATGATGTAGGCCTCATTATCAGCACCTGCGGTAATCACAGCGGTGCAAAGGTTAACGAAAACGGTGAAAGAGAAAGCATCAAGGAGCACTACGATGAAGCAAACGCTGTGCATCCCTCAGTAATCAATACAGATAACGGTCTGTTTATGGTTTACGGCGGATACTACGGCAAGGATAAAATCGACGGTGAAATTTACCTTGTTGAGCTTAACTCCAAAAACGGTAAGCTTAAAAAGGACAGCCGTTATTCAAAGAAGGGTCCCGTTGTTGCAACACTGCACGGTGACAATAAATTCAACGCAGGCACAGTTGTAGCAGACCCGGGTAAGATTCCTGCATTAGGCAAGGGTAATGGCAGTCTCATTTCAGGTGCTGATATTACTTACAATTCAAAAACCGGCTACTATTATCTTCTTATGACCTATGGTGTTGCAGATGCAAACTATGAAGTAAGAGTTGCACGTTCAAAGTCTGTTGAAGGTCCTTATGTGGATTATAACGGCAAGGAAATGAAGGACTTCGGCAACTCAAATAAGAACAATCAGTACACTAAGGGTACACAGCTTCTTGCAGGCTACGGCTTTACTCAGAGCAGTGAAGGTTGCGTAAGCTACGCTGATATCGGCAGAGCAAGCATGGGTAGTCCCAGCGTGATTGTTACAAAGAACGGCAACTGGTATGTGGCTTGTCAGTCTCAGGCATACTTCAATGCAGACGGTGAAATTTCAACAGGCTACAAGGTAGCTCAGGAATACAATATTCCCGTAGAGGCTTATCCTGCACTTGATATGCGAGAACTCAGCTTTACCGAAGACGGCTGGCCTATAGCTATGAGTCAGATGTTCTCAGGCGAAAAGGCAAAGACTAACCTTAAAACCTCAAATCTTTACGGCAACTGGGATGTTGTTGTGTTCGATAAGGGTGCTGACTCAAAGAATTACACAGCTGTCAGCAGAAATGCTTCTCAGGTTGTAACAATTCTTAAAAATGCAACTGTAACAAAAACAGATATCGAAAAGGGTAACGAGCTTAATCTTACAGATACACTTAAAAAGAGCGGTGACCATTTCCTTATTACAATTGACGGTGTTGAGTATAAGATTTATCCCGCAATTGTCTGGGACTGGGAGCTTTCTGAAGGAAGCATTACCTTTACCGGTATCGGCTCAGACGGTACACTTATCTGGGGTAAAAAGAACACATCAGGTGCTCTCGGCATTTATACAGATACCTTCTATTATGTTCTTGATATGTGCGATGAAGCAACACAGAAGAGCTATAATAAGAAAATCAAAAAAATCAGCAGTAACCCCTCACAGAGCAATATTGACTCTATGACAAACTCAATTATCAAAAAGCTTATGGCTGAAGCTAAGTAATAAAACTGCAGGTGTTCCGACAAAGGAACACCTGCTTTTACTTGCAGAATTTGTGGTTGCCGATAACCGTTATAACAGGTCGGGAGTGCATAAAGGAATTGCTTGTTTTTTTAGGGTTGTAATAATAAATTGCACCGCCGCTTGGGTCCCAACCGTTAATGCAGTCCCGTGCCGCTTTAAGAGAGGTTGAATCGGGAGATACACTCCAGTTGCTGTCGTTTACACAGGAAAAAGCACCCTTCTGATAAATCACTCCTGCAATTGTGTCGGGAAAGGATGGGTGAGAAACTCTGTTAAGCACAACTGCACCAACGGCAACCTGACCGGTATAGCTTTCTCCACGGGCCTCTGCTGCAATAAGCTTTGCAAGTAAGGTTACATCACTGTTGTTATATCCGCTGCCTGAGCCGCTTCCTTCAAGCCCGAGGTAGCGAATTGTTTTCGGTCCTGCAACACCGTCAGCTTTTAGTCCACAGCTTTTCTGAAATTCTTTAACTGCCTTGAGAGTGCCTGCACCGTAAACACCGTCAACTGCTCCTTTGTAGTAGCCTAGGCTCTTGAGCTTTTTCTGAATGCGCTTTACCTCATCACCCTGAGAGCCTATTTTTGAAAGAGTATAAACCGAGTAGCCTTCCTTTAAGTTAAGACCCTTTGAAAATGAAAGGGCACAAATTACACAGAGAAATACAGCTGCTACGCTCAGGATAACAAATACTGATTTGCCTGCTTTTTTCATAAAATATCACCTCAGAATTAGTCTTGCAGCAGGGGAGATTTTTATGCATAAAATGTGATTAATTTTCTTAATGAGTATTTTAAAAATGCGAAATACAAAATTAACAACCCGTTAACAATAGCTACTTTACAATCGTAGATTTTTGGTGTAAAATCTATGGGATTGTAGATTGTGGAATAATATAGTTTTTTAGTATTTGAAAGGGAATAGATAATGGGTAAACTTAAAAATTATGCACCTTATAAACATACTGAAATGAACAACATCAGAGAATTTGTAAATTTCCTTGATGAAAAATACAACTCAAAGCCTGCATTTATGTTTCAGGAAAAGAAAGAGTATAAAACAGTAAGCTACTCAGAGTTTAAAGAAGATGTTACAGCTCTCGGAACATATCTTTTCAGTAAGGGCTTCAAAAACTGCCAGATTGCTGTTTTTGGCGAAAATTCCTACGAGTGGATTGTTACTCATTTTGCTGTAACAACAGGTAAAAATGTTATTGTTCCTATCGATAAAGAGCTTGAAGCTGCTGATGTTGAATATCTTCTTACAGATAGCGAAAGCAAGGCTATTTTCTATTCAAAAACATATTTCGACATCATTGATGAGCTTAAAGAAAAAGAGCTTCCCGGTGTTGAATATTTCAGCTTAAAGAAGCTTCCTAAAATGATTGAAGAGGGTAAAAAGCTCCTCGCAGAAGGTTACACAGAATACCTTGATTCAATTCCTTCAGATAAGGATCTTGCTTCAATTGTTTACACATCAGGTACAACAGGTAAGAGCAAGGGCGTAATGCTCTCACACGGCAACATTATGTCAGATATGTATGCTGCAGCATGTAATGTTATAATTTGCGGCTCATCAATTCTTCTTTTACCTTTACATCATGCATTCGGTCTTACTGCAGGTCTTTTTGCAGTAA
>JBGVFK010000095.1:0-9503 GCA_045121075.1 Acutalibacteraceae bacterium | reverse complement strand
GTGCTTTATTCCGTCTTTCAGGACTAATTCACATGCCTTAACTTTAAATTCTTTGCTGTAAGTTCTTTTCATTATGAACACCTCTTTAATGTATTTTATCATTAACTCTTCGATGTGTCCACTTTTACTATACAACTTTCCTTATTTCACTGTTCATTTTTGCTTTTTTCACCATTGATTTTATATAATGAACTTATAGAAAGCAGGGAGAGGCTTTCTTAAAAAACGGAGAGGAAGTTTAATATGAAGATTACATGGTACGGCACAGCCACTATAGGCATTGATGACGGAAAAACAAAGCTGCTTTTTGACCCGTTTGTGCGTATGAACAAGAGAATTGAAACCACACCAATTGAGGGCTTTGCAGGCTTTGATGCAGTACTTATTACCCACGGTCATTTTGACCATATTTATAACATTCCAGAGCTTGCAGAGGTTGACAAAAAGGTTCCCTTTTACTGCACTGAAACCCCGAAGAAAACCCTTATGGGTAGGGGAGTGGCTGAGGAACGATTTAAAACTATCAAGCACGATGATGTAATCGAGATAGGTGATTTCAAAATAAGGGTGCACCGCTTCAGACACATTGTTTTCGACCCAGTATATATTCTTACTGTGGTGCCTCAGTGTGCCCTTATGCTTCCCAGACTGTTATGGCAGGCATCTATGAACAGAAAAATGCCTGAGGGCGGAGAGATTGTAGCCTTTGAAATTGAAGCAGAGGGCAAGAAAATTTTCCTTACAGGCTCATTCCGTGAGTATCCGGGTGACACTTATCCCGATGATATTGACCTTCTTGTTCTCGCGAACGGTGGCAGTATTTTTGTGCCTGAAAAAACAAAGGGCTTTATAGACAGATACCAGCCTAAGAAAATTATGGTTGACCATTTTGATAATGCTTTTCCGCCCGTTACCCGTGAGGTAAGCGTTGAAAGGCTTAGAAAAATGACTAAGAAAAACCACCCTGACATTGAATTTATTATTCCTGAAATCTGCAAGGCTGTTGAATTATAATATCAGAAGGGGATTGTATTATGGTAGAAGTAGTTGCGGCTTTAATATGGGACAAGAATAAATTTATGATATGTCAGCGCCCCACAACAAAATCCTGTGCGTTATTGTGGGAATTTGTTGGCGGCAAGGTTGAAAAGGGCGAAAGCAAAGAGCAGGCACTTATCAGAGAGTGTCAGGAGGAGCTGGGCATAACTCTTTCGGTTGGCGAAGCTTTTATTGATGTTGTGCACGAATACCCTGATATTACAGTGCATCTGACTCTGTTTCACGCTGAAATCAAAGAGGGTGAGCCGAAAAAGCTTGAGCACAACGACATCAGATGGATTGCACCTGCAGAAATTCCGTTTTATGATTTCTGCCCTGCGGATAAGGATATACTTGCAAAAATTGCAGAGGAATATAAATAAGCGAAGCTGATCAGATGTGGTTGGTTTTGTGATTACTGAATATAAAATAACCTCCTTGTATTGGCTACAAGGAGGTTTGTGTTTTAAGTTAATCATAGCAATTTATTCAAATCAATCATATATTTTGCTGGCTTTCCACTTTCTTCTAACAATATACCCCTTTTCCTTAATTTAGCTAATCGCTTATCAACTGTTGAAGGGCTGATATCCAATTCAGCACCTAATTGTTTTTTTGTAATACCCTCGTTAGAAAACAAAGATGTCTGAGTTAAAACATAAGTGAATTTTTTCAACTCTTCATCCATATCGCTGCTTTCTATAATTTGAGAATATTCTGACAATAGATTTTTTCTTTTTTTCAAAGCCTCATATAAATTCTCAAACGACACAAGAATAATATTAAGGAACATGATTATAAATGGCGTTAAATCTCCTAAATTTTTTTCATCATTGCATTCTTTGAAAGCTCCATAATATTCTTTTATATGTTCTTTTATCGTATAAGAAAGTCTGAACCCAATTAAAAATTCAAATTCTTTTGAAAGAAGATAACTGCTTATAAAACGAGAGGTTCTTCCGTTACCATCATAAAAGGGATGTATATATCCGAACAGATAGTGGAAAATCGAAATTCTGATCAGTATCGGTATTTCTTTTTGATTCAGTATATTAAGAGATTGTTCCATAAGCTGAATTATTTTGGTTTCAGGATATGCACCTTTGTGAATGACCTTTTGGGTTGAGCTTGTAACCTCTGCCATATCTTTTCTGAAAATCTCACCATCCGGAATGTTTTCTGCACAGTCTTCAGCAACCTCTTTAAAAACTAAATCATTATAAATTTCTCGTATATCAGTTGATGTGATTAATGGAAATTCGTTATCACTAATCAACATCTTGTATTTGTTCAGTAATCCATAAAAGCGTTTCTTTTTAGCTTTACCGGTTACTTCGTGCAAAACAGCAGATAACTCTTTTCTTGTGCTATAAACACCTTCAATATCATTAGTTAGTTTGATTTCATCAATCAGACATCTGTCAGCAAACTGAACCAAAGCTGCATTGGGAAGCTCATCTTCTATTAAAGAAACCATTTTGTCTAATTGCATTATCTTTAAACTGATTTCGTGAATTTCCGGACACAGACAATAAAATGCCTGGTTTGCACCTATTTTTATAGGTAAAATACGCGTTGATTCTGCTGATATTCTTTTCTGATATAAAGCATTGTATTCATCTTTATCTTTATAAAATAAATGAGACAATAACGTGTAACTCATAATAGTTATTCACCGCCTGAAAAAATAAATCACTTTAATTTTTATGCACCAATCTAGTTAAAATGAGCATTTTTAACTAGATTGATATTATTTTAATACTTAAATCTTGTTTTGTCAATGCTGTTTTACTAATATTATATTTGAATGTTTGTAAAAAATTCATCAGAATTAGCATAAAAAAACAACCCCACCGATTTCTCGGTGGGGTTTAAGCTTATCCTAAGCGGATATTAACTTATTTGTTTGCAATAGCTGCCTGTGGTGCTATCAACCTTGGTAGGAGAAACAGCACTTTCTGATACAACAGAGGTGGTTTTTCTCCTTTTCCCTTCAGTTTTCAGGTGAAGAGGGTCATTCGGGTCACCGTCAAAGCGGAGATACCAATCATAGCCGTCCTGTTTAGCCACAATCTTCACAACAAAAGCTTCAATAACGCTTTCGGGGATGTCATTGTCATCTGCGTTGGTATATTGCTCAAGAGCGTACTGAAGAACCGTCAGCTTTTCCTTATAATTAGGCACTGTTTCTGCAGGCTCACCCGCCAAGGCTTCCATTTCACTTATTTCAGCCTTGAGCTTTGATATTGCAGCTTTGGTATCTGCCGTTTTGGTTGTGAACTGCTCTTTACTGATTTCGCCCTCTGCTCTCATTTCAATATAATTATCAATCTTCCTTGTAAGCTTTTCAAGCTCCTGTTTCTTATTATCAATAATTTCGGAATAATCAATGATTTCGTCAGTGTCATTGATATGAGCCTCAAGCATTGAATTTGCAAGAGCTAAAACCTTTTCTTTGTCGGCAAGGTATTCTCTGAAGATGTGATTTGCCATAAGCTGCAGCTTCCATTCGGGTATCATCGGTGTTCGGCATATACCCTCAAGAGGCAACCCTCTCTTTTTTCTGCTTTCATAAGAGCCTGTACGAACAGAGCTGTAACACTGATACCCGTAGCTTCTCTGTCGGTCATCTCTGTCCCAAAGTCTTGTGTTGAATTTATGACCGCATTCACAAATGAGAAGCTTCCCCCATACTGTTGTTCTCGGTCTTTTGCCCGTTTCGGTTCTTCTGCCTGTGTTGAGATTTTTGAGCTTTGCTGTTTTACTTGCCATAATTAATTGCACCCTTTCAAAGTCTTCTTCTGATATTATAGGCTCGTGTCTGCCTTTCACCTGTACTAATTCAATGTCACCGTAATTCTTTATCTTTTTCTGTGTAAGATAATCAGGCGTAAACTCTTTATGATAGGTTATGATACCGCAATAAAAAGAATTTTTCAGCACATGACCGATTACGGTTTCGTACCATCTGCTTTTACCCGTGGCTGTTTTACGACCTTGGCGTTCTAGCTCATCTTTTATCTTTTTCATGCCGTGACCCGCAAGATACATTTCATAAATGAGCTTAACCGTTTCTGCCTGTTCAGGGTCAATAAAGAAATCAACCTTTTTCTTATTATCAGGCAGAAGCTCCTGATGTCTTCTGTAGCCTAAAATGTTTCCGTTACCGTAGAAGGTACCGTTTTCCATTGAGGTCTGCTGACCGCTTTTTACACGGATAGAGGTCTTACGGCTTTCATCCTGAGCAAGAGTAGCCATAATAGTAAGTCTTAATTCTCCGTCGCAGTCAAAGGTTTTGATGTTATCGTTCAGGAAGAACACCTCAACACCGTTTGCTTTAAGATCACGGGTAAACTGCAGAGTATCAACAGTATTTCTTGCAAAGCGGGAAACCTCACGGGTAATAATCAAATCGAATTCGCCCAACTCTGCATCCCTTATCATTTGCATAAACTGCGGTCTCTTTTGTGCAGAGGTACCGGTGATACCCTCATCAACATATACTCTCACAAGCTCCCAATCAGGATTCGCTGCAAGTATAGGCTTGTACCAATCAAGCTGATTTCCGAGGGCTGAAAGCTGAGCCTCATGCTCGGTAGAAACACGGGCATATATAGCTACTCGTCGTCGCCTCTGACATTCAGGACTTTTTAATATATTAGGATTTAACAAGTACATTCCTCCTTTTTCTGATTGTGATTCCCTTTGATGAACTCAGTTACATCAACAATGTCCGCATAATCATTAAGGATATTGCGGAACATAAATTCGGGGATTTTACCATCTCTGAATAACTGTTCAATAAGCTTCAATGCCGCAAAACAGTAATCAGGGTTTTTGCTTATATCTATACTATTCATATATTACCTCCTTGACAAATGTGCGGATTATCTCGCATCCCTGTTTCGCTGTCGCTGAAGATACCTGTAATAATGCTCACAGGCTTTCAGTACGAAATCTTCAAAATCTTTATCCTTAACCTTAGGTGCGACCTTCTGTAATCTTTCCATAGAAACCTTGAACATAGGCTTCTGATTTGCTTTGTCCTCCTGCATTATGGTTTCAATACTTTCATCAGAAAGCTCACCCGCCTGACTTAACTTTTTGAAACGGACTGCCTGAGAAAGTGAGGGTGTTCTGTCTTCTTCCTCAATCGTACCGAGAAGAGAATACTGTTCTTCATCGGAGAGATACGAAAGCTCAACAGCGGGTGTGAGAGCAATTTTCTCTTCATCAACAAGCTCAAGCAGTTCGGGGATGAGATAAGTCAGACGGATATAACGGTGTATCTGTCGTTCACTATCATTCACTGACTCACTTATTTGTGTTACGCTCCACTTCTCGCCAAGTTGGCGAGAAGTTTGTCCCTGATGGCTAAGTGCATCAAGCTTCAGCTTGTAAGCAAATGCCTTCTCCGACGGTAGAATATGCTCACGATGCAGATTACTGTCCACGAGCATAATAGCCGCTTCATCACGGGTGACGGCATAAATAAAAGCAGGGACTTCTTTCATCCCTGCTTTTACTGTGGCGTGTAAGCGTCGGTGTCCGCTTATCACCTCATATTCATCTGTGTTCTCAATAGGTCGGATAATTATAGGAGTAAGAATACCTTGCTCCTGAATACTGCATATAAGATTATTCATTTCATCATTGTCTAAAACCTTATACGGATGTCCCTCAAAGGGATGAATTTTTTCTACTTGGATATTTACCGGTGCTTTTAACTTTTTATTAGCCATATCAACGGCTCCTTTCTATTTTTCTAATTTTATTAATTTCTGCCTGATGCTCTTTTTGCAAGAGCTCATATAAATGAGGAGATTTTTCAAGAATCTGCTCCGCCTGTTCGAGTTTTTTTCTCAATGGCGTGATTTCTTGTGTTATCTCCTTACGCAGGGCTTTGTACTTCTCCTTATCTTCAGGTGTACTTGCTCTGCGTTTTTTGTTGTCTGCCTTGCTTCGCTTTTCTTCAAGCTCGGCAATTTTGAGTTTTGTTTCTTCAATACTCTGTGATAGGTCATCGGTAGTCTGAATCTGATTATCAGTTAAGAAATGATAATCAGCTACATACTGTTTAATGTCTTTTGCGGCGTGTCTCATTTCTGGTGAGATAAGCATTGCATCTGCAACTTCTTTCAGCAGTTGAAAAACTAATATAATGAGCAGGAACATAGTGTTTACATAAATAACCTCAGGTCTTTTTCCGTGCTCAATACCGAACTCTAATTTCTTTCTGACAGATTCAAGAGGGAAGTATCTGCGCCTTGCATAGAAGAAGTTGTTCCAATCAGCAAGGTGATGACCGCTGTAATAGGTTTTATTGAACCTTTTCTCAATACCTTCAACGGTATATCCAAGACCTTCAACCCTGACGCCTCTTTCCCAATCCTTTGCTTTAATGGTAAATCGCCTGTAATCTACCTCATATCCCATAGTGAAAAGAACTCTTCTGAAATCATCCCAACTTGTAGCAACGGTAAGACAGATTTCAATATCTTCTCTGAGCATATCTCTGTGCGTTTGCTTACCTTGCTTATGAAGCCAATAGGCAGCTTTTTCACCACCGTAAAATGGCGCATTTTCAAGAACTGATTTACCTCGGTCTTTGCAGATGGCATCGGAAATCTCACGGAGCTTGTAGTGGTCTGAAATATGATTTTCAAACTTTCTGCCTGTTCTGAAAGAAACAGAATTAATGACAAAATGGTTATGCAGGTGGTGATGTTTATCCAAATGAGTAGTAACAACAATCTCATATTCATCACCCCACATACGTTTTGCAGTTTCAACACCGATACTGTGACACTCTTCAGGTGTTACTTCATTTTCTTTGAAGCTCTGAAAACCGTGATAAGCCACATTACCGCCAAGCTTTCCGTAATGAAGCTTGGTAGTCATCATGTGCTCATAGGCTCGTTGAACAGGACAGTTGATAGCTGATACATAAAGCTTCTCATCGGTTTTCTTATCGTTCTCGGCATATTGCAGTGTTTGGTACAAATCCGCATCAAGATATTTTTTATCAATGGTCTTGTCGGGATTTTCAGCATACTGAATAACCTCTTTAAGTCGGCTCTTTACGGGCCAGAATCCTGTGGTAGCAATAAATCATTCACCTCCTTTTTCGGACTTAAAATTTCACTGTGAATTTCATCAATAAGAGATAAGAGCTTTGCTTCGGTTTCGGGGGTCATTTCCTTATTGCAGATTTCACAGAGTTTCCCGTAGAAAGTAAAAAAGGCATCGGGTAACACCGTTCTCGGTGTAAATCCCAATGCTCTTTTCGTTACATATTCACTTGTTGATAATCCGCATTTCGAAGCATAACGCTCAATCTTCTTTTTGTTTTCAGGTGTTAATCTGATTTCAAGCCTTTGGGTTTTGGCTTTTGGTGTAGTGTTCATATCACCATTCCTTTCATAATTTCGGACATAAAAAAAGCCGACAAGTAAATACTTGCCGACTTAATATGTCATTTTGGTTTAACGCTCAATATCTTTGTTTGATTTGGATTTTTTTAGCCTATTCAGAATTTCATCCTTGCTGCTTTGCTTTTTCTTAAGATTATTAAGAATCGAATCTATATTCTCAGTTGTAGCAACACCGGGATAATCCTGCTGAAATTCAATCAATGTTTCTTTTGATTTCTTTTCTTCCTCTGAAACTGTCTTATACAATTGTTCAAAGTTACCTTTTTCCATTGTACCCTCAATGAAATCTCTTGAATCGGCTGACAGCTTATCCCAACTGCCGTAAAGATTTGTTACAGCCGTTTTTATCATTTCCAATGTTATAGCTTTACCTTGCTTTTCGTGTTCTGCAAGAATACCAACTATGTCAGATAAATCGTTTTTATACTTTCGTCCCGCCATAAGCTTCATTGCGATAAGGTATTCAGCTGAAACGGTACGAACCTGTAAAACATTAGAGAATTCTTTATAGTGTACCGAGTAAGCTGACAGTTTAGGTGTATAGGATGCAGTTTTCATAAAGTCTGCATTCAGCCATCCGTTAGGAAGATTAAACTTATCACCTACTTTATTTATAGCATCCTTCATTGAAGAAGCTGCTTTGATAACAGCGTCTACATCCGTTGTCATTTCACGGAATCCGTAGTTTGCAAGAATAGCTGCACCGCCGATTAAGATTATTTCTGTCGGCATTCCCTTACCGACTAATTTTCTGTATTCCTTACCAAGCTCTTTTAAATACAAATCAAGATTTTCTTTATTAAAGGTATTCTGATTATCAGTAGACATTTCTTACCTCGCTTTCTATGATGTTAAATCTTAAAAATTCGGGTATAGCATCATTTAATGCTTTGCTCTTTATCTTGTTATCCTTTGAAACTGTAGTTGCCGCAATGACACTTGCAGGATACAAGGTCTCAGAGAGCTTTTGCTTTCTCAAATCACTATACTCCTCACAGTAGGGTACATCATTAACCCTACTGACATAGTCAAGCATTGCAAGAAGGTAAAAGCATTCCGCATACCACTGTCGGTTATAATAATCAAGTATTTCATTACTTTCAAGTGTATCAATGATGAAATCAATATCACCGAGCTCTTTTAGTTTATGACAAACATTGCTCTTGAAAAGTTCAAAGCTCGTACGCTTAACAAAACAAGGTTCAAGAAGCTCTTCCATAGAAACACCCAAAACCTTTGATAGCTTATACACGGTTTCGGCACTGCATTTTTTTAATTCAGCCTTGCCTGAAAGTATATCTGTAAGAGTAGTATAGGGAATATCACTGTTTTTTGATAAACGGTATCGGGAAATATTTTTGCTTTCCATTATCTGATTAAGCATCATTGTTATCACCTACTTTCACTATTATTATATCGGTCAGCCGTGATAATGTCAACATTTTATCACTTATTATTTTTACCTTTCCTGCAATTTTTATTTTTAGGGATTAAGGGACCCTAAAGAATTTGGAACTTGCCGTACAAGTTCCCTGCTCGCTACGGTGTAGGACAGACATCTGCAAGATAGATAAGTGCTTCGTCTGTCTTCCTTCACCGCAGATAAGGGCGCCCTTAAAATATATCCTTTTGATTTAATATCAATGAGCCAAAGTGGCTCATAAAATTTTGACTTTTCACTATTTTGAGCCAAAAATCTATACTTTTGGCTCACATAAAGTTTTCAAGAAAAGACAGAGCTTCAGCATCGTTCTTTTCTTTCTGTTCTTCTGTCAGCTCAGTATCAACTGTCTGTACTGAAGGCTGTGCCGAAGAAACGAATGAAACATCCCGCAATTCTTCTCTGATAACTGAACGGATATCTTCAAGAGTAAAGTTTCTCGGATTGTCTAAAGATTTAATCTTTTCAATAACTGCCTCAACAATAAATCTGTTACGGGATTGCTTATTGTTCTGTGACAAGGATTCCAAATAGTCATTAGCACTTTTCTCATCAGGGTTATCAAGATTAAACCTTACATTAAGTCTGCG
>JBGVFK010000094.1:0-11153 GCA_045121075.1 Acutalibacteraceae bacterium | reverse complement strand
AAAATCAAGGACGAGGCTGCCGACGAAACTAAGGCCGCTATCAGAAAAATCAAGGATATTTTTGACCTTTATGCTCACCTTTCACAAAGAGAGGTAGAAGAGGTAGCTGCAAAGATATTCTTTTCAGAGAATGCTGATGAGCTCGCTGACCTTGTGGCAGGTAACACAATTTCAAATTACGCTGACCGTCAGATGCTTCTTGAAGAGGTTAATCCTCTTCTGAGATTACAGAAGCTTTATCTTCTTCTTAAAGAAGAGGTGGAAATTCTCAGACATGAAAACGACCTTGAAGCGAAGGTCGAAAATGCTATGGAAAAAAATCAGAGAGATTACTACCTCCGCGAAAAAATGCGTATTATCTCCGAAGAGCTCGGTGACGGTGAGGATGCCCTCAGCGAAAATGAAAAGTTCAAAAGACAGATTTCTGCACTTAATTGTAGCGATGAAATCAAGAATAAGCTTATCTCTGAATGTAACAAACTTTCTAAGATGCAGAGTGGCTCAGCTGATGCATCAGTAGCAAGAAACTATATTGAAACAGCTCTTACACTTCCTTTCGGTGTTTATACTGAGGATAACTATGATATTGAAAGAGCAACAAAAATTCTTGATGATGATCACTACGGTCTTAAGAAAATCAAGGAAAGATTCATCGAAATGCTGGCTGTTAAAAGCCGTACTAATGATGTCAAGGGACAGATTATCTGTCTTGTTGGCCCTCCGGGTGTTGGTAAAACATCAATTGTACGCTCAGTTGCAAAGAGCATGGGCAGAAAGTATGTCAGACTCTCTCTTGGTGGTGTAAGTGATGAATCTGAAATAAGAGGACACAGAAAAACCTATGTTGGTGCTATGCCCGGCAGAATTGTAAACGCTCTTATTTCTGCTAAGACCTATAACCCGATTATTCTTCTTGATGAAATCGATAAGCTCGGCAGAGATTACAAGGGCGATCCTGCTTCAGCAATGCTTGAGGTGCTTGACCCTGAGCAGAATTTCTCATTCAGAGACAATTATATGGAGTTTCCTATTGACCTTTCAAAGGTGCTCTTTATAACAACAGCCAATGACCCTTCAACTATTCCCGGTCCGCTTTATGACCGAATGGAAATCATTGAGCTTACAAGCTATACACCCGAAGAAAAGTTTATGATTGCAAAAAATCATCTCATTAAAAAGCAGACAGCTATGCACGGTCTTAATGGCAGAAGCATCCGCTTTACCGACGATGCAATCAGATATCTTATTGATTTCTACACAAAAGAGGCAGGTGTACGCCGTCTTGAACAGACAATTGGTGCTATCTGCAGAAAAAGTGTAGTGCTTCTTGATAATCCTGATATCAAGCGAGTGAATGTTAATAAAAAGCTTATTAATGATATGCTTGGTCCTGAAAAGTTCAGAAAGGAAGAAATTCTTTCTGACGATGCTGTTGGTGTAGTAAACGGTCTTGCGTGGACAAGTGTTGGCGGTGAAATGCTTCAGGTTGAAGCTGTAACAATGAAGGGTGACGGCAAGCTTGAGCTTACAGGCTCACTTGGTGATGTAATGAAGGAATCAGCTAAAGCTGCTTACAGCTACATCAGAAGCCAGGCAGAAAAGTATGATATTCCCGATGAAATGTTTACAACTAAGAACATTCATATTCATGTGCCTCAGGGTGCTGTGCCAAAGGATGGACCTTCAGCAGGTGTTACAATTGCAACAGCACTTCTGTCTGTACTTACAGGTGAGAAGGTATATCAGAGTGTTGCTATGACAGGTGAAATTTCTCTTACAGGCAGAGTTCTTCCTATAGGCGGTCTTAAGGAAAAATCAATGGCTGCTTATAAAGCGGGAGTTAAAAAGGTTATCATTCCTGCTGATAACGAGCCCGACCTTTATGAAATTGACGAGGTTGTAAAGAATTCAATTGAATTTATTCCCGTCACAAAGCTTGATGAGGTTTTTAGTGTTGCACTTTGCTCCTCAGCTAAAAATACAAAATCAAAGGTCAAATTTACACCACATGATATAATTATTAAAGACAGGAGAGAAAGCGATGAGATACGATAACGCTGTGTATGAATGCTCTTTCGGAACGGCTGCTCAGCTCAGAGAATCTGATATGCCTGAAATAGCATTCTCAGGTCGCTCGAATGTTGGCAAAAGCTCACTTCTTAATAAGCTTATGGGCAGAAAATCACTTGCAAGAGTAAGCTCAATGCCGGGTAAAACAGTTACAATCAACTTTTTTAAGCTTGATGAATGCCGTTTTGTTGACCTTCCGGGTTACGGCTATGCTAAGGTGTCCAATGCAGAAAAGCTTCGTTGGTCTGAGCTTATGGAGCATTATTTCTCTTCAGGCAGAGATATCCGTCTTGTGGTTCAGCTTGTTGATATGCGACATGCACCTTCAAAGCAGGATATAGAAATGATTGAGTATATGAAGGAAAACAATATTCCTTTTGTTGTCGCTCTTACAAAATGCGATAAGCTCAACAAAACTGAGAGAATGAATATGCTTGAAGAAATATGCGGCATTCTTACAAAATACGGCGAAATCTGTGTAGTGCCTTTTTCAGCAACAAAGGGTGACGGTACTGAGGAATTAAGAAATCTTATTGAAAAATATCTCCGATAAGGGTGAGTAAAATGAAAGAAGTTTTTGCAGAAAAAATGAAGAAGAACCCCATTATTATAGGGGTGAAGGATCTTTCTAATCTTGATGATGCAATAAAAAGCGATTGTGAAATTATTTTTCTTCTGTGCGGCAGTATATTTAATCTTAAAGAGACTACACAGAAGGTTAAGGATGCAGGTAAGCTTGTGTTTATTCATGTTGATCTTGTTGACGGCTTTTCAAAGGACGCCACAGCCCTTAATTATATTAACGAGGAAATCAAGCCCGACGGAATAATTTCCACAAAAAACAGTCAGCTTAAGGTTGCAAAGAATCTTGGACTTCTCACTGTTCAGCGAGTATTTGTAATAGACTCTCTTTCAATTGAAACTGCAATAAAGGCTTCTAAGATTATCGGACCTGATGCAATTGAAATTATGCCGGGTATTATGCCGAGAATTACAAAGCAGCTCAGCTCAAGTCTTGAAGTACCCGTAATTGTTGGCGGACTTATAAGCGAAGAAGATGAAATCGAGAACGCGCTTTCAAGCGGTGCTCTTGGTGTATCAACTTCCTGCAAAAACTTATGGGGGTATAAAAAATGATTACAATAAGAAAATACGAAGATAAAGACAGGGAAAACCTTCTTAAAATCTGTATTGAAACCTCAAGTCTCCCTACTGAAGAAAAAAAGGATCTTGATTTTCTTAATCTCATGTATAACGATTATTATGCTTCTGTTGAAGGCTCAAACTGTTTTGTTGCAGTGGATGAAAACGATGAGGCTGTAGGTTATATTCTTTGTGCAGAAAACTTCGACAGATACTATAAAACCTTCGGTGGACTTTATATGCCGCTTATAAAAAAGCTGGGCTTTAAGTATTATACAATGGCTCTCGGTGAAATCGGTGTGCACAGCATTTATAGAAAGAAGTATCCGGCACATCTTCACATTGACATTCTTCCTGTTTGTCAAGGTCAGGGGACAGGCACTGCGCTTGTGAATGCACTTAAGGAGCACCTTAAAAGTAAAGGTATAAATTCTGTTATGCTTTCTTGCGGTATGGGTAATCAGCGTGCAATAAAATTCTATAAAAAGAATGATTTCAAAATGGTTGCCAATATTGCAGGCTCATGCATAATGGTAAGCAAATTCTGATTTGTATAAAATCGCTTCTTTTTGTACAGAATATCTACAAAAGGAGTGATATGAATGATGCTTGATAAAATTGCATTGCTTCTTACTGTAATCGGCGGAATCAACTGGGGACTTGTAGGTTTGTTCAGATTTGACCTTGTTGCCTGGATTTTCGGTGGTCAGGGAGCAATAATTTCACGAGTGATTTATACGGTTATAGCCCTTGCATCAATCTGGTGTATTTCTCTTCTTTTCAGAAATACAGATGACACAGTTGTTACGGAGTAAACCTTCTGTCGGTCAGGAAAACCTGATTCGGCAGATTACATAAACGGAGGAAATTATGATAGAGTACATAAAAATGCTTATAATATCCCTTGTGAACGGTGTGATGATGCCCTTGCCTGTTTCATCGTCTGCACATGTATCCTTTCTTAACAAGGTTCTCGGATACACTGAAAGCGGAAGCGTTCTCAGCTTCTATTATGCTGTTTTTTCAATAGCATTCAGTCTTGTTATATTCTTTAACCTAAGAAAGATTTATTCAAAAATTTTCAAGTGTTTATTCAAGGGTGAAAAGAACGACAAAACAGCTGTTACATATAAAAAAGCAGGTAAAAACATAATTTATTCACTTATCCCTTCGGTGCTGCTGTTCGTTCCCGTTTCAAAGGATATGCTTATAATTGATTATTTTGATAAGTTCCTTTCTTCAAGCGGACTTCTTCTAACAACCTTTGCATCTCTCATCAGCGCACTTATATTTGTTGTTGCTGTATGGTATACAAAGCAGAACAACGCACCTACCATAAGAAGTGCTTCAACTAAAACAGTTATCCGTTCAGCAATATATAATCTTATTGCATTTGTTGTGCCTGGCACATCGAAAATCGCAATCGGCAGTGTGAATATGCTTATATGCGACATTGATCAGAGAGTTATAATGCGAGAGGTTTATCTTTATTCTGCTCCTGTTATTTTTGTTGTGAGTGTAGTAAAGATAATAAGAGGTCTTGTTGTTGACCTTGTTGTAGACCCGCTTGCAATTATTATCGGTGCTGTTGTAAGTATTATCGCTTCAGCGATTATTGTTAATTTCGTAAGCAAGGTAAATATGAGAAAGCTCTTCGGTTTTTTTGCCTGGTATGCCGTTATTTTCGGCGTTTCAGCTTTCATTATGTCACTTATATAACGGAGAAAAAGTATGGCTAATAACACAAAAGGAAAGGGTTCTGCTCAGACAAAAAAGAAGAGCAATACCAAAAAATCCACAACAAAAAAATCTACAGCTAAATCAACTGCTAAGAAAAGCACTGATTCAAAATATGTTGGCAAAAAGAAGAGAAGCTCTGATTTAAGCTTTTTTGAAGAGTACTACAATGCCTTTATGCTTCTTTACATATTCGGTGCATTGTTTCTTCTTTCAATTGCACTAATTAAGGGTGAGAATTTCTGGGCAACTCTCAGATCATCAATATTTGCGTTTTTCGGCTTCGGTTTTTATGCTCTGATTATCGGTATGCTTGTAATCGGTGTCAGACTTGCTCTCAATAATCTCAAGAGAAGTTTTCTTGTAACAAATATTAGCGGTGCGGTTTGCGTTGGCTGTGTTTCAGGCTTCTTCCACCTTGTGAATTATTCAACAAATATGGGTGACTTTGAAGAATGGAAGCAGCAGCTTTTTGAAGCAGCTAATGTAAGCTTCGCTGTACCCGGCTTCAGACCTTACGGTGGTATTCTCGGTGCAATTTTCGGCGGTATACCTCTTCAGGGCTTCGGTAAACCCGGTGCTACTGTTACCCTTATATGTCTCTTTGCTGTCTGCTTGTATTTCTATCTTAATATCGACAGAAATACCTTCGGTAATGTTGTTTCAAAAACTATAAACGACTCAAAGGATAAGCTTTCTGATACCAATGAACAGCTTAAAATTAAAAACGAAGAACGCAGAAAACTTCGCAGTGAAGAAAAAGCAACAAGAATGGCGCTTGCTGCCGAAAAGGCAAGGGAGCTCGCTGAAAAAGAGAAAAACAGCACAGATGCTTTTGATTTCAATGAAACAAAAATAGAAAATGATCCCGACACCTTTGCTGAAGAAGCAGCAAAGGTTACATATAAAGTAGGGGACAGTGTATTCACATATCCTGCTAACTATTCAGCTGCAGAAAAAACGGCTAAGAAACCAACTTCAAAAACTGCAACAGGTGGCTTTATCTCTTCAGGCGCGAAACAGCCCGTTAATATTTTTACAGAAAAGAAGAAGCTTGCTCCTGAACCAGAGAAAGAACCTGATGTAAGCCTTCATCATGAAGCTCCTGCTCAGGAAATTGATTTTGGTGACTTTACTGAAATTGTTACTGATGACGCTGAGCTTTCAGAGGATGCATCAGAAATTGTTAAGGACGCAATTGCAACTGCAAAGGCAAACAGACAGAAGAATATCGATGAAGTTAAAAACTACGTTGAAAAGGATAAAAAAGCTAAGGAATATGTCCTTCCTCCTGTTGATTGTCTCAATGCACCTAAATTTGAAAACAATGCTGACTTTACAGGTGAAATGCAGGCCACTGCTAAAAAGCTTGTTGATGTACTTATGAGCTTCGGTGTTGAAACAAGACTTATCGGTGCTTCACGCGGTCCGTCTGTTACAAGATATGAGCTTTCTCCTGCGCCAGGTGTAAAAATCAGCAAGATTACTAACCTTTCAGATGATATTGCACTCGGCCTTGCTTCAACCGGTGTAAGAATCGAAGCACCTATTCCTAACAAAGCTGCAGTTGGTATTGAGGTACCTAACAGAAGTCGTTCAACTGTTACATTCAGAGAGATGATTTCATCTAATGAATTCAAAAACAACAACGGCAAGCTGCTTAATGTTGCTCTCGGTAAGGATATCGCAGGTAACATCTGCTGTGCCGATCTTTCAAAGATGCCACATCTTCTTATTGCAGGTACAACCGGTTCAGGTAAATCAGTCTGCCTTAACGGTATGATTGCAAGCATTCTCTATAACGCAACTCCCGAACAGGTTAAGCTTCTTATGATTGACCCGAAGCAGGTTGAATTTACAGTTTACAACGGCATTCCTCATCTTCTTGTTCCTGTTATCACAGATGCAAGAAAGGCTGCAGGCTCACTTGCCTGGGCTGTTGGTGAAATGGAAAACAGATATAAGGCATTTACTCAGTTTGGTGTGCGTGATATTTCATCATTCAACAAATATGCTGAAAAGCACCCCGAAATTGATTTTATGCCTCAGATTGTGCTTTTCATCGACGAGCTTAATGACCTTATGATGGTTTCACCTAAGGAGGTTGAAGATTCAATCTGCCGTCTTGCTCAGAAGGCTCGTGCTGCAGGTATGCACCTTGTTGTTGCTACTCAGAGACCTTCAGTTGACGTAATTACAGGTATTATCAAAGCAAACATTCCCTCAAGAATTTCACTTTCAGTTTCTTCTCAGGTTGACTCTCGTACAATTCTTGACTCAATCGGTGCTGAAAAGCTTCTCGGTAACGGTGATATGCTTTTTGCTCCTGTTGGCGTTACAAAGCCTGTCAGAATTCAGGGTGCTTATCTTTCAGATGAAGAAATCGGGAATATAGTTTCATTTATCAAAAATCAGGTTAACGCTGAATATGATGATGAAATAATGCAGGAAATTGAAAAGAATGCGGTTGCTGAAGCATCAAAGAAGAAGGGCGCTGCTGCTGAAATTCAGGAGGACTCTGACGGTCAGTATGACTCACTTATTGATGAGGCTCTTAACATTATTACTCAGCTTGATACTGCATCAACAACAGTTCTTCAGAGAAAGCTCCGTGTCGGTTATGCCCGTGCAGCAAGAATTGTTGATGAGCTTGAAGAGCTTGGCTATATCAGTTCACCTACAGGTAATAACAAGGCAAGAAATGTACTTATTACCCGTAATCAATATCTTGAAATGAAAGCAGGTGCGGCACAGACTGCCGATGATTTTGATGTGCTTTCGGATTAAGGAGTTACAATGAATAATTTTTTACCCCTTAATAAAAACGATGCTCTGGAGAGAGGATGGGATGAGGTAGACTTTGTCTATGTTATCGGTGACGCTTATGTTGACCATCCTTCCTTCGGGCCTGCTATAATATCTCGTGTGCTTGAGCATAACGGCTTTACTGTCGGTATGATTTCTCAGCCTGACTGGCACAGCACAGAGGATTTCACTGTTTACGGAAAACCCAGATTGGGTTTTTTCGTTTCCTCAGGCAATATCGACTCAATGGTTGCACATTATACTGCGGCAAAGAAGAAACGCAGTAACGACGCTTATACTCCCGGTGGCAAAGCAGGTGCGAGACCTGACAGAGCAGTAATTGTGTATTGCAACAGAATCCGTGAGGCTTACGGTGATATTCCTATTATAATCGGTGGTCTTGAAGCGTCACTCAGACGCTTTGCTCACTATGATTATTGGGATGATAAAATCAGACGCTCGATAATATTCGATTCTCAGGCTGATTTAATCTCTTACGGTATGGGTGAGAAGCAAACAGTTGAAATTGCCGAAAGACTCAGAAACGGCGAAAACATCAAAGATTTACGAGATATAAGAGGTACTTGTTATGTCTGCGATGTAACAGAAACACCTTTAACAGGTGCGGAATGTCCCTCTTATGAAAATGTTGCAAGTAATAAAAAGGAATATGCCGTTTCATGCAGAATTCAGCAGGATGAGCAGGATCACATCAGAGGCAAGCTTATCAAGCAGAGACATGGCAATAAAATGCTTGTGCAGAATCCTCCCATGCCTCCGCTTACAACAGAAGAGCTTGATGAAATTTACTCATTGCCTTATACGAGAAATTACCATCCGTCTTATGAAGCACTTGGTGGCGTTCCGGGTATAGAGGAAGTTAAGTTTTCAATTACCCACAATAGAGGATGCTTCGGTGGCTGTAACTTCTGTTCAATTGCACTTCATCAGGGTAGGTACGTTACATCCCGTAGCAAGGAATCTATTCTTAAAGAAGCTGAGCTTCTTACAACTCTTCCTGATTTCAAGGGCTATATACATGATGTGGGCGGACCTACCGCAAACTTCAGAGCACCTTCTTGCGAAAAACAGAAAACGATGGGTCTTTGCAAGGGCAAAAAATGTCTTGCTCCCAAGGTTTGTCCGGCTCTTATTTCTGACCATAGTGAATATCTTGATATTCTCAGAGATATGCGAAAAATCAAGGGTGTTAAAAAGGTGTTTATCCGTTCAGGTATCAGATATGACTATATGCTGAGGGATGAAAATGAATCATTTTTTAAAGAGCTTATACGCTATCATGTCAGCGGTCAGCTCAAGGTTGCACCTGAGCACTGTTCAGCAATGGTGCTTGAAAAAATGGGTAAGCCTTATATTGAAGATTATGTGCGTTTTTCAAAGCGTTATTTTGAGCTTAGCAAAAGCGCAGGTAAGGAACAGTATCTTGTGCCTTATCTTATGTCTTCTCACCCGGGTTCAGGACTTAACGAAGCAATTGAGCTTGCAGTTTTCCTTAAAAAGCGTGGCATAAGACCTGAGCAGGTTCAGGATTTCTACCCGACACCGGGAACAATTTCAACCTGTATGTTCTACACCGGACTTGATCCGTACACGATGAAAGAGGTTTATGTTGCTAAAACACCAAAGGAAAAAGCAATGCAGAGAGCTCTTTTACAGTATTACAATCCTACTAATAAAGAAACAGTGCTTGAAGCCCTTAAAATTTGCGGCAGATTTGACCTTATAGGTACTGGCGAAAAATGTCTTGTATCTGCACCTGAAATGAGAAAGAAAAATCAAAATTACCGCACAGACAGAAACAAACCGAAAGGTGGCAAGCCTTATGGCAAGAAGAAGAAAAAGTAAACCGAGTCTTCTTACAGTTATCATATTTATTATAATAGCGCTAATCGGCGTAAAAGAAGCTGATGTAATTAATATAGATAACACTAAGCTTACCAACAGTATGCTTGACGGTGAGGTTTACGTTCATTTTATTGATGTCGGTCAAGGCTCTTCAACTCTTATTCAGCAGGGGAATGATGCAATTCTTGTTGACAGCGGTCTTTCCGAATACGGTGATACTGTTTCCGATTTCATCAAATCCTGTGGTGTAACTAACCTTGAATATGTAGTTGCAACTCATCCTCATGATGACCATATCGGTTCAATAACTCAGGTTATGGATGATTTTACTGTCGGTAAGATTATTATGCCTGAGCTTGAAGAGTTCAACACACCAACAACAAAGGTGTACGAAGGATTTATTGATTACATAATTGAAAATGAAATTGATGCTTACTCTGCTGAGTTTGGTGACATTTTCGAAATGGATGATATAAAAATTCAGATACTCGGCCCGGTTGAACAGGTTAAGGACCTGAACGATATGTCAGTTATATGCAAGATATATGCAGGTGAAAGCAGTTTTATGCTTCTTGGTGATGCTGAAAAGGAAGAGCTTTCTTCTGTTTATGAATACAATTATAATTACGGACTTAATCTTAAGTCTGATGTTATTCTTATGGGTCACCACGGTAGCTCAACCTCAGTTTATGAGGCTTTCCTTGATGAAGTTGATGCAGGAACTGCTGTGATTTCATGTGGCAGAAATAACACCTATAATCACCCGCACAAAGAATCGCTTGATTATTGCAAGCAGAACGGTATGGCTGTTGTAAGAACGGACCTTCACGGCACAATTACATATCGCTGCACTGAAGATTCGCTTGAAAGGGTTGATTGATATGGAAAGATATACAGTTGACCGAATTGAAGATGGAATAGTTGTTCTTGAAAAAGAAGATTTGACCCATATGGAAATATCTGCTTCTGCTTTTGACTTTGGAGTCAAAGAGGGGAATGTGCTTCTTTTTGAAAACGGCAGATTCACTGTTGATGAAGCTTATGAAAGCGAAAGACGCAGAAGAATATTCAGTAAGCAGAAAAATATTTTCAAAAACAAGTAAAAAATTTGCATTTTGCTCTTGCAATTTGCTTTTCGGTGTGATATACTACACCAGATAACGCACGCAAGGGGATTGGTATGCCCGTTTCGCCGTACTCACGGTGCTGTGTACCTTTGAACCTGCGGTGGTTAAAAAACAAAAGGAGGACATAACAATGTCAGTAGTATCAATGAAACAGCTTCTTGAAGCAGGCGTTCACTTCGGACACCAGACGAGAAGATGGAACCCGAAAATGGATAAGTACATTTTCGCAGAAAGAAACGGTATTTACATCATCGACCTTCAGAAGACCGTAAAGAAGCTTGAGGAAGCTTATGCTTTCGTTAAGGAAGTTTCAGAAAACGGCGGAGAAGTTCTTTTTGTAGGTACAAAGAAGCAGGCTATGGATTCAATCCGTGAAGAAGCAATCCGTTGCGGCATGCCCTTCGT
>JBGVFK010000093.1:0-3176 GCA_045121075.1 Acutalibacteraceae bacterium | reverse complement strand
AGTCTTTTCCTCGCATCAGATATTATGATAGGTCTTGGCAAGGGCGGATTTCAGCGGCCTCAGTTTCTGCGTAACGCAGTTTCATATACCTATTTTGCAGCACAGACACTTTTTGCTCTGAGCATATTGTTTCAATGAGGTGAAAATATGAAAAACAATTTTATACCTGCATTCCGTTTTGTAATCTGCAGTGATTCACATATAGAGGGCATCGGTTCTCCAGGTTATAACAGACTGAAAAAGACTATTGATTATTCTCTGAGCTTTTCGTCAAAGGATGAACACTACAATAAAATCGATATGTTTTTTATTGCAGGTGACATTACAAATAAAGGCACAAAGGCAGAGTTCGATTCCTTCAAGGAAATCTATGACTACGGCACAGAAAAAGGTCTTAAGTTTTTGTGCACCGTTGCAAAAGGACACGACTCTATCACGATGGGAAAGAAATCCCTTGAATATTATAAAGCTCTTACAGGTCAGGAAACCGATTTTCACAGAGTAATCGGTGGCTATCATTTTATCGGTGTTTCAACAAGTAAAATGAAAAAGCACTTCAACTCACAGTTTCAGAAAATGTGGCTGAAAAAGGAGCTTGATAAAGCAGTTGCAGATACACCGGATAAGCCCGTTTTTCTTATGCATCATGAGCATATCAAGTATACCGTTTACGGAAGCTTTGATGAGGATGGCTGGGGTAAGATTCTGTTTGCAGATTTATTAAAGAAATATCCCAATGTGGTGGATTTCTCGGGTCATTCCCATTATCCCGTAAATGACCCACGCTCTGTATGGCAGAATGAATATACTGCAATCGGTACAGGCTCACTTAAATATACTGAGCTTACTGTTGACGGAGAGCAGAAGATACATCCCGAAGCATTTGAGGACTGCGCAAACTTCCTTATAGTTGAAGCTGACAAGGATAACAACCTTCGTGTTATCGGTGTTGACTGTCTTGCAGAGGAGGTTATCTGCGAATATTATTTTAAGAATCCCGCTGACAGAAGTAACCGCGAATACACTTATGATAAGCAGCGTGCACGCTCTTTGCCTCCTGTTTTTTCAGGTGATACAGAAATTACCGTAACAGATGAAGATGGCTTTTATAAAGTGGAATATCCTAAGGCTGAAAGCACCGACGGTATGCCCGTGTTTATTTACAGAGTCTATGTTGAAAATGAAAAGGGAGAAATTCTCAAGGAGAGAAAAACCATCCCTACATATTATCTTCATAAGGTAAACGATAAACTGATTACCCATCTCGGAAGGCTTCCGAAGGGTAAAAATAAAATTAAAATTCTTGCCGAAACCTCATACGGTGTAAGGTCAGAATATATTGAAAAAATAATTGAAGTGTAAGGAGGTTGGCTTATGAAGCTTTCAGATGCTGCTGCCGTCTATGCTGAAAAAATCAGCGATGAAAAAATCAGAAAAATGTTCACTCAGTGCTTTATGAGCACCTTTGAAACAACAGTTCAGCTTGAAGAGGACGGAAGCTGCTTTGTAATTACGGGTGATATACCTGCAATGTGGCTGCGTGATTCCTCAGCACAGGTGAATCACTATATTCCCTTTGCAAAAGTGAGTGAGGAAGCATTTAAGGTTATAAGCGGACTGATTGCCCGTCAGACAGACTGTATTCTCTATGATGCTTATGCAAATGCCTTTAACCGTGAGGCAAACGGTAAGGGTCATCAGAAGGATAAAACAGAAATGTCACCTCTTGTATGGGAAAGAAAATATGAAATAGACTCCCTTTGCTATCCCGTTAAGCTCATTTACCGCTTCTGGAAGGAGGCCGATACAACAGAGCATTTTACAGATAAAATGCAAAAGGCCTTTTACAGAATAATTGAGCTGTGGACTATTGAGCAAAGACACGAAAATTCACCCTATTATTTCCGCAGACCCTTTAAGCGTAAGTCAGATACTCTTTCACATAAGGGTAAGGGTGCACCTGTCAGCTATACTGGTATGACATGGTCAGGCTTCAGACCAAGTGACGACAGCTGTGTTTACGGCTATCTTGTGCCTGCAAATATGTTTGCTGTTGTTGCCCTGGGTTATATCAGTGAAATTGCTGAAGAAATATATAAGGACAGTGTGCTTAAAGAAAAGGCTGAAAAGCTCCGTGGTGAAATTATTGAGGGTATTGAGAAATACGCAATTGTGAAGGATAGTGACGGCAAGAGCTTTTACGCTTATGAAACTGACGGCAGAGGAAATTACAACCTGATGGATGACGCCAATGTGCCGAGCCTTCTTTCACTTCCTTATCTTGGCTACTGCAGTGCTGATGATGAATTGTACCGTAACACACGAAGCTTCATTCTCAGTAAGGCTAATTCCTATTATTTCGAGGGTAAAACTGCTAAGGGTATAGGAAGTCCTCACACACCAAAGTATCATATATGGCCTATTGCACTTTCAATGCAGGGGCTTACCAGTGACAGTAAGGACGAGATGCTTTCAATTATCCGTACACTTGCGCAAACTGATGCGGACACAGGCTTTATGCACGAAAGCTTTCATAAGGATAAGCCTCAGAAATTCACCCGTGTATGGTTTTCTTGGGCAAATACTCTTTTTGCAGAGCTGATTATTAAGTACCTTTCCGAAGGCGGAGAAATATAAATTAAATTAAGGAGAAAAGAAAATGGGAAAAGTAAAAGAAAACCTTCAGAAATTTATGGAAAATCCTGATGTAGCCTTCAAAGAGCAGGTTGGCTATGTTTCAGGCGTTTTCGGCAACTGCATGGGTCAGGACTCAGTAAGCACATACACTGACCAGTTTATGTATGACTATATGGGTCTTAAGTCAAGTCATATGGTTGCTATGAAATCAACCTCAACAGCAGTTAATATTCTTATTGCTCCTATTGTAGGTGCAATGATTGATAACAACCGTTCAGGCAAGGGCAACGCAAGAACCTTTATGATGGCGTCAGCAATTCCCTTTACACTTGCTTCAGTGCTTCTTTTTGTTGTGCCCTCAGGCTCACTTATGTTCAATGTAGTATGGAGCTTTGTGCTTTATCTGACATTTAATATTGCAGACACCTTCTTTGATGTGGCTCTTTCCACACTTTCAGTACGAATGACACCTAATGCCAAGTCAAGAAAGAATTTCTATACTGTAGCTCAGGTTGCTTCAACCTTAGGCTCAATGTTCC
>JBGVFK010000092.1:0-11179 GCA_045121075.1 Acutalibacteraceae bacterium | reverse complement strand
TCCCTTTTAAGGGAAGGGGGACCGCTTCAGCGGTGGAAGGGTCTGCATTTTGCATTTAATTTACTTGTTCATTTTTACAAACTCAGTAGGTGTAACGCCATACTCTGCCGTAAATGCACGGTAAAAACCGGCGTAATCATTGAAGCCACAGTTGGTTGCGGCAGTGGTGCTTTTTATTCCGCTTAAAAGCATCTGCTTTGCGTGAATGAGCCTTTTAAGCACAATGTAACGGTGAACACTTGTGCCTACAACATTGTTGAATGCGTGGGAGAGATAATATTTGCTTACGAAAAACTCGTCGGCAATTTCATTTAAAGTCAGCTTTTCACAGAAGTGCTTGTTTATATATTCCAACACATCGGGAATAATGGAAGAAGAAGCCTCATCCTTCCTGAGTGCACTGCTGCTGTCTATTGTAAGTCGGTTAAGCTCAACGAGAAATCTGAGAAGAATAGCCTCTGAGGCAATTTCAACTGCATAGCTGTCGCTTGAAGTTTCAATTATAAGCTCTGTGAGCATAGCAGAAATATAGGTCTGCTGAATTTTGGTGGGTCTTAAAAGATTGGTGTGGTCGGGAATAGAGTTATCAAAGCATCTTGTCAGGCTAGTTTTGTTGAAGCAAAGCTCTGAAAGGTAGTTCTTATTAATCCAGAGCACAATTCTTTCATAATCCTGCTGGTCGGGAGCAATTCTCGGCTGATGAAGCTCAAGGGGATTGATGAGAAGAAGGTCGCCGGGCTTAAGCTCATAGGTACGGCCTTCAACGCTGTATTCAACACTGCCGCCAAGAAAATAGTATACCTCATAAAAGTCGTGCTGATGCACAGGCACACCCTCAAATTTTGCATCACGGTAGTGGAAAATTTCAAATTTACTGTCAGACATATTCTGTCTCGGGTCAAAAATCTGCATAATTTCACCTCATTTGCTATCATACAGCAACTTTAACAATGAGTCAAGCAATTTTCACTATTTTTATTGTCAAATATCTGTGATATAATTTTTTTGATAATATAATGGAAAGGTGTGTGAACTTTTGAAAAAGTTTTTAACCGATGACTTTCTTTTAAAAAGCGATATTGCTAAAAAGCTCTATCACTCATACGCTTCAGAGCTGCCCATAATCGACTATCACTGTCACGTAAGTCCCAAGGAAATTTATGAGGACAAGCGCTTTGAAAACATCAGTCAGGTGTGGCTCGGAGGCGACCATTACAAGTGGAGACTTATGCGCTCAAACGGTGTGCCTGAAGAGTGCATTACAGGAAATATTTCTGACAGAGAGAAGTTCCAGAAATTTGCTGAGCTTCTTCCTAAGGCAATCGGCAATCCCATGTATCATTGGTGCCACCTTGAGCTTAAGAATTATTTCGGCTATGAGGGTGTGCTTAACGGCGAAACTGCTGAAGAGGTATGGAACCTTTCAAAGGAAGTTCTCGCAAGAGAGGATATGTCTGTAAGAGGCATTATCAAAAAGAGCGGTGTGTGCTTTATCGGTACAACTGATGATCCTATCGACTCTCTCGAATATCACAAGCTTATTGCTGAGGATGAAAGCTTTGATACAATTGTTGCACCTTCATTCAGACCTGATAAGGCTTTCCAGATTGAAAAGAAAGACTTCCCTCAGTATATAGAAAAGCTCAGTGCAGCTTCAGGTGTTGAAATCAACTCAATGGCTACTCTTAAAAAGGCTATTGCAAACAGACTCGATTACTTCAACCAGAGCGGCTGTAAAGCAAGTGACCACGGTCTTAACTATGTTCCCTTCTGTGAAATGAGTGAAGAGGATATGGATAAGGCTCTCACAAAGGCTCTTAAAGGTGAGGAGACAACTCTCAGCGAGCAGGAAGCAGTTCTTACTGAAATGCTTGTTTTCTGCGCTGAAAAGTATGCGGAAATGGGCTGGGTAATGCAGCTTCATTATAACTGCCTTCGTAATCCCAACAGCAAGATGTTCCAAAAGCTTGGTCCCGATACAGGCTTTGACGTAATCGGCCCCAACAACTGTTCTCAGGGTCTTTGCAAGCTTCTTGACAAAATGAACCAAGGCAAGCTTCCTAAGACAATTCTTTACAGCCTTGATTCTTCTGACAACAGCTTTATTGATACTGTTCTCGGTGCCTTCCAGGGTGAGGGTTATCCCGGTACAATCCAGCACGGCAGTGCATGGTGGTTCAACGATACAATGAACGGTATGCGTGAGCAGATGAAGAGTCTTGCTTCGCTTTCACTTCTCGGAAACTTCGTTGGTATGCTTACTGACTCAAGAAGCTTCCTCAGCTACACAAGACACGAATACTTCCGCAGAATACTTTGTCAGCTTATCGGCGAATGGGTAGAGGGCGGAGAATATCCCGACGATGAGGAAACACTCGGAAAGCTCGTTCAGGATATTTCATACTACAATGCAAAGAATTACTTTAATATATAAGAGAGGTAAATACTTATGAAAATGTCATTCAGATGGTACGGCCAGGACGACCCCGTAACTCTCAGAAATATCGCTCAGATTCCCAATATGAGAAGTATTGTTTCTGCTGTTTACGATGTAAAGCCCGGTCAGGTTTGGCCTGAAGAAAGCCTTCAGCAGATGAAAAAGGAATGTGAGGATCACGGCCTTATTTTTGACGTTGTTGAATCAATTCCCGTTTCAGAAGACATCAAGCTCGGTTCAGCAAACAGAGATGAGCTTATCGACGTTTACTGCGAAAACATCAGACGTTGTGCAAAGTACGGTGTTAAGTGCGTAACCTATAACTTTATGCCCGTATTTGACTGGACAAGAACTCAGCTTGATAAGGAAGACAAAGACGGCTCAACAAGCCTTGTTATGTACTGGGATCAGATGAGAGGTCTTGACCCTCTCGTAGACGATATTGACCTTCCCGGTTGGGACGCAAGCTACACAAAGGACGAAATCAAGGACCTTTTCAAGGCTTACGCTGTTATCGGCGAAGACGGTCTTTGGGACAACCTCACATACTTCCTTCAGAAGGTTATTCCTGTTGCTGAGGAATGCGGTGTAAGAATGGCTATTCATCCCGATGATCCTCCATATCCCATTTTCGGTCTTCCCAGAATCATCACATGCGAAGAGAATCTTGACAGATTCCTTAAGATTGTTGATTCACCTGCTAACTCACTCTGTCTTTGCACAGGCTCACTCGGTTGCGCAAAGAGCAACGACGTTGTTGCAATGATCAGAAAATACAGTGCTATGGACAGAATTGCTTTCATGCATATCCGTAACATCAGAATTCTCGATGACGGCTCATTTGAAGAAAGCGGACACCTTTCAGATTGCGGCAGCCTTGATATGTACGAGGTTGTAAAGGCGCTTGTAGAAACCGGCTTTGACGGTTATGTAAGACCTGACCACGGCAGAATGATCTGGGGCGAAACAGGCAGACCCGGTTACGGCCTTTATGACAGAGCTCTCGGTGCAACATATATCAACGGTCTTTTCGAGGCTTGTGAAAAGGCTAACAAATAAGGAGGAAATATAATGCTTAAGAATGTTCTTAACACAGACCTTATAGGTAAGGTTGCAGTTGTAACAGGTGCAGGCGGTGTGCTTTGCTCAAACTTTGCAAAAATTCTTGCAAGAGCAGGCGCTAAGGTTGCTCTTCTTGATATCAACGAGGAAGCTGCAAAGGTTTTCGCTGATGAAATCGTAGAAGAAGGCGGAGTTGCAAAGGCTTTCAAGTGTAACGTACTTGATAAAGAAAACTGCTATGCAGTAGCTGATGCCGTAAAGGCTGAATTCGGTGACTGCGATATTCTTCTCAACGGTGCAGGCGGTAACAACGCAAGAGCAACAACAGACAAGGAATATTTCTTCCCGGGTGATCTCGATGAAGACAGCAAAACCTTCTTCAACCTTGATGCTGAGGGCGTAAGCTTCGTGTTCAATCTCAACTTCCTTGGCACACTTATTCCTACTCAGGCTTTTGCACGTCAGATGGTAGACAGAGAGGGTTGTAACATTATCAACGTTTCATCAATGAACGCATACACACCTCTTACAAAAATTCCTGCTTACTCAGGTGCAAAGGCTGCAATTTCAAACTTTACACAGTGGCTTGCAGTTCATTTTTCAAAGGTAGGCATCAGAGTAAATGCAATTGCTCCCGGCTTCTTCTCAACAAAGCAGAATGCTGCACTTCTCTTTAATGAAGACGGTTCACCCACACCGAGAACAGGCAAAATTCTTGCTGCAACTCCTATGGGTCGTTTCGGTAAAAGTGAGGAGCTTGACGGTGCACTTCTCTTCCTTGTAAACAACGAAGCTGCTTCATTCATCACAGGTGTTGTTATTCCTGTAGACGGTGGCTTCTCAAGCTATTCAGGTGTTTAATGCCGTAGCGGCGACTGAGGTCGCCACTACTCAGAGTGAAGTGTGGAGTGTGAAGAGTGAAGTTGTGGTCACATCTTTACATTTCCTCTTGCGGTAAGATACAGTCTGCGGAGCAGATTGTGTCATAAAGGGTAAAGAGCAGATTATATCCGTTTTTAATTAGCTGAAATGATGAAAACTCTACCCGCCGAATTTATCTTTCTGCTTTGGCGGTATGAATATAAAAGTCAGGTAGATGCTCATACGGATATAATCGGAGCGAAGCGACCCTTAACTCCACACTCCACTCTTCACTCTCCACACTATAAATAAATCTGATTTACACAATTTTTATAAATATTCAAAGGAGATACATTAAAATGAGTGATATGTTCAAGACAATTTACGAGCTTGGTATTATTCCTGTTGTTGCAATTGACGATGCTGACAAAGCAGTACCTCTTGCAAAGGCTCTTCGTGACGGCGGTCTTCCTGCAGCTGAAATTACTTTCAGAACTGCTGCCGCTGAAGAATCAATCAGAAGAATTACGGCAGAATGTCCCGATGTGCTTGTTGGTGCAGGTACAGTTCTTACAAAGGAACAGGCTGACAGAGCAGTTGCTGCCGGTGCAAAGTTCATTGTAACACCCGGCTTCAACCCCGAAATGATTGCTTATATCAAGTCTCTCGGCATTCCCATGATGCCCGGTGCAGCTACACCCGGTGAAATGGAACAGGCTATGAGCATGGGTCTTACAAATATCAAGTTCTTCCCTGCAGAAGCTAACGGCGGTGTTGCAAAGCTTAAGGCTCTTGCAGGTCCCTATCAGGCTGCAAAATGGATGCCTACAGGCGGCGTAAATGCTAAGAATCTCAACGATTACCTTTCATTTGACCGCATTATCTGCTGCGGCGGCACATGGCTTGCAACAAGCGCTGATATTGCAAAGGGCGACTGGGACGGTATTACTGCTAAGTGTAAGGAAGCAGTTAAAACTATGCTCGGCTTCAAGCTCAACAAGGTTTGCGTTTACGGCAACAGTGCTAATGCAGAAAAGGATGCTAAATTCCTCTGCAATCTCTTCGGCTTTGAATATAAGGAAACAGAGTGCGGTATCGCTGCTGACGGAGCAGTTTGCTTCTCAAGAGATGAAAGCGACGCTAAGGGCTGTATTGTAATTTCAACTCTTAACGGCAACCGTGCAATGGCTTATGTTCAGAGAATGGGCGTAGAAATTGATCCCGACATCTGGTACGATGCAAAGGGTAATGTTTCATGCTTCGGACTTAAGGATACAGTTGCAGGCTTTGAAATCTGCATTGAACAGAAATAAGGAGGACACACAGAATGTCTAAAAGAATTGTAACTTTCGGTGAGCTTATGCTCAGACTCGCTCCCAACGGTTATTACCGTTTCTTCCAGAATGACCAGATGCAGGCTACCTTCGGTGGCGGTGAAGCAAACGTAGCAGTTTCACTCAGTAACTACGGTATGGACGCTTCATTTGTAACAAAGCTTCCTTCACACGCAATCGGTCAGGCTGCAGTAAACTCACTGCGTGCTCTCGGTGTTGACACAAAGGACATCGTAAGAGGCGGCGAAAGAGTTGGTATCTACTACCTTGAAAAGGGTGCTTCACAGAGAGGCTCAGTATGTATCTACGACAGAGCATACTCAGCAATTCAGCTTGCAAAGAGAGAAGATTTTGACTGGGATAAAATCTTCGACGGAGCTGACTGGTTCCACTTCACAGGTATCACTCCCGCTATCGGCGGTGACCTTGTAAACATCTGTCTTGATGCTTGTAAGGCTGCTAAGGCTAAGGGTGTAAAGATTTCATGCGACCTTAACTACAGAGGTAAGCTCTGGACAAGAGAAGAAGCAAGAAAGGCTATGACAGAGCTTTGCAAGTACGTTGATGTTTGTATTTCAAACGAAGAAGATGCAAAGGATGTATTCGGTATTGAAGCTGAAAACACCGACATCTATGGCGGTAAGCTCAACAAGGACGGCTACAAGTCAGTTGCAAAGCAGCTCAAGGACACATTCGGCTTTGAAAAGGTTGCAATTACTCTTCGTTCATCAATTTCAGCTAACGATAACGATTGGGCAGCAATGCTTTACGACGGTGAAAACTACTGCTTCTCAAAGGAGTATCACCTTCACATCGTTGACCGTGTAGGCGGCGGTGACAGCTTCGGCGGCGGTCTTATTTACGCACTCCTCAGCGGTAAGGACACTCAGGCAGCAGTTGAATTTGCAGTTGCAGCGTCAGCTCTCAAGCACTCAATTGAAGGCGACTACAACCGCGTAAGCGTTTCAGAAGTAGAAAAGCTTGCAGGCGGCGACGCTTCAGGTCGTGTTCAGAGATAAATATTAAAGTTGAAAGTTGAAAGTTGAAATGCGGGTCGCTTTGCTCCGATTGTATTGCTGACGAAAATTAAATTTTGTTTTCGTATGGATACAAAGCTGTCCCTTTTAAGAAAAGGTGGATAGGGTTCTGTGTCCGCATCAACTCACCAACTAAACAAAACCGTAAATAAGCAGGGGAGACTCTGCTGAAATAAAAAAACAAAGGAGAATATCAACAATGAACACTAACACAAAATCAGTAAGACCTTTTGGTTGGATGGATAAGTTAGGCTATGCTATGGGTGATATGGGCTGTGGCTTCTCATTCCAGCTTGTTTCAACCTTTATGCAGCTTTTCTATCTTCAGTATATCGGTATCAAAGCAACAGACTATGCGGTAATTATCCTTATTTCAAAGCTTTGGGACGCTATCAATGACGTTCTTATCGGTAACCTTGTAGACACAAAGAGAATCGGCAAAAAGAGTAAGTATATGCCCTGGATTATTCTTGGCGGTATAATTCTTGTAATTTTCAACGTTATGATTTTTGCTCCCGTAAAGGATTTCTCATATGCAGGTAAATATGCATGGTGTCTTATTTCTTACTGCCTCTGGTCAGTAGCTTACACAATGGTTAACGTTCCTTACGGCTCACTCCATTCAGTAATTACTGATAAGCCTCAGGAAAGAACAGCTCTTTCAACATTCCGTTCAATCGGTGCTGCTCTTCCCGCAATCGTTATTATGATCGTTCTTCCCGGTATCGTTTACAACACAACAACAGATGCAAACGGCGTTGAAGTTCAGACACTTAAGGGTGAAACTCTTCTTCCCGTTGCTCTTATAATGTCAATTTTTGCATTTATTGTTCTCTGGGGCACAACAAAGCTTGTTACAGAACGTGTTCAGCGTAATGATTCAGGTGAAAACGTAACAGGTGCAAAGGCATTCTTCTCAGCTTTCAAGGCATTCTTCACAAACAGAGCTATGGTTGGTGCAACTCTTGCAACAGTAGCTTCAGTTGCTCTTTTCAACTCAACAATGTCACTTAACAACATGGTATTCCAGTACTTCTTCAACGATGCAAGTAAGATTGGTATGGCTATGATAGGTTCATATGCACCTATGATTCTTGTTATGGTGTTCATCGGTAAGCTTACAGCTAAATTCGGTAAGAAAAAGCTTATTGCAGTTGCAACTCTTATCAGCTCAGTGGGCGGTCTTGCATTTATGCTTCTTCCCATGTCAGCTGATTCAACAGGTATGATTCTTTATATCTGCACTCTTATGTTCCTCAACACAGGTAACTGCATCTTCCAGGTAGCTGTATGGGCTATCGTTGCTGACTGTATCGAGGTAAGCTACCGTAAGACAGGTAAGGCAGAAGAAGGTTCACTTTACGCTCTTTACTCATTCTTCCGTAAGCTTTCACAGGGTATTGGTCAGGCAGTTGTTTCAGTAGGTCTTACAGCAATCGGCTTTGTTGAAGGTGAAAACGCAATTCAGCCCGAAAACTTCGGTTCAGACGTTAAGAACCTTTACATTCTTGTTCTTGTAATCGGTTCATTCCTTACATTTGCTTCAATGCAGTTCATCTACAATATCAGCAAGAAGGACGAAGAAGCTTTTGCAGAAGCAGCAATGGACGTGGTTGAGCGATCAATCGGTAAAGGTCTTGATGACTAATATGTTTAATTAAGAGCAGGGGAATTTTCCCTTGCTCTTTTTTTGTGATGAAAAATCTGTATTAAAGTTGCTGCAGACAAAGATTTTCAGACGCTGAGAAAAAAATACAAAAAAACACAAAAAATGGAGCAAAATAAAGCGAAAAAAATGCCGTAAAGTGTTGATATTTTTTTCTTAAAATGGTATTATTAGTTGAATAATCTATGTTGGTGTTTTGCGACTTTCTCAAGGAGAGAAGTATGGAGACCTGACAGAAGCGTCGAACGTTTCCGGCATGGAGGGGACCGAGTAATCGGTCGCAATAAAAATAGAAAGGATCGTAGATGTATGAAGTACAGTTATTATCCGGGATGTACCTTAAGAACTAAGGCGAAAAAACTGGATGACTATGCAAGAGCATCGGCAAAAGCCCTCGGCTTTGAGCTGGAGGAAGCAGAAAACTGGCAGTGCTGCGGCGGTGTATATCCCTTAAGCAGTGATGAAATTGCTACAAAGCTTTCTTCTGTTCGTGTGCTTAACGAGGCAAAAGAAAAAGGTCAGGACCTTGTAACTCTTTGTTCTGCTTGCTACCATGTTGTCAAGAGAGTAAATGATGACATGAAGAATGTAGAGGATATCAGAGTAAGAGCGAACAACTACCTGAAACTCGATGAACCTTATCTTGGTGAAACAGAGGTTCTTCACTTCCTTGAAGTGATTCGTGACCGTATCGGTTTTGATGAGCTCAAGAAGAAGGTTGTTAACCCTCTCACCGGCAAGAAGATCGGTGCTTATTACGGTTGTCTTCTTCTTCGTCCCAGTGACATTATTGCTTTTGACAATCCCGAAAATCCCACCATTATTGAAGAGTTTATCCGTGCAATCGGTGCTGAGCCCGTAATCTATCCCTATCGCAACGAGTGTTGCGGCGGTTATGTATCACTTAAGGCAAAAGACCTTTCAGTGAGCATGAGCCAGAAGGTTATGGACAGTGCTGCAGGCTTCGGCGCAGAAATGCTTATTACAGCTTGCCCCCTTTGTCAGTACAATCTTACCCACGGCACAGACACAGATCTTCCCGTAGTTTATTTCACAGAGCTTCTTGCTGAAGCCCTCGGTGTGAAAGAGGAGGTTGACGCATAAGTGGAAAAGACAAATAAGACTCAGGCAGAAAAAATCAAGGAAATCAGCGGTACTAACCCTCTCAAATGTATGAAGTGCGGTAAGTGCTCAGCTTCTTGTCCTGCTTTTGATGCTATGGATATCAAGCCTCATCAGTTCGTTTCCTACGTTGTAAACGAGGATATCGAATCACTTGCAAAGTGTGAATCACTCTGGATGTGTCTTTCATGCTTCGCTTGTGTTGAGCGTTGCCCCAGAAATGTTAAGCCGGGCAAAATTGTTGACGCTGCAAGACAGCTTGTAGTAAGAGAAAAGGGCGGTAACTATCTTAAGGCGGATGAAATTCCCGCACTTATTGATGAAGACCTTCCTCAGCAGCTTCTCGTAAGCGCATTCAGAAAGTACAGGAGGTGAATTTATGCGCGGTATTGGTGTATTTGTCTGTCATTGCGGCAGTAATATTGCTGCAACTGTAGATGTTCATAAAGTTGTAGAAATGGCTAAGCTTGAGCCGGGCGTAGTTCACGCCGAAGAATATCAGTACATGTGTTCAGAAGCAGGTCAGGAGAAGATTGCTCAGGCAATCAAGGAAAAGAACCTTTCAGGTATTGTTGTTTGCTCCTGTTCACCCCGTATGCATGAAGCAACCTTCAGAAAATGTGCTGAAAAAGCAGGCCTCAACCCCTATATGGTTGAAATTGCAAACCTTCGTGAGCAGTGCTCATGGATTCACAAGGATATCGCAGAGGGTACCGAAAAGGCAGTTATTCTTATGAGAGCTGCAGTTGCTAAGGTAAGCCTTAACACTTCACTTAAGCCCGGTGAAAGCAGAGTTACAAAAAGAGCTCTTGTAATCGGCGGCGGTATCGCAGGTATCCAGTCAGCTCTTGATATTGCTGACGCAGGCTATGAGGTTGACATCGTTGAAAAGACACCTTCAATCGGTGGTAAGATGGCTCAGCTTGATAAGACCTTCCCCACACTTGACTGTTCAGCTTGTATTCTTACTCCTAAAATGGTTGATGCAGCTGCACACGAAAAAATCACAATCTATTCCTACAGTGAAATCGAAAAGGTTTCAGGCTTCGTAGGCGACTTTACAGTAGATATCCGTAAGAAGGCACGTTATGTCAATATGGACAAGTGCACAGGCTGCGGTGTATGTATGGAAAAATGTCCCAGTAAAAAGGCTCCCAGTGAGTTCAATCAGGGCCTCAACAACCGTACAGCAATCTACACACCCTTCGCTCAGGCTATTCCCAACGTTCCCGTTATTGACCCCACTCAGTGCACAAAGCTGAAGACAGGCAAGTGCGGTGTTTGTGAAAAGTTCTGTCAGGCAGGTGCAATTGATTATACTCAGCAGGACGAAATCGTTACTCAGAAGTACGGTGCAATTGTTGTTGCAACAGGCTTTGACATCATTAAGCTTGATAACCTCGGTGAATATGGCTATAACGACAGCAAGGACGTAATCACTTCACTTGAGCTTGAAAGACTTATGAACGCTGCAGGCCCCACAAAGGGTCACCTTGAGCGCCTTTCAGACGGTAAGGATCCCAAGGAAATCGTGTTCATTCAGTGCGTTGGCTCACGTTGCAGCGAAGATAAGGGTAAGCCCTATTGCTCAAAGATCTGCTGTATGTACACAGCTAAGCACGCAATGCTTATCAGAGATAAATATCCCGACACTCACGTA
>JBGVFK010000091.1:0-16512 GCA_045121075.1 Acutalibacteraceae bacterium | reverse complement strand
TCCGCTTAACTGTAAATCAGTTCCTTCAGAACTGTTTCCTCGGCTGTCATCCTGATGTTGTTCATCATACGAACCCACTGCATCTGATTCTGCTCCTTCAGTTCTTCCGTCACTCCCTGTGACTTCTGCAACTGTTCCGTGAGCTGAGTCATCATCTGTTCCGCTTCGGTTTCCGTCTGTTTGATTGTTCGCATCAGCTCGCCCGAAGCTATCATCTGTGCGAAATAGACTTTCCTGTGTTCCATCAGAAATTTCTTCCTCAACATACCGTACTTCCCAAGAGTAACGTTCTCCTCTGTCGGTAAGGTCAGGTTCGGAATCTGATAATCTCCCACCGTTCTGTAAGTCATCTGTGACATTTTCATTGCTCCTTTCGGTTTCGTTTTTTGTTTTTACACCATCATAATACTCGGTTTCTTTTGCTTTGACAAAAGTGCGATTTTGTTTTTTCTCATTTTTTTAGATATTTTTTACGGTGCTTTCGATTTCACGAAGTCCCATTTCAGCAATATCACTTACTGCTACGCCCATTGCAATAACTGTTGACGGAGTGTTGAAATTAAACAGGTCTTTAAAATCTTCACGGTCATAATACTCATCTGCATTGATACCGCACCTTGTCATCATCATATATCCGATACTTGAAGCAAGAGTGTTCTTTAAAACAACCGAAATATTATCTTCATCAAGCTCTTCAAGGAAACTGCCGTATTTGCTGTCATTAACAGTTGAAAGATAATCAAGGATATTATCTTCCACCATATTTCTTGCAGTATCGTCGATTACACTTTCAAGACCACCCTCGGCTGTATCGCCGAAAGCATTAGTCAGAGCTTCGGCAATTTCACTGTGATAACGGTCTTTTACTTCCCATCGCGGGACCTCATAACCGTAAAACGAATTTGTGTCCGAAACATCAAAAATATAACGTAATCTCTGATAATTACCTGAGTAATCAAACAATGCAATACCCGATGCACCTCGATTGACCCAACGGTTCATTTTCTCGTTCCAAAAACCTATCTCTGCACATGCTGTTGCATCAGGTCTTTGAGCATAAATCAAAATCTGTTCGTGGAAGTTATACTTAAAGTTATTGGATGCAGTTTTGAGAAATGATGTCCACTTATCATAACTGTCCGTCATTTTACTCACTTCATTATCGAACATAGCAGTGATAATCTGTAATTTACTCGCCATCAGCTTTCACCTCACTGTTTGACTTAGCCTTTCTCGGCGGCTTTTCTGTGCTTTTACTCTCAACAGTGTCGGTTATTTCTGAGGTAAGAAAGGAAAATACTTTGTTTTCTTTCACACAGTCCTGAATCTGATGAATGAGAGAAATATCATCAAAAGACATATCTTCCATACTCAATGCTTCTTTCGGTGTGAGGTTTTTTATCTGTTCTTCCGAAGTAATTCCATGCAAAGCAAGTTTTTCAATCATTACCAACTTGGATTGTATCCTACTCGTTTTTGATTTCTTTGCCATCGCCTTTCTCCTTTCTTTCATAGAATTCTTTGTACACTTTTTTCCAGCAAATATTACACACATATCCGTTTTGAAATCTGCATTTTATACAACCTAATCTTTTTTCATTAACTTTCATTGCTGACGATGAATCTCATCGTGCTTCACCTCGCACATGATGATTCTTCTGAATTAACTTACCGTTTTGATCATAGCTTTTAAGATCAGCTCCCGGTACGTGCCAACCGAACATAGAACCTACAAGCATTGCTTCTGCCTGTGCTTTGGTAACACCCATTTCGGAATTGTGACCGTCAGCGAGTTTTCTGTTCTTTTCCGGATCTCTTTCACCGTTATTAGCTTCGGTATAACCGGATTCGCCCTTTGTGATGATTATGAGACTGCCGTCAGTAGGGTGTACATTGTATGCTCTTTCGGGAAGTGATGAACGAAGCGGAATAACCTTGCTTTCGTTATTCTTCATCAGTTCTGCAAACTCACAAATATGATAGAGTCTGTCACCAACCTCTGTATGGTAATCGTCTATATATCTGCAAGTCTTATCATACTTTTCGTCATTAGAATGGATGATCCTTATTTTGTCACCATCCGGAATCGTGAACACAGGTTTATATGAAGGTGTTATGAACCTTATGCCCCTGCTCGCAGCAACAAGATGTGTTTCAAGATACTGCTTTACAAAGCAATAACAGTAAAGGTTATATTCACCTCTGTTCGGATTGAGTCTTAAAAGATAAGTGTGATTATCAGTATCAACTCTTATTCCGAAATACTGATTATCCACTCCGCTGTACTGTTTTGCATTATCGTGACAACATTTCGACAGACTTATTCTGTCACCGAGCATTTTGTCGTACCTATCGTCAAGGCGTAGTGCATTGATAACATCATCAAATTCTCTTGAAAACTCCTCGGTTTTGAAGAATGAACAAGTATCATTCCAAGTGGAATGAAATTCTTTTCCGCTTGAACCGAAGTCCGCACGAAGATAACCTATACATCCAGTCTGCTGATATAACTGATTGCTCTGCCTGAATGTGTATTTTTCAAGGTTGGTAGTAATCGGAGTTATATACAAATCATTCATCGGGCATCCCTTTCCTTTCTTTTTTCGGCTCGATCTTTCTGAACTTCATCCAATCTCTGCTTTGCCCATTCGGGAAGGTTATCTTTCTCAATAACACCGAGAATATCTCGGCGTTCATATCTTGACTCTTTACCGCTGTAAAGATTAGTGCAGAAGCAGGCTGAACCTCTTGAATTAGGCTCACAACCGAAACCGCCCGTACAAAGCTGTAACTGCATTGTTGCAATCTGATATTCGGGTTTGAATACATCGGCTCTGATTACTACAACCTTGTTTTTGATAGAATCTTCTGTGCTGATAACTGTGCATCCGTCAGCATAAACAGGTGTAGTATCAACCTCAATTTTAGAAATTTCTTCAATAACAAGCTCAGCTTCATTCTTTATTCGTTCAGCAAAAATCTTTGAGATTTCTGCATAATCGTTTCCGACAAGTGCATTAACATATCTTTCAAATATGCCGTTATTCTCATAATCAGCAACAACAAATCTTTCATCGGGAGAAGCGTTTTTATCTTCACCGATTATGATTTCTTTCTTGCCGATTTCAAATGAATGGGTTACTTCATAAGTACCCGCCATTCGCTTTTTATCATTCAATATCACCATCTCCTTTTATTACGGTTCTTCCGTATTCCGTGAGTGTGTAATGATTTGTGCTGTCAAAGCGTTTCTTTTTAATCTGTTCCACAACAATGATGCCTGCGTTTTTGAGGTTTCTAACTGCGTGTCTTACTGCAAAAACACCCATAAAGGGGAAAACACCTGTTATTGATTTCTGCGAAAGCCTTACCCAACGGCAACCGTTTTCTTCTGTCGTAAATCTGCACGATTCAAGGCAGTAGTTGATATATCCTGCAATAAGAGCAGCATTGATGCCGTGTTTTGCGGCTAACACATTACTGTAGTTACATATCATTCTGTAATTCTCCTCTTAAAACATAAGGGTGGCAAAACGCCACCCTTAAAGCATTTTTATCTGCCTACGTACCAATCGTCATAAGCAGAATCTGTAATTTTGATTGTATTCGTGTTAACTGTTCTTGTAATCATTCCGGCAGGAGTCCACATATCACTCAAAGTAATACTGACTGTGTAATCACCATCAGGATACCAAAGAGGTGTAAAATGAACATTACCGTAAGAACCGTTTGCAGGGAATATCCATTTATCGGAAGACAGTGCAAGAGTTTTGCACTTACCTACCACATTTGAATATTCAAATTCCGGAAAACGTGCAACAGCAAATTGCGGTTTTGTATAAGAACCGGTTGTCGGTGCAGCATAACCTGAAATACTCGAAATTACGTTCTTTGCATTAAGAGAAACGCCATAACCTGACTTCATATACCAAGTTGAACCAACTTTATTTGCCGTGCTGCCCGTTTCAGGTGTAATTTCAGGACCAGGGTCCTGATAACCGATGCCATATTCTTGCTTAACAAATCTATTACCTGTATGAATCCACTCCCACCAAATAGCAGTCTGATTTACAGTCGTCGGTGTAGGTTTAATATAAAAACCTGACGGAGCATATTTCTCAAACTGTGTATCCGGTGTTAATGATACTATTCGGGGTGTTGTAGAGTAATTTGCAGAAATCTTGTTGTACGATGCACCATCATCTATAATTTCACCCGTAATCTTCACATTTGCACCATTGAGTCCGGTAGGAACTTTCCACTTGAAATAAATCAGGTTGTTATCGTTTCCGGGAACAACTGCCTTAGTTTTCGTAAAAGAGTGTACGAGTGTTGAACCATTATACACACAAAACTTTACTGAAACATCTTCTGTCGGTGTATAGTTATCGGAATAACTGTTTTTAAGCCAGAAACTTGTAATAACCTCGGTATTTTCTCTGTAATCGGCATTCTGTGCAATGGGTTCAAGAGTCAGCGGATGCTTAACTTTGCAGCTTAATGTCATTGCATTGTTATTGCCATTGGACTCATAATCAGTGTTATATATACCCATTCCTTCAAGGTAAACACCGCCCCAAACACTTATATTTCTATTATTCGGTACAGTAAAGGTATATCCGTCAACAGTAATTGATGAGTTAGCAGGAATAGCATACACGCCGCTTATCTTTGCCTTGTCATTCCTGAAGCCCTCAACATAAACCTTAACTTCAGTATTGTTTTTGTAAGTGTATCGTACAAGTACATTCTGACCTGCATTAAGATTATTTTCATTGATAACAGCCTTTGTTGAAGCATCTACAAGAGTAATCTTTGTTAAAGCAACATCAGATTTTACCACGGGCAAATCATACCAAGTTTCTTCGAAGGTATGGGTTTTATCACTGAACCACCAAGTATCAAGTTTAAATCTCAACTTGTTCTGACTTGTAACGGGAACAGTATAAGTTCCGATAGAACTGTTTAGAGTAACGGATGAAGATTTTGAAATACTGATTTTATTCTTTGCAGCATCATATCCTTCGTTTGCTGTATATACGGTTGACCAAGCTGAGCCACTATACGAATACATTGCACCCCTTAAATATTCCACAGCAGACCAAGTATTATCAGCCGTATATTTGTAGGCAATATTGATGTGCTGACCCGAATAAAGCTTGCCGCCTGAACCTGCACTTCCGTTATATGCAACAACATTACCTTCATAACCTGTTGCACTGACCTGAGTTCTGTGAACTACGGGTTTTATCGGGATATAGAAGGTCTTTACTGAACCACTCTTTTTAACATTACCCGAAGCATCAATCCAGTCTGTTTTTGCCTGAATTTCATAATATTGCTGACCCGGCACAATCGTCTTGTAACTAGCCGTGAACTGAACCGGGAACCATTGCGAAGATGAGTCTGAACCGCTGAGCGTTACATCTCTTGTTGTCCAAGAACCACCATTATATTTCACATACTGTCTTGCAGTAAAGCTCTCAGCTTCGGCAGGGAAATAGATGTTATACCATACCGTATCACCTATTGTTGGATAATCAGTCTTGTACACATAATCATCAAAAACGTTACCCGTTGTAACACCAAAGAGTTTCGTTTTATCACTCTTTGTACCCCTATAAATATCACATTCTTTTACATTGAGCACAGGGTCATACTGCCACTTGGCATAAAGTGTGACCGTTGCTCCGTTTGTTGAAGTAAGGTTTTTAACACTCTGCTTATCAGCATAATCTGTTCCGCTGCCGTCTGATTTGGTGTTCCAACCAAGAAACTTATATGACGTTCTCTCAAAACCGTTATCCGTAAGGTTCTGTGCAACATCATAAGTCATTGACATAGATTCAGTTGAACCGCCCGTTGCTCCGTTTCCGTCAAACTTGATTGTGTAGGTTATAGGTTTCCACTTTGCATAGAGAGTGACTGTACCACCGTTTGTTGCTGTGAGATTCTTTACGCTTTGCTTATCGGTATAGTTCGTTCCCGTACTGTTTGAATTTGTATTCCAACCGTCAAAGATATATCCCGTTTTCTTAAATCCGTTGGCTGTCAAATTCTTGGCTACATCGTAGGTCATTGACATTGAAGCGGTAGAACCGCTCGTATTGCCGTTGCCATTGAATTTAATGGTATAGGTATTCGGCTTCCACTGAGCATACAAGTATACAGTGCCTCCTGCGGTAGTAGAAAGATTTGTTACGGTTTGTTTATCTGTATAGGTCGTTCCTGTGCCACCTGAATTTGTGTTCCAATTTTTAAAGGTATATCCGGTTTTTGTAAATCCGTTTGCTCGGAGAGCAACAGACGTATTAAATTGTACTGACATACTTGCAGTTGCGCCACCAGTATGCCCGTTACCATTGAAAGCAATAGAATAAGAACTTTCCGTCCACTGTGCGTACAGAGTTATTGTTCCGCCATTGGTTGAAGTCAAATTATTAACCGATTCTTTATCGACATAATTTGTTCCAGTACCGTTAGCTTTTGTGTTCCAACCCGCAAAAGCAGAACCCGTTTTCTTAAATCCGTTAGCGGTAAGGTTCTTTGCAACATCATAGGTCATTGACATTGAAGCAGTCGAACCACTTGTCGCTCCGTTACCGTTAAATTTGATTATATAGGTATTGGGGTCCCACTGAGCATAAAGAGTAATTGATGTGTCTCCGCTTGTAATACTCGATTTTATATCCGTAGGTTTAAGTGAAGAATCATCTTGATCGAACAACGTTCCGCCCCAAGAGTATTTACCCCACTTGGTAAAAGTATATCCTGTACGGTATAATCCAAACATTGAAGCATTACACAGACCGCCTGATTTTGCATTGTTGTAAGTCCATTCATCAGTAAACTTTGAATATGGAGAAGCTGTGTAAATTGTGTCTAAAAGCAACCTGTAATTAGAATTATTTAAGGAACCGTCATTTGCATCGTAATGAACTTCAAGTACGGCTGGTTTCCATATTGCAAACAGTGTTATTGTCTTTCCCGCAGAGGTCAAGTCCTTGACGTATTCTCTGTTATCATAATCTGAACCCGAACCATCTGCTTTGGTATTCCATTCAACAAATTCATAACCTGTCTTATCAAAACCGTTTGAATTTAGTCGCTTTGAACTACCTGTTGTCATCGTCATAGATGCTGTTGAACCGCTTGTATTACCATTACCATTGAAATTAATGGTATAGGTTGATGTGGTTGTACTTGAAGAAGAAGACGACGAGGATGAGGATGAGGAGGATGAGGATGAATTTCCGCTTTTTTCCTGATAGGCTATACCCGCACCATAACCTTTAGTAAGAATATTATCAAAGGTCTCTTTTGATGAACTTCCAATAGAACTAGCCGCTGTCCATAAACCCTGTCCGTCAGGTGTAAACAGCTTATTAGGCCATATTCTGTTCGTATAGCTTGCTATAAATCCCCAAGTTTTTGAGGTTCCGTCACTTGTGCCGCCTTTACTTGAACCGCCCAATACACTTCGTCCGCAATAGGCTATTTCTGAAACAGTTAATGCCTGATACTCACCTGCCAGACAAATATCAAACAAAGGTTCAATAATAACCTTATCGCCGTAATTCATATTACTTACACTGCCAACACCAAGTTTTGAGAGAACCTTATTGATATTTGCTTCGTAGCTCTGCCATGTCTCTACACTGCTTGGATTGGGAAGTGAAGTAGTAAATCCCATATCTTTTTCCTTATAACAGTTAGTTTGGTTTTTCGTAGTTGTTAGTTTTGCATTCTTATTTGAAATAATCTGCTTTTTGTTGTATTTTGTCGAAAACTTAGCGGAAGTTGAATAAGCATTATCGCCGTTTGATGTGTTTCTGTAAACATCAATAACCTTTGATACTTTCATACCACCTGATGAGGTAACCGCAGAAAATCGATATCCTACAACACAGTTTGTATCATTGGTTGAACGAATAACATATCCTGTATTACTTCCGTTTACCGCATTTGTACTGCCGCCTGCTGAACTTCCATCCCAAGAGAGAGCAAACGCCGCATACGGTATTGCGGTAATTAAAGTACACAAAATAAGAAGAATTGAAATTATCTTTTTAATAACAATCATCTTCCTTTCATAAAAAATATAAGCTCGACTTTTATGCCGAGCTTAGTCCGATTTATATTTTAATGTGAGTGGCAGGTCTTACCTTTAACAGATTCACCGCATTCAGGACATTTAGTATCAACAGTAAATCTTACACAGGTATTGCCTGAACCCGTACCAATCTTTTTACCACAGTCCTGACAGTATTCAAGCGGGTCACTCTTTTCATTGTAATTTTCGCACTTTGTAGGGTCATAACACGCATTTCCCCATTCATCATAAGTGTAAAAACTCTTACATGAGTGTGAACCGCAGTGAGGACAGCCTTTCTTTTCAAGGCTTAAAATAAAGTTATGGGTTTCTTTACTGTCACAATGATGTCCCTTTGTACCGCAGCTGTACTCCTTCACACTATCATTACCATTATCGATAATCTCAGTATACTTACCCGGTGTAGATCCTGACGGTTTGCCTTGTGTTACAGGTTCTGCAGGTTTAACAACGTTTCCATGCTGCGAGGGTTTCTGAGATATCGTTTTTGTTGTTTCAGGTTCTTTAAGCTGAATTACTTCAACATCTTTTCCTGTTGTGATTTCTGCACCTGAAGCATCTGAAGTGATGTTATCGTCAATAACAAGGTCATCAACGGTTTCACCTGTTTGCGTTGTCGGCACAGTAGTCGTCTGCTCTGTATCATCATTTGATGTTCTGCCTACTGCTACTGCAACAATAATTGCCACTGCAACAATGCCGATAATCAGAGCAAATATAGTTTTGTTGTTTTTGAGTTTCTTCATTTCGTTACCTCCTACGATTTAGAATTTTTCGGTTAATATTGATGTTACCTCTATAGGTATATTCGCAGATGGGAACTGTTGACCGGCAAACCATAACGGAATTGAAATCGTATATTTTACTACGAGTTCAAGTTCATTCTCTTTACTGAAACTGAGTACGGGTTCTGTTATGTGATACAGTTCTTGTCCGTCTGCATCATAACTATATAACATTCCGTTCTCTAATTCCAATGTGCAAAATGCGATGAGAGAATTTCGAAATTTTTCAGTATCAATCACTTCTGTATAGTCGTTACCCTGCTTTATACTGTTATATATTTCAGTTGAGTTCTCAGTTACAAAGCTATCAAGAACCACTTTTGTATTTTCTCTCATAAGATTAATCTTTGATATGGATGCCGAATAGGTGAAAATGATTGCGAATATCATCGAAAAAACAAGAATAAGGACACAAGGGACTATATATCCCTCGCCCTTTTTTGATTTAAGCAAATCCAATCAACTCACCTACTTCCAATATTTTTCTGATATACCTGACCTGTGACTTGTAACAGTTACCGGTATTCTGAACATACCAAGACCTTGCACATAGGTCTGAACAGACACATACACATCCATCTTATCTCCGAGCTGCACCCTTTCATAAGTGGTGTTGTAGTATTCCTCTGCATCAGTCGTTACATCAAAATCAAAAAATTGTCCTTGTAACCCTTCGACTCTTTCGTCAAACTCAGTGTCAAAACATCCGTTGAATGTTGCTGTTTCAATGAGCTGTCCGGATATTTCATCAAGATCCTGCTTAAGAGTCATAAACTGAAAGATATTAAGCACAACAACAAGTACCATCATCATAGCAAAAATACCGATTACAACATCAATATAACCTTCGCCCTTTTTTGATTTAAATAATTTCTTCATACTAACACCTCCGTTAGCCAAACAGAACGCCCAAAGAAGAAACAATCTGAGCAAAAATAACTACGATATAGATAAGCATAAAGCAAAAGAGAAGACACATTGAAAGTTTCTTGACTTTCTTCGGTATCTTCTCAGCTTCTCGTCTTAACTGCTGTCTTTGAATATCTGCAAACTTCATTGAAAGTGAGTTCCAATAAACTGTGTTTACATCGCCTCTGTTAATGGATATAAGTCCTCGGCATACATCACTCATAAGGGGCGAACCCACTCTTGCTTCAAGTCTTGTAATCGCCACCTCCGTATTGCCCGAGTGCATATCTGCAGCAGTAATATCAAGTTCGTGTTTAAGTTCCTGTCCTGCATTACGAGCAAACGATTCTATCATTTCAATAACATCTTTACTGTGCATAAGTGATTTTTCAATCTTGAATACAAATCTCGGAAGCTCATATTCAATCTTCGCTCTCTTTTTCTTTATCCGGTTAGATATGCCTTTTATATTCATTCGGTACAGAATGAACGCAAGGAAAAGAATAATCGGTGAGAGTATCGGGAATATAAAAAGACAAGGGATTGCAAACACTCCGATAATGAGTGATTTTACAATAGCATTTGCCATAAACATCTCGGGTGTAATGTCCATCTGTGCAGTTCTTAAATCAGATTCCAACTGAGCCTTCTTAAACTCATTTAATCGAATTTTACGGGCAATAAAAGAAGCAACTGAAGAAAGCCAAACATCAATACTGCTTGTTTTCTCTTTCTGTTGCTTTGCAAGGTTATTAACCGCCTTTGATGTTCTCATATACGGAATGCGGAAGTAGTCTGCAAGTATCATAAACAGTCCGATTCCCACAAGAACACCGACACATATTTTCATTATCATCAGACCGCCTCCTTATCTTTTGTATTCTACGGGTTTTGTAAACTTGAGCATAAAGAAATATGTCACAACTATCACAATACCGCACACACCGAGTACGAGCTTACCGGGTGTTTCAAATATAAGTGTATGAAACCAATCTTTATTAAGAACATAAAGAAGTGGAATGTTACCAACTACAAGACCAGCCATTGTGTAATATTCAGTTCTTACAGCTGACATCATTGTGTTAAGTTCATTATTAACAATACGAACATCAGTAAGTTTTGAAACAATCGGCTGCAAGGTATCCTTCATCTCCTGATTATCCTGACACTGTATAAGGGTATCAACCCATTCACGGAAGATTTCATCATCTACCTTACCTTTAAGTTTATACAACGCCTGTTTAACACTTGAAGATATTGCCATAGCATCACCTATAAAAGCCGTAAAACTTTCTTTAAGCGGTGGCTTGATATACGGCAAATTCTCCTGAACCGCCGATATGATATTACCATCTCTTGAGTACGATGTGGTAACAATAGAAAGTGCTGTTTCAAGCTCTTCCTTTGTCTGCCTTTCATATATGGAAATAATATTACGCACATAAACAAAGGGTATCATTGCAAATGCTACCGATAAAGCAGGTATAAGAAATAGATTATTAATCAAAACAGCAACGACGGCACCTACCGCAAAAAGAACCAAGGCTGAAGAACAGACTAATGCGAATTTACCTTCTTTACCACATGATGCCAGAGCTGATTGCAAATATTCAAGTTTTGCACCCAAACCTTTTTTATTCTTACCTGCTCTGAGTGTTCTTGCTCTGTCACGAAGATTAGGTTTCTTTGATATAACTGAACTTATATCCTGTGAAATCTGCTGTGGTGTCAGATTAAGAAAGCAAACGATTGCAATAATAAGGAACAATGAAGCAATCATCGGGAGTATCATTCATAATCCGCTCCCTTCGTTAAGAATTTATTTAGTTCCTCCTGTGGTACACCAAACTGCAGGAGTTTTCTTTTTAGATTGTCCGACATTATTTCAGGCTGTTCAAAATAGCCTTCGGTTACATATTTTCCGTTTAAAATTTCGTTTTTGGTGATATTAAACCTGAATAGTGTGTGATAAACTCTATCACCGTTGGGAAGTATCTCACACTCGGAAATATCCATAATCTTTCTTTCGTTGTTCTCTAACTTATGAGAGTAAACAACAATAGGAAAAGCCTGACCCGCCTGCATAAGAGAAGTTTTAAAATCGATGGGGAAACGCTTCTGACAAAGAAGTGCGATTCGCATATGTGCTGAATCAGCAGCAAATGCGTGAACTGTCGATACAACCGTATGACCTGTAAGACTTGCTTCAACTGCTGAATAACATTCAACATCTCGCATCTCACCGACACAAACAATATCGGGATTGAAACGAAGTGATGCTACAACAAGGTCTTCCTGAGTTATATCAAATGCAGGGTTATCGGAAGGACGGGAAAGAGTATGGACAACATTGTTTACTACCTTGCCTTTCTTTTTTCGGACCAGTGAAAGCTCTCTTGAACCTGTCTCAATGGTGAACACTCGCTTACCATCAGGAATTGTACTGAGTAGTGCATTAAGAAGCGTTGTTTTACCTGATGATGTTGCACCCGCAACAACCATGGAAACACCGTAACGCATACACATACAAAGGAAGTCAATCATCTTTTCCGTTGCATTACCGGAAGAAATAATCTGTTTTCTGTTAATTCTTGACGGATGCAAAAGTCGTATTGAAACACTCACACCCACTTCATCGTCAACAAGAGGTTCTTTGAGTGCCGTAATACGGGTATTATTAGGCAAATGGCCCTGCGACATCGGAGTGGAGTTATCAATAATCATACCTGAATGATGAAGCAAACGTTTAACAATATCAACAGCGTGTGAGGGAGAATAAAAATGCTCCTTTGCCTTTATTGTTCTGCCTGAAGTATAGGTAATGGCAATATCATTCCAAGCATTGATGTTGATTTCTTCAATATTATCTCTGCCGAGATATTTGGTAAGAATGGAATACTCAGCCATTTCTGAATATAGTTTATTACACAGCTCTGCTTGAGAAATACCCTCAACAAAATAACCACTGTCACGAAGATACTTTTCAATATATGCTCTAAGCTGTGGCAATTTATTTGAATCAGACAGTGCCGCCGCATAACGGGAAGAGATATGCTCCTGAACCATTGAAAGCAGCGGCACAAACTCAATGTGTTTTTGCATTACTTAATCTCCGTTCACTTAGTTTTCTTGTGCTTTTTACCCTTTATAACACAGTATGCAAGAGCAACGCCCGACATCAGAAGTGTTGCAACAACCGGGAAAACTCTGCCATTAGCTCCTGTTGGCGGGCTTTCAACTGATTCATTTTTTATCGAGTCGCTATTATCTTCAATGGTTTCTTCGTCCTCAATAATAACGAGAGTAGTGCTTTCGTTATCTGCATCCCCACCGATTTCCGTTTCTTCTCCGGAAGAAGGTACTGTTGTTTTGTTTCCCTCTGCAGATGTTTCCGCAACTGTTGTTACATCTCCGGTTATTGTTTCTTCAGAGTTTGTTGTATTGTTTTCGGTTGTTCCAGCTTCGGGAAGATTGGTATTTTCCTCTGTAGTTGTAGCGCAAGCAACAACTGAAGAAGCTGCTGCAATAACTGCCATTGTAATGAGTGCACCTATAATTTTCTTCATTTAGATTTCATCCTTTCTATTAAATAATCTTGTTTACGATCTTTGAAAGCTCTGTTCGATATTTTTGATCTTTTGCTCTTTCATAAAGCAGACCATCAAGATGCTGACCTCTTATCTGCTTACTGAACGGCAACACATATGAAATGTTCTTAACATTGGTTCTCACATCATCAACGGGAGAATAAAGCTCATTTTCATTCACATTAAGAACTCTTATAGCTCTTTCAGCATTGTTTCCGAAGAGTTCCTCGTTTGATGCAAGATAGACCATACTTTTAAGGTCAGGTGAAAGCACCATAATAACCTCGTGTGCATTTCTCAATGCAATCTGTGAGATAAGGTCATTTTCTTCATCTGTGCAATCAACAAAGACATATCCTGCCATTTTGTGAAGCACTTCAAAAAGTGCATTTACCTTATCTTCCGTAAGTGTTGCAAAATCATATTTGTTTTCTCCCACCTTGTAGCCAAGACAACCGAAGTTGTTCATAGCCTTAACAGTAACCAAGTGGTTAAGAACATCCTCCTCATAGATGTCTGTCTTATCAAACATCGTACCGAGAGAAAATATGCTGTCAGGTGTGTAATTTGGGAAAAGAACACCTAAAGCCGGGACTTTCAAAGAAGGTGAAAGATAAATAACTGCTCCGCTTGTAGTGGCGCAGTAAAGCTCCTGTGCCAATTTCAGAGTAACGGTTGTTTTACCGCTACCGGGGGAACCGATTACAGCAATAATCTTAGCCATTCTTATCAGCCTCACTTACATTCTTTTTTGTGAAGTAATCATCCTGTGCTTTAAGGAACTTATCTGCAGTAGCATCGTCACCTCTGTAAACGAGAGCAACGTGCATTATTGCACTTTCCTCGTAGTTTGCAAGGATTTTTGCCTGTTCAACAGACACAAGAACCGTAATTGTTGTAGGAAGTTCAAAGCTGCCGTCCTCATTTTCAACAACATCGTTTTCATCAATACCGCCTGATGTGGTTGTAGTGATTACTTTGACATATTTAAGAGAAGCCGGGACTTCTGTGTGGTTGTCTTTATCGGTAACATAAATGCTTACAATATCACCGTTTTCAAGCTTACCTGAAAGACCACCCGCAAATGAGTTTATTGTGATACTCATAGCAACCTTATCACCTTTAAGTGAAGACATAACATCGTTAGCTGTGTTTGCATTATCAGTTATCTTGCTTTCGGTTGCGAAGTCGCCTTTGAATATATCAGCTGTCGCATACTTACCGACAACTGTTTTCTTGTCTTTGATTACCTTTTCGGGAAGTGCTGAATCAGAGATTTTAACAAGTTCAACATCTGTTTCTTTAATCTCTGTTCCGTGAGATACATCAGTTGTAAAGCGGATTACCTCTGTTTTCCTGTCAGAGATATTATTCACAAGCGGTGATACAAGGAATGTTACCGCTACTGCAAGTACAATACAGACGATGCCTATCACTGTTCTGTTTTTCATTTGTTTTCAACTCCTTCGTTACAAAAATCTCGTTCTATTACTTCGGGAGGTGAAGTAACAAAAGTTATAAATGTTCTGTCAAAATCTTCCCTTGATACTACAAGCTCTCTACCATCTGAGTATTTGAGCTTTACTTTGTTCTCGTTGATATTATCCCAATTAACGAGAGAAACGGGTTCCTTATTCATACCTATACCTCCTTAGCAGAAATACATCAGCATAAAGCCAATGCTTAAATACGGAACGAGTGGGAAAGGTTGGTTTTTTATTTTCTTTTGTTTATGAGTGATTAGATTTGCTATCACCGAAACAATCAGACCGATAATAAGACCTGCTACACTTTTGGAGAAACCAAGCAAAAAGGTACAAGCAGCAGATAATTTAACATCAGCACCGCCAAGTCTGTTGCCGCTTACCATAGCACAGATTAACAACATTCCACCGATTACAAAACCACCCATAAGCTTCATAGGAATATCTGAAAGTGTTACACCTATAAAGCCTGTAATGAATATCAAAACTGAAATAAAATCTTTAACCTCGTGTGTCTGAATATCCGATACTGAAGCATAAAGAAGAATCTGCATAAAGATAATGCCTTTTATGAGTTCTGTTGACCAACCGAAGGCAATTAGCAAACTTGACACAAGAACAATACTGACGCAATGATATATTGGGATTTTTTTACTGTTTTTGTCGTAACAGGGTGTTTTACTTAAAACGACTTTTGTAATTTTGTGTATTGCAAAATAAAAGGCAAAAACACAGACAAATATTAACGCCATTGAAAGTGCAGACTCTCTGTTCAGTTCTGCTAATCTCTCAATTGGGACGTTTCGTATCGGTCCTATTGTTTGAATAAAATTTGTCATATTATCCGTCCTTACAAATATAGGGTGGAACAGTTCCCTGCCCCACCCCGAATTTAAATTTAACCTGCGTACTCAAACAGTCTGTAAACTCTATCTCCAACTGTCGGTCCGATTACGTCGTTGAAAAGAGCATAGAGAAGTGTGAGAAGAAGTGCGCCGAGAACAACTGCAATAAGCACTTTAACTCCTGTATCAACATAGGCTTCAGCCGTTATTGCTTCAAGAGTTGTATTGCACTGACACAACGTCTTTACAAGTATCCTCTTACACGCAGTCTTTATCTTTTGTACTGTGCCGAAAATAAATGCTTTTACTTTGTTATGCATATCTGTTCTCCTTAACCACCATAATTGAAGAGTTCTTCAACCTTGGTCTGTACGCTGGGCATGATTGTGTCGTTGAAAAGAGCATAGAGAAGTGTGAGTAGAAGAGCACCGAGAACAACTGCGATAAGAACCTTAACACCAGTATCAACATATGCTTCTGCGACTGTACCGTCGAGAACTGCATGAGCCTTTGCTGTGATTTCTGTTTCCTTTGCTGAAACAAAACCCTTAACCTTGTTTGCTACACCTGTAGCCATAGCCTTAATCTTCTTAAACATAAAAAATTACCTCTTTCTTTTTTAAAAATTTTGAGCACCCGCTATTTTATGGATGCTCATTGTTGTGTTTTGTGGATTTATTTAGCCTGCGTAGTTGAAAAGCTCCTGAACCTTTGAGGTTACGTTGGGCATGATTGTGTCGTTGAAAAGAGCATAGAGAAGTGTGAGAAGGAGTGCACCGAGAACAACTG
>JBGVFK010000090.1:0-4054 GCA_045121075.1 Acutalibacteraceae bacterium | reverse complement strand
ATCAGCTTTTCAGAAAGACGAGTGATGAAATCTGTATTGAGCACGGACTGTCTGTTATTAAAAATCCGAAAGGCAAACGAATACCCTACAATGTTTACAAGGCAAAGCAGAAAGGTATCAAAACAAAATATGATTATATGCGTGAAGATATTGATTATGCCATTCCGAGAAGCAGAAGTATAAAACAATTTTTCAGAATTATGAGTCAGAAGGGTTATTGGTTTGATGACGGCAAGATTGGTTACCGTACCGATAAGCACGGTGTTAAGCTTTCAAACCTTGGTGACGAATACTCTTATGAAAGTCTTTGGGATAGGATTAACCATCAGAGTCTTTATGAGGTAGATGAAAATTTTTATAACTACACCTGTGCAAATAATTATTTGCGCAACCAAACTTTTATTTACTGTTACAAGGGCTATGAGTTTAAAGAGTCAGCAGAGAGCTACCGTCACCCTGAAAGCTTCAGCAGAACAGTTTCAGATTTTTCAAAGCTTATTGTGGGTGGTGCTGTACTCGGTGCACCCGTTGTCTCACTTTTATTTATTGCTCTTCTCTTTGTAGGAGCAATAGCAGAAAAGAACAACTGCAATCCTCATCCTTTCTCACCGAAGATGAAATACTCTGCACCGAGGATTGAGTTTATACACAAGCAGATTGAGCTTGCCATTGATGAAAAGCTTTATGACTTTGCCGAGGTTGATAAATTCATTTCAAGGACTGACATCCGTATGGAGGAGCTTAAAACTCAGCGTAATAAAATTTACAATCAGATAAGAAGATGCAAAGATCCGACGGCTAAGGAAGACCTTATTGACCGTCGGGATTTTCTTACGTCTGAAATATCTGCACTGAGAGAAAAAAATAACATTGCAAAACGCATTATCAAGGACAGACCGGGGCTTGAAGAAAATCTTGAAGCGGAGAAGGCACTTATCCGTGAATGGTATTTTCCTGAGAAAGTTCAGGTCAAAGAAAAACATTATGAAGGGAGGTAAATGCTATGAACGCTGAAGAATTATGCAAGAAAATGCAGGAAAAGAAAAAGGCTGATAATGAAAATTGTTACGAAGAAGAAATGTCTTCACATGAATATCTCGACAAATATTTCGGTACACCGTATTTTTCAGTCAGAAAATTCTTTAGACTTTGCGATGCAGAGAAAAGAAAATTTAGAAGAAATTATTAATTTTATGGAGGTAATTTATGTTGAATAAAAGTATCAAATCACCGGTTAATATACCGGTATCAAAAATTCATCCCTTTGAGGGAAATCCTTATAAGGTTTTGGATAATGATGAAATGAATATTCTTATCGGTAGTATTCAGGAGCAAGGTATTCTTACTCCTATAATTATCCGACCTATTGAAAACACAGATGAATATGAGGTGATAAGCGGACACCGACGCTTACACGCCATAGTTAAAGCAGGGATGAAAGAAGTACCTGCTTTTATTTATGCCATAAACCGTGATGAAGCAGCTATTATGCTTGTTGACAGCAATCTGCACCGTGAGCATATTCTCCCGTCAGAGAAGGCGTTTGCCTACAAATTGAAGCTTGAAGCAATGAAGCATCAGGGTATCACTTGTGGACAAGTTGGCCACAAGTCACGAGATGAAATTTCAGATACAGACAGCGGTAGACAAATTCAACGTTATATTCGTCTGACTTATCTCATCCCCGAATTACTTGATCTTGTTGATGAAGAAAAAATCGCACTCACACCTGCGGTTGAGCTTTCATACCTTACCGACGAAGAACAGTATGCTCTTCTCGGTTCGATAGAGGTTGAAGACAGAACGCCCTCGCTTTCTCAGGCTGTCCGTTTCAAAAAGTTAAGTCAGACGGGAAATCTTTCTGATGATGATATCGAAACCATTATGCAAGAAGACAAAGCAAATCAGAAGCCTATGTTTAAGGTTTCTATGGAAAAACTGCAGGAAATAGCACCGAGGGTTAAAGACAAAGACTTTGAAGATTTTGTGCTAAAGGCTTGTGAACATTATTACAGATACCTGCTCCGCCAAAGAGACAGGGATTCACGGTAAGGAGGTGATGTTTATTGAAGATTAATGCAATTAAAAGAAATTATATTTCAAGCCTTGACGGTTTACCTTATCTGCTTACTTTGGAGATGGTGGCAGGTCTGACAGGATTTAATTATGAGACGTTAAAGAAATACTGTCAGAAAGGTACAATCAAGGCTCGAAAAATCGGAAGAGAATGGCGTGTCAGTCAGGATGATTTTCTTAAAATGGGACTCGGCACATTTGATGATAATGAGGTTAAACAGTAATATTGACGTGAGGGGTGCGAAAGCATCCCTCGAATACTTTTTCAGGAGGTATACAATGAATAAATTTTATGTAGAAAAAAACAGCTTCTGCACCAAGATTTATATCGGTACAGACGGAAACGGTAAGCCAAAGTACAAAAAATTAAAAGCTCAGACAGAAAAAGAGCTTGAAAAGAAGGTAAGAGAATATAAGAACGCTATAGACAGCGGTCTGAACATTCTTAAAAACAATGATACCCTTATAAAATGGGTTGATCATTATCTTGAAACAATAGAAAGTGAGGTTATATGCGACAATATCAAAGAGTCAGAATATAAGACCTTGAAAGCAAGATTACAGTACTTTATAGATTATAAAGGCGGACTTCTTGCAAAAACAAAGCTCAATGATATTCTTCCCTCTCACATTCAGCCCGCCATAAACGAATTATATAAGAAAAACCCTTCAACAGGCAAAACTACGGCAAAGAAAACTATTCAAAGATATATCAGAGCTCTTGCTAATGTCTTTGAATTTGCAAGAAAAGAAAGAGCTTATAATTTCTGTAATCCCTGTGAGGATTTAAAAATTCCTAAAAATTCAGTCACCAAAACCCGGAATGCTATAAATAAGCATACCATTCAGTTAATTCTCACTACGGAACACAGAGCGAAGCTCCCTGCTTGTATAATGCTTCTTGCAGGGCTCAGACGAGGAGAACTAACTGCGCTGACTTGGTTTGATATTGATTTCAAAAACAAAATCATTAATGTAAATAAATCTTATGATTTTAAGCAGTGTGAATTAAAAGAAACAAAAACCAAAGCCGGTATGAGAAAAATCCCGATGAATGATTTTCTTTGCAGTTTGCTTCTTGAAGCTAAAAAGCATTCTAAGGGAACTTATGTCGTTCAGAAGGCATACGGAGGAAGAATGACGGAAACAGCGTGGAAACGCCTTTTTGAAAGCTATATGGAAGCGTTAAGGACAGCTGACGGAAGAGATGAAGATTCGCTTTGTTTTGCAGATGAATGTTTTGAAGAATTCACTGCACATCAGCTCCGCCACACCTATTGCTCAATGCTTCAATGGTCGGGTGTTGATATAAAGACGGCACAGGAGCTTATGGGGCACAGTGAGTACGGTGTAACAGCAAATATTTACACTCATGTTGATGAGGCTACTAAAAATAATGCAGCTATGCTGCAGGATAAATTCATCAAAGAAACTTTGGTTTCATAAATGAGTACGAGCAGAAAGATTCGAAGTTCTTTCTGCTCGTTTTTTTCTGTGTCGGTTTTATATTATAGATTACATCCAACTAAAATATAATATATCATCAATCATTTATCAACAGAAAATGATTGATGAATACACTAAAAATACGGCACGCGGTAAAAAACACTATAAAAAAGTAGATATTTAAAATTATCGATATGTTTAAACACCCTTATAATATAAGGGATAGTGGCACATAGCGGGGGGCACATCGGGGGGCACATAGCACTCGAAAATGTACGATATTTTACGGTAAATTGCGATTTTAGCAAAATTGATTTTATGTATGAAAAAAGCCCGAAACCCTTGTAAAATCAAGGTTTTTCGGACTTTTCTTTGGCAGGGGCAGAAGGGCTCGAACCCTCGGCACGCGGTTTTGGAGACCGCTGCTCTACCAACTGAGCTATACCCCTATATTTAAATGGTGGGCCATCAGGGACTCGAACCCCGGACCGACCGGTTATGAGCCGGTTGCTCTAACCAACTGAGCTAATGG
>JBGVFK010000089.1:0-19788 GCA_045121075.1 Acutalibacteraceae bacterium | reverse complement strand
CCTTTGCAATCTGATGAACACTCTTACCCTCATATTTTTCATAACCTTCACCGATGTATGCAATTTCAATATCATTAAAGCCGAAGCCAAGAAGCAGACTTGAAGCATAAACAAGTATGCTGAGCTTTGCACGAACTAAGGGCTTCTTTCTTTCCTCAAGGCTCATTGCCTGATACCACGCAGGAAGAATAACCGTAATAACAGATACACCGAGAGTTTCATTGTAGATGTCAAACATCATATCAACGCCCTTGGAACGAAGATTGTCAACTATTTTAAGGAATTCATCCTTGTCCTTAAAGGAGCGTCTGCCTACGAAAATTGCGTGAGAATAGTGAAGCTTTGTTTTTGTGCCGCTTACAACCTCAGCTAATTCATCAACTGCACGAAGCAGGTGAGAGCGGCCGAGAAGCTCAGGGTAGGACATTGATACAGCAGAGTTTGCTCTTGGATGAACAGTAAGAGGTCGGTCATATTTTTCGCAGAGCTTCGCTACCTTTTTAAGCTCTTCAGTGTCTGCATATAAGCCCGGGTCATACATAAGTCCGAGAGAAATACCTGCCGCACCCTGCTGAAGAGCAAGCTCGAGAGAATCAAGCATTTCCTTTTCCTCTTCGGATGAAAGCTTGCCGCTTGTGCTGCCTGATGCACTTGCACGGGCTGTGCAGTGACCCGCTAAAACTGCAAGGTTACAGGGCATATTTCTGTCGGCTGCTTCAAGATAATCTTTTACCTGACCCTTAGGTGCTCCATCCTTGAAGAAGAAAAGACCGCCACCGATTATATCCTTATGTGGTGTGCTGTCAGAAAAGCCTGTTGCTGAAAGTCCGCAGTTACCTGTAACAAAGGTGGTGATACCTTGTTTTATAAATGGTGCAAAAAACTTTTCTGAATCTTTTCTTAAAGCAAACCAGTCGTTGTGAGAGTGAGCATCAATAAAGCCGGGAGCAAGAGAAAGTCCCTGAAGGTCTGTTATCTCATATTCGTCTGAAGCGTTTATTGAGGGTGCAACCTCAACGATACGGTCGCCGTCAATAAGCACATCTCCCATAAAAGCGGCATCGGTACTGCCGTTATAAATTTTAGCGTTTTTAAGTAATGTTTTCTTGTTCATATTTAAACCTCCTTTACTTCAGTTTAGCACAACAAATCATAAAAAGTAAATAGAAATCACTACGAAAATTCATTGTTTTGAGGTATTATAAGAAAAAATATCTGATTTGGAATAGGTTTGTAAGAACTTTGTAATAGGTTTTGTGATATTATTATTTTGCAGTAAAATTGCCACACTGATTTATGTGTGTTTTTATATTTGCGTGTAAGTTTTTAGCGTTGTCATAAAAAAATTCGGAAATTAAAGGAGAAAAAAGATGTCTGAAAAAATGAAGGTTAAAAATGACAAGCATAATTTTATTTTTATATCAGTGATACTGTTTCTGGTGCTTTCGTGTGCGTTGCTTGCCAATGCGGTTCTGAACAATTCTCAGGCAGATTGGGCAATTGTACCCGATATCAGACTTGTGGGTGAATACAAAATCGGAGACGGTGAATGGAAACCCATTGTTGAAGGAGAGCATATTTCTGCCACAAAAGGTGATGTAATGCTCAAGGGTGTGCTTAAAATCCGCGACCCAGAAACCAATGATTTTTTCGGAACAGTCGCCAGTGGTTCACTGATGTATTTTACCTTTAATCATATAAATTTTTCTTTGACTGAAAGCGATAAGATTACAATGGTGTATGATATCGAAAACCCGATTATCGGTGAAGATGCCTGCGGCCACAACAGTGTGGTTGCGGAATACAGTGGTGAAGACGGTTATTTTGAAGGCGTAATCCGTAACTATCACAGCTTCGGAAATGAAACTGCTGTTGATGAGTTTCTTTCTTCGATGAAGCTTTATGCAAGCGATTATTCTGAAAAAATAGCTCTGCGTTCAGGCAATAGTGACAGAGTAGTTGCAATAATGATTATCATTTTAGCTCTTCTTGTTCTGGGTATTGCAATTTTCTCTTATTTGCTTGACAAAAGCGCTTTCAAAAATTATTTGTTCAGCGGATTACTGATACTTTCAGCCGGACTTTTCTTTCTTTTTACATCGAAAGCTATATATTTATGGTCTGATCTGATGATTGTAAATACGATGCTGAAAGGCATTTCTGCAATGGCATATCTTTTGTTTGCTTTTGAACTTATAAAGGAACTTTTTTCAGGCAAAAAGGAAAAGGCGGCACATGTTATCACTTTGTTATACGGATTTTTTATAAGTGCGCTTATTGTTATTCCGATGCTAAGCAAGATTTATTTTTATGATATGTTTGCTGTGTGGGCAGTCGGTGCGGCTGTTGTGTCTGCAATATTTATAGTATTAGTTTTGCTTTCAGCAATAAAGGTATCGGGCAAACAAAGAATTCTGCTTGTTTTTATAAGTTTGGGCTTGATTCTGTTCTTAACTGATATTGCAGCGGCTTATTTCGGCTTCTGGCAAACAGGCCTTGCTTCTAAAATCTATTTCCTTATAGGATTTATGATTTCGGCTGTTGTTTCTCTGCGTATTGTACCAAGAAATATAAGAGCTGCTAAAAAGGCTGAAGAGCTTGAAAGGGAAAAAATCACACTTGATGCTGAGCTCGCACAAAGCCGTATCGCTACTCTTATGAGCCAGATTCACCCCCATTTCATTTACAACACTCTCGGAAGCATTGAACAGCTCTGTGAGCTTGACCCACCTAAGGCGGCAAAGCTTGTTAACGATTTTTCAAAATATCTCAGAGGTAATTTCGGTGAGATAGATAACACAAGACTTATCCGTGTTTCAAAGGAGCTTGAGCATACCGAATATTATATCGGTATTGAAAATGTGCGCTTCCCCGATATTGAGTTTATTACGGAAATGTCCTGCTGTGATTTCAGCGTGCCTGCACTTACTATTCAGCCCATAGTTGAAAATGCTGTTAAGCACGGCATTCTGAAAAGAGAGGCAGGCGGTACTGTAAGGGTAAGAATTTATGAAACAGACAGCAGTTATTTTATTACCGTAAAGGATAACGGTGTGGGTTTTGATGTATCAGAGCTTAACGGTGATAACCACATCGGCTTAAGAAATATCAGAAGCAGACTTGAGGCAATGTGCGGCGGTATTCTTCACATTGAAAGTATTGTAGGTGTCGGAACAAAGATTACTGTAGAAATTCCGAAGGAGGCAGACTGATGATTGCAATTGCTATAGATGACGAAAAGCTTATGCTTTATGCGCTTGAAAAAGCTATCAGGGCATCAGAGGATATAGACGAGGTTGTAGGCTTTTCAAACTGCGATGAGGCGCTTGACTGGGTAGAAATCAACGCACCCGACGTAGCGTTTCTTGATATTAATATGCGCGGAATCAATGGCCTTGGGCTTGCGGAAAAAATTACCGCCATTCATCCGGATTGCAAAATTGTTTTTTGCACCGGTTATGAGGAATATGCAGTTTCAGCCTTTAAAATCCACGCTTCAGGTTATCTTCTTAAGCCTATTTCAGCCAAGGATGTGCAAAAGGAAATTGATGTAATCAAGGGCAGAAAAATTGAAATGGGTATTCTTAAAGCGAAATGCTTCGGTAACTTTGATGTTTCCTGCGGTGGCGAAAAGCTTACCTTCAGAAGAACAAAAAGCAAGGAAATGCTTGCCTTTCTCATTGACCGCAACGGTGCAGATGTTTCCTCAAAGGAGATAGCTGCTGCTCTTTGGGAGGACGGTACCAAGGAAAACAACAGAAACTATTTTCATCAGCTTTTATTCGATGTGCGTCAGGCTCTTGAAAGGGTAGGGGCAGAGGATGTTTTAAAAAAGAACGGATATCTTTATTCGGTTGATACAAGTAAGATTTCCTGCGACTATTACTCTTACCTTAAATCGGGTCAGCCTGAATTTCAGGGCGAATATATGACACAATACAGCTGGGCTGACGAAACCTGTGGTTTGCTTTGGAGCAAAAACAACAAATAACAGTGCAAAAAAGGCCGATTTTTTGTCGGTCTTTTTTTGCTTTTTACTTACTTTTGTAAGCGGTTTGTAATACTCTTTATGTTAGAATGTTCTTTGTATTAAAATAGGAGGTATATTCTATGAAAAAAGTATTAAGTATTTTATTAACAATCATTATGCTCTTTACTATGATTCCTGCAAATGCTTTTGCTGCAGAAGGAACCGACGTAAAGCTTGTAAGCTTCATGCGTGGAGATGTTTCTGATCTTCGTTCAAGTGAGCTTTTAGAGGTTCAGGTAGAGGGCTACGAAGGAAACCCCAGAGAGCTTACCTACAAATGGACCAGCTCACTCGGTACATATCTTTACATTTATAATTCTCACAATATGTACGGCATCAACAACACCTATGGTGAATATGAAATTTACAACACCGATAAAAGAGTTAACCGCAACAGTAATGTTGAAGAAGACAGATCAGGTAATAAGACATTATCATTAAAAGGCTTTATGTGGGCTTCTGTTTACGGCGCTTATACATATAATGGCGGAAGTTCCGATGCACTTAAGGGTACAGTAACTGTTGAGGTTTTAGATAAGAACGGTAAGAGCCTCGGCTCAGACTCTTTCTCAAGCTTCAAGGCGCATAATCTTGATGGAGATCTCGACAATGTTGTAATCGGTCTTTTTGAAGGTGACAGAAAAAATGTTCTTGACCTTCTCGGTGAAAGCGGTATTGTTCATATTACCTGTAGCGCAAGCAGCGTTTCAAGTGCTGAGATCCTTGAAGGTGATGAGCATATAAATATTGAAACCGAAAAAAAGGATAAGAACACTTTTAATTACTTTATCAAAGGTGTAAAAGCCGGAAATAACAGCACCAACGGTGATGCTCAGCTTAAGATCAATATAAAAAAGACATCCTGTAAGTTCCACTATAATACAAGCGGTGACGCTCAGCCAATAGTATATGTTTTCAAGAAGCCTACCACCACCACAACAACTACAACCCTTATAATTAATAAAGAAAGTGTTGACGATCGTTGTGAATATTTTATCGACGGTAACAAGGGTGAAAAGCAGCCTGATGGCACAGTTATCTTTACAGGTCTTACACCCAACACTGAATATACAGTAGAAGCTCGTGCGAAATACGATGACAACGGTGAAACCAAGTATGTTTACAGCTATGTTGATGACACCACAAAGCCCGTATATTCAGCTAAGATTTACACTTATCTTGACGGAGCTCTTACAAACTTTGAAGATATCTACGGTAACGAAGCTGAGCTTCTTGTTCGTGAAAACAATCCTTACACTGAATATATTTCACTCGGAAAAACTTCAACAGGTATTTATGAAGCTCCTCTTTACAACGCTGTTTTCAATCCCTATATCAAGGTTGACGGTGTATACAATAAGGTAGGTAACTATCAGCTTGTTATTGAGCACGCCAATGCAGAGATTCATCTTCACAACTACACTGTTAAATATGACACAAACGGCGGTGCTTTCAAATCCGGCGAAGAGGTTGGCACAAAGATTTATGCATCAGGTGAAGGTGTAAACGCAACCTCCAATGTTCCCGTGCGTGAAGGTTTTATCTTTACTGGCTGGGAATATAACGGCAATGTTATCGGTTCAGGTAAGCAGATTACCTCATCAATTACAGCTCCCATTACACTTAAAGCAAAATGGGAAAAGGCTGTTAATGTAACAATCAATGTTACAATTGACCATAACAGTAAGGTTGACACCGGTTTCGACCAGGTTGATTCAAAGGCAGAGGTTTTTGTCAAGCTTCTTGAAAAGAAGGCAGGCTCACTCGGGTTTGTTGAATTAGGCGACAAGCTTCATTTTACCAAGGATGGCGTTACTGATATAAACGGTAATAAAAAGTCTTATGATTACTCAATTGAAAATAATGTTTCAACATATACCGCTACTGCTGATACCTACACAGGTCTTCTTGGCACCTCAAGCTTTGATGTAGCTGTAAGTAAGACAGACTATGACGTGACAAAGGTTGAAAAGGTAATTGATGAAAACGGTGACTGTACAATCAATGTTTTTCTTGAATATAACCCCGGCAACTTTGACCTTAAGTTCAGCCTTGAAATGGCAGAGGACGTTCCTGTTGAGGCTTATCCTGATGCTGCAATTGTAAAGGTAGCTTTCTGGAACGGAAGTGCATGGGAAATCATCACTCAGCAGGCAGGAGCAGACAGACCCGGCACAAGAGTTAATATTGACCCAGTTACAGGTGAAGGCTACGGCTCATATCCCGTATGGAAGTTTGCAGATGATGACGAACCTTACGGCAACCGTATAGTAGTTACAGGCTTTATTTACGGTGATTCAGTTATCACCGCTCCTGTAGAGAGCATCGACGGTTTAATTGCAACATATTCCGACGGTTATTACACTGCTGCAATGACTGACGTTACTGACGGTAAGAAATACGGCGAACAGCTCTACGGCGCATATTATGACAAGGATACTGACGGACAGAAGGGTACACTTCACGGTGTGATTTCTGTTGAAAAGTACAATGTAACCTTCGACGCAAACGGCGGTACAATCAATGGTGGTAACACATACACAGAAACAGATAAGTATTATGTTCCTGATACAGACCTTTATGTTCCTACCTTTGGCGAACACACATTCAAGGGCTGGTATAAGGATCCTGAATTCAAGGAACCCGCAGTGAAGAATGAGCTTCTTACAAAAGACATTACACTTTATGCAAAGTGGGATCAGATTCTTACAGGTAACGTAAGAGTTGCAGGCTCATATATGCAGGATGGTGAAATTGTTAATGTATGGGAAGTTGACCGTGCAAACAGTGCAGTTATTGTTCTTGAAGAAATCACAGCAGACGGTGAATATATTGTTGACAGTCAGACTGTAAATATCGTATGGCCTATGGCTGATATGATTTACGGCATTTCAGAAGAATACAAGTTCAAGGGTCTTGACCCGGAAAAGAACTACAGAACAGAGGTGCTTATCCTCAATTACGGCACAACATATCAGAACTCAACAACAGTAGTTGTTGAAGACGATAATTATGCTAACGATTACAATGCTACAGACTTTACTGCAGTTTACCCTGAAAGCAGCAAGTGGGAGACATTTGTTAACGCTTACCTTACCTTTGAGCCTGATTCGTATTTCCAGCCCGTTGAGGTTGATGCAACCCTTATCGGTGAAGGCTTAAGACCCGATGATACACTCGTAGAAATCTGGTACAAGGCAACAGGTACAGATAATGCATATCAGGTAATCAGCCAGCATACAGTTGTTCCTTACGGTATAGAAATCGGTATGGGTGCTGACGGTATGGATGACGGTGATTACGGTTACACAGTATGGAACAGCGTTTACGACGGTGCGCTTTATGACTATCAGGCACACCTTTCAAAGATTAACAAAACAGATGCGTCAACATGGCCCGTATCAGTAGTTTACGGTGCACCCTCACGTTACAGCCCACTTCACAACGCTCCCACAGGCACACTTCAGGTTAAGCTTGTTCCAAACCGTTACGGCATCGTTTACAACGAAATTTATGCAGATGCAGGCGAAAAGGTAGTTACTTACGGAACACATGTATGGAGCTACAAAACTGTTATTGATTATGTACCCGTTCGTGACGGATATGTATTTGAAGGTTGGTATTCAAATCCTGAATGTACAGGCGAAAAGGTTACAGAAATTGCTGCTTCAGTGGCTGAAGATACAGAACTTTATGCAAAGTGGGAAAGACTTACAACACCCGTTGAACCTCTCGACAGTGTAAGCTATATTGTAGAGCATTATAAAGAAAATGCAGACGGCACATACAGCCTTGTTGAAGAAGATACAGAAATCCTCGTAGGCAAAATCGGTGCTACAGTTACTGCAGCAGCAAAGACATATGAAGGCTATTGCTACAACGAAGCTCAGTCAGAAGCAAGCGGTGTTCTCAAGGCAATCAGCAGTGCAAGTGATATTCTCACTCTCAAGCTTTACTATGATATCGATAACTTCGGTGGTGGCGAAAACGGTGACGAAGGCGACGGCACACCTGACAAGTATCAGAAGAAGGTAATCTTCAAGGTTGTTAACGGTAAATGGGCAGACGGCACAAACGCAGATAAGTTTGTTTACCTTGACCTTATGAAGGACGGAAAGTATGCAGTTGACGGCACAGCAACACTTACAGCGCCTACAGGTATGAAGGCAAATGAAGGCTTCAAGAACGGCTCATGGGATGCAGAAATTCCCACAACAGTAAGCGGTACAGAAACACTTATATTTAGTTATAGCTTTATCAGAGGTACAACACCCGTTGAACCTCTTGGCGACGTAAGCTATATCGTAGAGCATTATAAAGAAAATGCAGACGGCACATACAGCCATGTTGAAGAAGATACAGAAATCCTCGTAGGCAAAATCGGTGCTACAGTTACAGCAACTGCAAACACATACGAAGGCTATTGCTTCAACGAAGCTCAGTCAGAAGCAAGCGGTGTTCTTAAGGCAATCAGTGGTGCAAGCGATATTCTCACCCTTAAGCTTTATTATGATATCGATAATATCGGTGGTGGCGAAAACGGTGACGAAGGCGACGGCACAGCTGACAAGTATCAGAAGAAGGTAATCTTCAAGGTAGTAAACGGTACTTGGGCAGATGGAAGAAATGACGATATCATCAGTGTTCTTACTCTTGATGAAAACAATGCAGCAACACTTACAGCACCCACAGGCATGAAGGCAAATGAAGGCTTTGAAGGCGGTGCGTGGGATGTTACTCCTCCTGCAAGTGTAAGCGGTACAGACACAGAGGTTTATACTTACACCTTTACTGAAGTAACTCAGCCTCCCGTAGATCCCGATCCTGAAGATCCTACACCTGATACACCCGTTGATCCCAATCCTGAAGATCCTACAGAACCTGATGTTCCCGGTGGTGAAGGTGAAGGCAGCGGTAGCGGTAACGGTTCACTTAACGGTGGTTCACACCACATTCTCTTCGGTAAAACTGACGGTATTGGTTGGTATCAGGTTTCAAAGAATGGCGGTCAGACCTGGGATATCGTATTCGGTAACTCAACTTATGAGGTTGAGCACGGTACAGAGATTATCGTTAAGGTTGGCGATCTTATGGGTGATGCGTTTACCTTCTATGTAAACGGTAATGCTGTAAATCCCAACGATAACGGTGAGCTTGTAATCACAGTTGACAATTATATGCTTATCGGTGCTCTCGGTTATGAAATTGAGGTTCCCGATGTTGAGGAATCACTTAACTGGTTCCAGAAAATTATCAAGGCTATCAAGGATTTCTTTGCAAAGCTTTTCGGTAAGAAATAATTGAATACTTAAATTAAAAAAGGTTGGAATTTTCCAGCCTTTTTTCTTTTTACGCTAAGATTTGTAAGAAGTTTGTAAGAGGTGTTGTGGTAGAATTGTAATCTTAGAATGGGTGTACTGAACTCAAAATTCATTGTGAAAGAAGAATAATAGTGAGTAAGAAGAATAAATTTTTTGCCGATGACGGCTGGGCAATGTGGGTTGACGGTGATGATGTCAGCACAATTTACCTAAACAACTGGCTTAATCCTAAGGGCAAAAGCTATACAGATATTGCAATTCATATAAAGGGAATCAAGGAAACAACATCGCTCAGCATGTATTTTCCTTTTACTGTAAATAAAAATGAAATAGAGGACGTTTCTCTTAAATTTAAGGATGAAAACCTTTCAAGAGCAGTTTTCAGCAGTATGTGTCTTATTGATTATAAAAAGAACAAGGCAACATCTGAAATTGCATATAACGGCAAAACGGTGGATATAGTTCATTTGTCAGCCCTTGATTATACAGTAGAGCCTGTTTCAAAGGGAAGTATGTTAAAGGTGCCCTTTACAGAGCTTTTAAGCTATCTTGATAACGATGAAGCTTATTTTATGTTCCGTGTGCCTCATAAATCTTTAACAGAGGTTTTCAAACAGAATACAAGAGTCGGCAGCTTCTTTAATAAAACCCGTGACCTTCTTATGTCACCCATAATTTCTGAAAGCTACGGCTATTCTGTAAGAATCAACGAAGGCAGACTTCTGCCAAAGGAAATTAACAGTGTTGGTGCCTTTCACAGACAAAAGCTGAAAAAAGCAGTTATAACAATTACAATTGCCGATGATTACGAAATCAGCGATATGTCCTGCTACAGAATCAGAAGGCTTGAAGAAGAGCTTTACAGCAATTTTCTGCCTGAAGGCTTTGACGGTGAAAGTGCAGTTACATATCAGTGGCAGCAGACCCGTGAAATAAATTTAAAGGGTCATTTCAACTTTTATCTCAATATATCCCGTAATGCAATCAGCAAGAGCAGTCTTGTATTATATCTGATAATCATTATTTTTCTTGATGTTGCAGGCGGTATGACCTGGGATCTTATACAGTTTCTTTATAAACTGATTTTCTCATAAAGGAGGAAGGATATGAAGCTTTTAGTTCCGATTTTTCTTAACTGTATTTTTGTCGCTCTTTTTTATCTGCTCGACAAGAAAACAAAATTTAAAAATACAAATTATATAACTAAGCAAATACTCATCGGCATTGCTTTCGGTGGCTTATCTGCCTTCGCATCGGGCTACGGTGTTGAATTTTTAGGCACTGTGGCAAATGTGCGTGATGCTGCACCTCTTTGTGCTGGTCTTATTTTCGGTGGTCCTGCAGGTATTGTTTCCGGACTTATTGGCGGTATATATCGTTTCTTCTCAGTTTACTGGGGCGGAGGAATGTACACAAGAATTGCCTGCACTCTTTCAACAATGCTTGCCGGCTTTATTGCAGCAGTTCTCAGACGATATATGTTTGACAATAAAAAGCCCACATGGAGCTACGGTGTATTTATAACCGTTGTGTGTGAGGTAATTCATATGATGATGATTTTCTTTACAAATATGGATGATTCATCATATGCCTTTGAATTTGTAAAGGGTGCAACTCTTCCTATGATTATCGGTAACTCAGCCGCTGTTGGAATTTCGCTTTTTGTTGTTTCTCTTCTGAATCACGAAAAAAGAGGCGCAGGGGAAAGAAACGAAAGAATTTCACAGACCTTTCAGCGAAAGCTACTTGTGCTTATTGTTATTGCCTGCGTGGTAACAAGCACCTTTACTTATATTCTTCAGAATGGAATGGCTGAAATTGAAACGAGAGAGGTTTTCACCTCGGCTATGACCGATGTAATAACCGATGTAAGAGGTAAATCGAATGAAAACCTTCTTACCATAACCAAAAATATCCGCTCTGAATATGAGAAGGATAAGTCGGTTTCTCTTACGGCACTTGCAGAAAAATATAACGTTATTGAAATCAACATAGTTGCCTTTGACGGAACAATTATCGAGTCTACTGAAGAAAGTAATGTTGGCAATTTCAATATGAACAGCACAGAGCAGTCGAAGGAATTTATGGTGCTGACAGAGGATAAGAATGAATATGTTCAGGTATACAGTCCTCGTGGTGCAGACTGTGTAATGAGAAAGTATGCAGGCGTCAGCCTTAAGAATGGTGGCTTTGTTCAGGTTGGCTACGATGCAGACCAATTCCATGATATGCTTAATGATTTTGTTATTGATGTAACCAAAAACCGTCACGTAGGAAGCACAGGTTTTGTTGCTGTCTGCGATGAAAACTTGAACCTTGTCACTGAAACAGACAGAAACGGAAAGCATATTTCAACTATAGGTATAACTCCTGATGAGGTAATGCTCAGCGGAAAAACCGCAACCCAGCTTTATAAGACAAATATTATCAATGACAAAACAGATTACAGCGAAGAATATATCTATGTTTTCTCTTTTGTTGAGGGCTACTGTATAATTTCCGCAATGCCTCTTGCTGAGGCTATGCTTATGCGAGATGCATCTCTTTATACAAGTATCTTTACGCTGATTCTTATTTTTGCAGCTTTATTTATCTTTATTTATTTCCTCATCAAAAAGGTAATCATTAATAATCTTCAGAAAATCAACGGTACTTTGTCAGAAATTACCGGTGGTAATCTTAATGTAAAGGTTGACGTGCGTTCAAACGCAGAGTTTTCTTCTCTTTCAGATGACATAAACTCAACTGTCGCAACCCTTAAAAGATATATCGGTGAGGCTGCAGCAAGAATTGACAAGGAGCTTGAATACGCAAAGCAGATTCAGCTTTCAGCCCTGCCTTCAAATTTCCCTGACACAGAGGATTACGGCATCTATGCTCAGATGATAGCCGCAAAAGAGGTCGGCGGTGATTTCTACGATTTCTATTCTCTTGATGACAATACAGTGCTTTTCCTTGCAGCTGACGTATCGGGCAAGGGAATTCCCGCAGCTATGTTTATGATGACTGCAAAGACAATTATCAGAGACCTTGCTGAAAGAGGACTTCCGGTTGATGAAATATTTACCCTCGCAAATGAAAAGCTGTGTGAAAACAACGAGTCAGGTATGTTTGTAACTGCGTGGATGGGCAAAATCGACCTATCAACGGGTGCTCTCAGCTTTGCTAATGCAGGACACAATCCTCCCGTTATTGTTCACGCTGACGGTAAGTGCGAATACCTTAAGAGCCGCACAGGCTTTGTGCTTGCAGGTATGGAGGGTATGAAATACCGTGCAAATGAAATGACTCTTAATAAGGGCGACAGAATTTTCATTTATACCGACGGTGTTACAGAGGCAACGGATGTAAATGAGTTTCTTTACGGAGAAGACAGACTTCTCTCGTATATTGAAAAAAATAAAGAAATGAAGGCAGAAAAGTTGCTTTCAGGTCTCAAAGAGGACATTGACCTTTTTGCAGGGGATGCTCCTCAGTTCGATGATATTACAATGCTTGTTTTTGACTACAAAAAGAAAGAAGGTGCTGCTATGAAAGAAAAAGTCTTTTCTGCAACTAAAGACGCTCTAACTGAGGTTATGGCCTTTACAGAGGAATGCCTTGAAGCTTTCGGATGTCCGATGAAGAGCTCTATGGCAATCTGCGTTGCTGTTGAAGAAATTTTCGTCAATATCGCAAGTTATGCCTACGGCGACGGCTCAGGTAACGCTTCACTGTGCTTTGGCTTTGACGAAAACGAAAGACTTATGACTCTCACCGTAAGTGACGAGGGCATACCCTTCAATCCTCTGGAGAGAAAAGAGCCTGACATTACTCTTTCAGCAGCAGAAAGAGATATCGGTGGTCTTGGCATTTTCATCACAAAGAAAACAATGGACACAGTTTCCTACAAAAACGAAAACGGTAAAAACATTCTCACAATGACGAAAAAAATATAAAGGAGATTTTCTTATGAACATCAACATTGAAAAAACAAACGGTGCAACACTTATAACACTTGAAGGCAGACTTGACACAACAACTGCTCCTGAGCTTGAAAAAGCAATTAACAACGAGGGTGAAGCGCTTAAAAGCCTTGTGCTCGACTTTAAGGGCGTTGATTACATCTCAAGTGCAGGTCTTCGTGTTCTTCTCACTGCGCAGAAGAAGATGAATGTGCAGGGCAGTATGGAGCTTACAAATGTAAGCGAAGCAGTTATGGATATTTTTGAAATGACAGGCTTTGCCGACATTCTGGTGATCAAGTAATGGATAAGGTAACAAAAGCCATTGAATTTGCCGCTGATGCTCACAACGGCATGGAACGAAAAAAGGATAAAACACCTTACATCCTTCATCCTATGGAGGCTGCTGTAATTGTGGGCTCAATGACAGGGGACAGAGATGTTATTTGTGCGGCTTTACTTCACGATGTGGTTGAGGATACAGACATCACCATTGAGGAAATTGAAGAAAGCTTCGGTAGCCGTGTAAGAGCCTTGGTGGAATCGGAAACAGAGGATAAGCGTGCTGAATTACCGCCTGAAAGCACCTGGAGAATAAGAAAAGAGGAATCTCTCGAGGAGCTTGCTGCCTGCGGTGACAGAGATGTGCTTATTCTGTGGCTTGGAGATAAGCTGGCTAATATGCGTTCATTTTACCGCATTTGGAAAAATGAGGGTGACAGTATGTGGCAGAGCTTTAATCAGAAGGACCCATTACAGCAGAAGTGGTACTACACCCGCATTGCTGAGCTTACCTCATCACTCAGTGAATTTACTGCCTGGCAGGAATATAACGAGCTTTTAAAAATTGTTTTCGGAAAGGATAACTGAAATGAATAAAATTGAATTCAGAACAGATAAGGATATTTTATACATAAGTCTTGACGGCAGAATTGACGCTTCAAATGCCGCTGATGTTGAAAAGGAAATAAACGAAATCAGAAAGGCTAATGAAGGTCTTCACACCGTTCTTGATGCAGATACACTTGAATACATTTCAAGTGCGGGTCTTCGTATTATGCTCCGACTCAGAAAAGAAGAGAAGGGACTTGCAATAATCAATGTTTCACCTGAGGTTTACGGTGTTTTTGAAATGACAGGCTTTACTGAAATGATGACTGTTGAAAAAACTTACCCAAGAATTAATATTGACAACTGCGAATTTATCGCAAAGGGTGCCAACGGTGCAGTTTACCGCTACGACGACGAAACTATCGTAAAGCAGTACTTCAACAGAGATGCTCTTCCCGAGATTATGCAGGAGCGTGAAAATTCAAGACGTGCCTTTGTTCTTGGCGTAAACACTGCAATTCCTTACGGTATTGTTCGCATTGGTGACGGCTACGGAAGCCTTACAGAGCTTCTTAATGCTACTTCCGTAACAAAGCTTATCAGAGCAAACACTGAGGATTTATCACAGAGCGTTGCTTATTACATCGACGCAATTAAGGAGGTTCATTCATTAGTAGCAGAGGAAGGCGACCTTCCCGATTTCAAAAAGTGGGTGCTTGAGTGGGCAGATTTCCTCTCTGACTATCTTGATGAAGCACACGCAAAGAAAATGCGCAGTCTCATTGAAGGTGTTCCCGACAGCAACAACATCATCCACGGTGACTACCATACAAACAATGTAATGGTGCAGAACGGTGAGCCTATTCTTATTGATATGGACACTCTTGCTGTGGGTAATCCTGTGCTTGAATTCGGCTCAATGTACAATGCTTTTGTAGGCTTCGGTGAGCTTGATAAGGCTGGTATTGAGGATTTCTTCGGCTTTGATGTTGCAACCTCACACCGCTTCTGGAGACTCAGTCTTGCAAGATATCTCGGCACAGACGACGAAAAGGCAATTATCGACGCAGAAAACAAGTCAAAGGTTATCGGCTATATGCGACTTCTTCGTCGTTGCCTCAGAAGAAATGCAGACGAGGTAACAATAAACCATTACAAGGCAAACCTTGCTGAAGCTATCGACAAGGTTGATACATTGGTGCTCTGATATGGATAATATTCTTTACATAAATGCTTGCTGCAGAGAAAATTCCCGTACAGACGAGTTGACTAAGCACCTTCTTTCAAGGCTCAAGGGCAATATTCAGGAGGTCAAGCTGTACGAGGAAGATTTGAAACATCTTGACTCGAAGCTGTTAGGGGAGAGAGACCGACTTTTAAATGACGGCAAGACAGATGATGAAATGTTTTCTCTTGCAAATCAGTTTGCTTCAGCCGATGTAATTGTAATTTCTGCACCATATTGGGATCTTATGTTTCCCTCGGTGCTGAAGGTTTATCTTGAAAATATATGTGTGTGCGGAGTAACCTTCCGTTATTCCGAAAAGGGTGTTCCGTTAAGCCTCTGTAAGGCAGATAATCTCTGCTATGTTACAACTGCCGGAGGCTTTATTGGTGAAAATAATTTCGGCTTTGATTATGTGAAGGCAATTGCCACCGGATTTTTCGGAATAGGTGATATTAAATTCTTCTCTGCAGAGGGCCTTGATATTTTTGGCGCAGATGTTAATCTGATTATGCAGAAGGCTAAAGAAGAAATTCTTTGCCAGCTCAGAGATAAATAAAATTATTATTTCATATAGGCTGATTCTATAGAAAACAAACGCAGATACATTAAAAATGGTTTTTAAAAAAATTAATTGTTTTTAAATGTGTTTGTAAGCGGTTTGTAAGCCTTGATATGTATAATGAAATATACAAGATCAATTGTTAAAGGAGAAAGAATTATGAAAAAGAAAAAGATAACATTTTCAGGTGTAGCCCTTGGTTTTGTGTTAGGTCTTCTGGTGTCTGCACTGATTGCAGGTGCTTTTACAGGTGCTTTTGTGTCTGTTCCGAAGCCTGAAATCAAGGATGGCGAGTTCGACTTTGCCCTGACATATGAAGTTGACGATGAAATAAAAAAGATTGAAGGCACCTATGTGTGCAAGTTTGATGGTATCAGCAGACAGCTTGACGGTGTAGGCCGTAAGTGGATAGGTTACATAAAAGATCACGATGAGTCCACTAATTACGATATCAAAACAACTGATGAAGGTGCAATTAAAGTCGATCTTGATATTTGTGCAGATTTCTTTATGTCAGACCCTAATTACCCAAATATGAAAAGCTCAGACGACCCCAAACCAGAACCATATGTTTATATTACATCTGGCAATGAGGATATTGAAGACCCTGCAAACGAAGTTTCCTTCAGTCTATATGAGGGTGATGATGTAAAAATCATCAGCTTTGAATATGATCCGCCTGTTGAAAATATATACAGATAAAGGAGAGCAGATATGATTAAGAACAGAACGGCCCAATTGATTTTTCAGACAATTTATTGTACGCTGGGATTTGTAGGGATTGTTGCAAGCTTTGGAATCTTTGATGATATCACTGCTTTCCGTTGGGATTTCTATGTATACTTTACAAACATAAGTAATTATCTGTGTATCGGTATAATGTTTGCCGCTCTCATTCAGACAGTAAGGAAAAAAGAGGACAGCTTTGTTACAACTGCACCTCTTATGAAATTCATCGGAATGCTCGGAATTCTGCTTACCTTCCTTGTATTCAATATTATGCTTGCAGGTAACCGTGACCCTCAGCTTAACTGGAGAATAGGCAGTCTTACTTTTCATGTAGTGCTTCCGATTATGTATGTTGCACATGGGTTCCTGTTTTATGAGCGCAAAAAATGCAAATGGTTTTATCCTCTTGCTTCTGTAGCTTTCCCGCTTGCTTACCTTGTTTTCATTTTTATCCATGCGGCTATTATGAAGTTCGACACATCAGTGTTACTTCCCGGAACAACAACTCCGCTTATTTATCCATACTTCTTTGTTAACCTTGAAACACAGGGTGTAGCAGGTGTTGCAAAATGGATTGCAATTCTTCTTACTGCATTTGTAGTGGTAGGCTTTATCTTCCTTGGTATTGATAAAATCGGGAAGAAGAGGGTTGAAAAATAAAACACACTTACATATAAACAAACACCGCAGGAACAACTAATCCTGCGGTGTTACTATTTAATTTTAAAATTTAATACCCAATATACTGTGCGATAAGCATAAGTCCGATTGCTGCAATGAATTCTGCTGCAAAAAGCTTCCAGGTAATCTTGATGTATTTTCCGTATGATATGCCGAGCATACCGAGAGAAATCATAAGAAGACCGTTTGTGGGGAAAAGAACATTACAGAAGCCGTCACTGATGCAGAAGGAGAGAATAAGGTTTTGCTCGCCAATGCCTACCATATTAACAAGAGGAAGGAGAATAGGCATAAGAAGGAAGGCTTTTGCTGTGCCACTACCGATAAAGAATTCAAATACGCAGATAACGAAGAATATAATGATAATTGAAGCGTACGCGTTCTGCTCCTTGATAAGGTCGTAAACATAGTAGAGCATTGTGTCAATTATCATACCACGCTTGAGAATGTAGGTTACGCAGATGATAAGGATAATCATAGGTGCAACGGGAAGAACGGTTTTGATACCCTCAAGGAAGGTGTTTTTAAGGTCCTTCTTTGTCATACCTGAAAGAATGCCTGCTCTTATACCACCAACGGTAAAGAATATTGTCATTGAAACAAGGGGAAGATAACCGATAATGTCTGAAATAGTGGCATTGTCAATGATGATATTAGCCACAAGGCAGATTATTGTGATGATAAGTACAGTAAGAAGAGCTTTGCCGAATGCACCTGCACCTCTTGAAAGTGCCTTGTTCTGCAGAAGTGAAGAGGATTCCTTTTCAACAGCATAGCGTTCTCTCAGCTCAAAATCTGTTTCATAGCAGAGTGATTTCTTCGGATTCTTTTCTACTCTCTTAGCGTATGTAAGGAAGAAGGTTGCGAGAATTATGTAAATAACTGCAAAAACAATAATTCTGTAGCCCACACCTGAGAACATAGGAAGGTCGGTCATAGACTGAACAATACCAACATTAAAGGGGTTGAAGGTTGCGGCTGAATAGCCGAATGCTACAGAGAGAAGACTCATACCTAAGCCGACAAAGGAGTCCCAACCGAAGGAGAGAGCAATCGCAATTGCAAAGGGCACAAGAGTAATTGATTCCTCAAGCACACCTGCAAATGAGCTGAGAAGCATACAAGCGAGAATGAGAGCTGCAAGAAGAAAATATTTCTTCTTTTCAAATTTGCTTACAAGCAGGCTCATCATATATTTCATTACGCCGCTTTTTGAAAGAATAAGGAAGGTGCCGCCGATGAAGGTGATTACAAGAATAATAATTACACCGGTCATAGCTGAGGATGTGTCAAAAATGAAGGCTTCAATAGGGGAGATAAACACTCTCCAGAAGCTGTAGCCAACCTCACTTTTTGCGATTTCGTGGTATGTACCGTTGATTATTGCTCCGGTTTCGTCAAGGTCGTAAGCACCTGAAGGAATAATCTGAGTAAGTATACCGCCTAAAATCATAATGCCGATAAGTATTGCCGTTACACCTATAACGGTCTTTTTACTTATCTTTATACCTATGTTGTTTTCGTTATCCATTGTTCCACCTCATAATAAAATTTCAACTTCAATCGGCTCTCTTTTTATATAGAAGGTTAACTTCTGAAAGCCGCATTTTTTTGCAAGAATAATTCCGTCAGTAACGCCTTTACCAATGTCCTGAGCTGTGTGGGCATCTGAGCCAACAGTGATTCTTGTACCGCCAAGCTCTCTGTAGCGACGGATAATTGACTCTTCAGGCATTGTTTTGCCGATTGGCTGACGAAGACCCGAAGTATTGATTTCAATTGACTTTCCGTTTCTGATTACCTCTTTAAGAAGATTATCAAGGTCGTTTTGTATAAGACTGTAATCAAAGTTAACCTTATACTTGCCTTCAATTCTTCTCATAGGAGCAGTGATATGTGAAAGGCAGTCGCAGCCCTTCCAGTTTGCAATTTCAGAAAGCTCACTGAAATATTCACTCATAAATTTGTAAACGTCAATCTTGTCATATTCAATTTCCTTGATGTCAAGACCGTTGAAGCCCTTGGGAGTGTGAATACTGCCGAGAATAAAATCGTAGGTTTTTTCGTTTACAATTTTGTCTGCAAGCTCAACATCGCTCATAGGCTGACCGATTTCAATACCTAAAAGAACAAGAAGCTGACCACGAAAAGCTGATCTTGCTTTGCTGCATTCGAAATATGAGTGAAAAACCATACTATTATACTTATCTTTATAGTAAGTGTCAACCTCACAGTGGTCAGTAAATGCAATTGCTCCCAAATTATTTTTTATCGCATTTTCACAGATGAACATAGGAGAGTGAACTCCGTCGGGAGAATTGTCTGTATGAACATGCATATCAATTAATCGTTGGGTTTTCATTTCTTTCCCTTCTTTTACAAAAATCTAAAATATTATACACTAATATGAAAGAATATGCAAGATATAAATGCAAAATTGAATAAAATATGCAAATTTATCTCAG
>JBGVFK010000088.1:0-9376 GCA_045121075.1 Acutalibacteraceae bacterium | reverse complement strand
CATCACCGTCAGTGCCTGCAGCATTTTCAACACCGGCAATTTTGTTGATTGCAGCGCTGAGCTGAGCATTTGTGAGGTTTGCGTTGGGAGCAAACTCAGTTTCTGATACACCGTTCATAATACCCTTAAGATGCATTGTTTCAATGGCTTTGTATTCCTTTGACTTTACATTGACATCTGTGTAAGGGAAGGTTGCATCGGGAAGTGCAGCTAGAATCAGGTCTGCAATGTGTCTGTGACCTGCATAACTGGGATGCTGTTTTTCGCAAACAGTACCAACGGGATCAACATAAATATAACCGTATTTGTCTGCATTCTCTTTCATAGGCTTGTTAGCAATATCAACAATTGTCTGACCAAGACTAAGCTTAATTGCAGCAGCCTCATTCTTATCTGCTGTTTCCTGATCCTGAACTCCGTTGTCAAACATACCGATAACTACAAGAGTAACATCAGGATTAAGTGCATAGATATCTTCAATCACGTAATTCCAGTTTTCATTAAAGTTACTGAAGCCTTCAGCGAGAGCCTTGGGAAGAACCTCAACAAGTCTGGGAAGTGAACCTGTAAGTGAAGCAATATCAATAAGTGAGTTGATAGTTTCCTCTTCGATATCTGCGTTTTCAAGGTATGCTCTTGCCTGAGTGAAGAATTCTTCGTTCACATCTTCAAACTTATCCATTTCTTCATAAACGTGCCAGCCTACATATGAACCCCAGTCATTACCGCCAACATTGAGAGTGATAAGGTCTGCTTCAGCAACCGCTTTACGCATTGCAGGAGCATGTACAGTATCCATTACTTCTTTATCAATTGAATAGTAAAGGAAACGATCAGCCTCATAATCTTCCTCAAAGATGTAACGCAGATCTGTTGTTCTGAAACCGATGCAAGCCATGGGATGGAAAACATCAACACCGAGGTCATCGGCAACATGTGCAGCATATGAGCCTTCAACACGGACAAATCTTGTTTCTCTCTCTTCAACATCGCTCCAGCCGCTTGCTACGCTGTCACCGAGAAGTACATATGAGCTATAGTCATAATACTTCTTTTCAGCAGCAAAAGAAAAAGCTGTGAATGACATAACAAGTGCAAGAATCAACATAACTGCCACTGCAGTTTTTATAAACCTTTTCATTTTATTAATCCTCCTGAAAATAGAAAAATGTTAATTTGCGCTTTTGTGATGTTAACACACTTTTGAATTTGTGTCAAGTTATCTCAATAATTTAAAAATTCTTTAGAAAATCTGCAACAATTATGCAAAACTCCCTCTACCGAAGCAGAGGGAGTTTCTGTATTAAAATTATTTCTTTGAAGCGAGATATTCTTCTCTGCCGAGCTCGTAAAGGTTGTTGCCTTCTGAGTCGATGATAACCATAAGAGGCATATCTTCAACATAGAGCTTTCTGAGTGCTTCTGCACCGAGGTCTTCGTAAGCGATAAGCTCAGCTGACTTGATGCACTTTGCAAGGAGTGCGCCTGCACCGCCGATTGCACCGAAGTAAACACCGCTGTACTTCTTCATAGCTTCAACAACTTCGGGAAGTCTAGCACCTTTACCGATCATACCTCTTGCGCCAACTGACATCATTGTAGGAGCATAAGCGTCCATACGACCGCTTGTTGTGGGGCCTGCTGAGCCGATTACTGTACCGGGCTTAGCGGGTGTGGGACCTACATAGTAAATTGTTGCATTCATAGGATCGATGGGAAGCTCTTCGCCTCTTGCAAGGGCTTCGCACATTCTCTTGTGACCAGCATCTCTTGAAGTGTAGATATAACCTGAAAGTAAAACTCTGTCGCCTGCCTTAAGTGAACGAGCAAGTTCTTCTGTAAGGGGTAAAGTGATTTTCTTTTCCATTTTAGATTACCTCCGACTTATGGCGTGTTACATGGCAGTTGATGTTGATTGCGCAAGGCATACCTGCGATGTGTGTGGGAAGAGTTTCGATGTTAAGACCGATTGCTGTTGTCTTACCGCCGAAGCCCTGAGGACCGATACCAAGCTGATTGATCTTTTCAAGCATTTCCTTTTCAAGGTCAGCGTAGAAGGGATCAGCATTTTCTGAATCAACGGGTCTCATAAGAGCCTTCTTTGCAAGAAGAGCAGCCTTATCAAATGTACCACCGATACCAACACCTACAACCATAGGAGGACAGGGGTTGGGGCCAGCTGTTTCAACTGTTTCGATGATGAAATCCTTGATGCCCTGAAGACCTGCTGAAGGCTTGAACATACGGATTGCACTCATATTTTCACTGCCGAAGCCCTTGGGGCCAACAGTAACCTTAATCTGTTCACCGGGAACGATTTCTGTGTAAAGCATTGCGGGAGTGTTGTCACCTGTGTTACCACGTCTAACGGGGTCCTTAACAACGCTCTTTCTGAGGTAACCGTTTGTGTAACCTCTTCTTACGCCTTCGTTTACAGCTTCTGTAAGGTCGCCGCCAACGATGTGTACATCCTGACCGATTTCAAGGAATACACAAGCCATACCTGTATCCTGACAGATGGGTACATTTTCGGCATCAGCGATTTCATAGTTCTTGATGATATCGTCAAGGATACCCTGAGCGATTACACCGTCTTCACAAGCACGGCAATTCTGAATTGCGCACTTAACATCACCGGGAAGGTGTGTATTAGCTTCGATGCAAAGTCTTTCAACTACATCGATAATTACATCTGTTTTAATTTCACGCATTGTAAAATACCTCCGATTATCTTTCGTGACGAGCGTAGTTAGGAAGAAGCATCGGTGAAACAGTACCTGTTTCAAGACCTGCAGCTTCGAGTTCCTTAGCATAAGCATCAATGTGATCAAGGTTCATTGCACCAAGCTCAACTTCCTTAGCCTTAGCTGCAGCAGCCTTACCTGCATTTCTACCGAATACGATAATGTCAAGAAGTGAGTTACCCATAAGACGGTTTCTACCGTGGATACCACCAACTGCTTCACCGGCAACAAGAAGGTTGGGAATAGCCTTTGTAAAGCCGTCACCACCGATTTCAAGACCGCCGTTCTGATAGTGAAGTGTGGGATAAACAAGAATGGGTTCTTTTCTCATATCGATGCCGTAGTTGAGGTACATACGCATCATAGCAGGAATTCTCTTTTCGATTGTGCCTTCACCACCGAGAATTTCAATCATCGGAGTGTCAAGCCATACACCGCTGCCGAGAGGAGTTTCAACGCCCTTGCCGTTTGCACATTCACGGATAATAGCTGAAGCTGAAACGTCTCTTGTTTCAAGAGGATGAGCATAAGCTTCACCGTCTTTGTTAACGAGCATAGCGCCGAGTGAACGAACCTTTTCAGTTACGAGAGCACCGAAAATCTGTGAGGGATAAGCAACACCTGTGGGGTGGTACTGAATTGTATCCTGATAAAGGAGAGGAGCACCTGCTCTATAGCCGAGGATAAGACCGTCAGCTGTTGCACCGTAGTGGTTTGATGTGGGGAAGTTCTGATAGTGAAGTCTGCCTGCACCGCCTGTAGCGATTACAACAGTCTTAGCCTTAGCAACAAGGTAGTCACCTGTTTCAATGTTAAGAAGAACTGCACCTGCAACCTGACCCTTATCATCCTTAATAAGCTCAACAGCTGCTGTAAATTCGATTACGGGAATCTTTCTGTTGATAACCTCGTCACGAACGTTACGCATAATTTCTGCGCCTGAGTAGTCCTTACAAGCGTGCATTCTCTTTCTTGAAGTACCACCACCGTGAGTTGTTACCATTCTGCCGTCTTCTTCCTTGTCGAACATTACGCCAAGGTCGTTAAGCCACTTGATAGCATCGGGAGCTTCCATTACAAGACGTCTGAGAAGCTCAGGTCTTGCAGCAAAGTGTCCGCCACCGAAAGCGTCAAGATAGTGCTGTACGGGTGAGTCGTTTTCCTTGTCAGCAGCCTGGATACCGCCTTCAGCCATCATTGTGTTAGCGTCACCGATTCTGAGCTTTGTTACAACGATAACGTCTGCGCCTGCTTCGTTAGCTTCAATTGCAGCTGAGCAACCTGCACCGCCACCACCGATAACGAGTACGTCTGTTTCATAGTCAACCTTTGAAAGGTCAACCTTATCCTTTAAAAGTCTGCTGTTTGAGTGAAGAAGCTCTGTAAGCTCCTTGGGAGCCTTTTCGCCCTTGTTGGGACCAACCTTGATTTCTGCAAAGCCGTCTTCTCTGTAGTCAGGGTGATAAGCCTTAAGAAGATTTTCCTTCTCTTCAGCTGTCATACGTCTGGGCTCTGTAGCCATACGTTCTTTTCTTGTTGCTTCTACCTTTTTGATAGATTCATACATTTCAGCAGTAAACATTGTTGTCCCTCCTTATTTCTCAATTTCTCTTGTGTTATAGAGTTCTTTCATTTCTGTGATGGGCTTCTGCATAACCTGCTCGATAAGCTCATCATACTGACCCTTGTTGATTTCTTCAACGCGAACCTTAAGGTGTTCTGTTTCGGGAGCAAGATACTTACCTGTAAGTCTTCTTGCAAGAAGACCAACCATGGGATGTGAAATTTCTGCGGGACATCTTACTGAGCAGCAGCCGCAGCTTACGCAGTCGAATGATTCTTCTGCGCACTTTTCAAGCTCGCCTCTCTGAGCGTAAGCGATGTACTGCATTACATTAAGGTCCTGAGTACAAGCCTTTGTACAAGCGTTACAACCGATACAGCTGTAGATTTCAGGATAAAGCTCCATCATAATCTGCTGTGTGGGCTTGATTTCGTCCATTGAATAAGTTCTCTTGTCTGCAGGGAAGAAGGGAATTGAAGCAATGTACATACCGTCTTCAACCTGCTTCTGACAAGCAAGACAAGTCTTAAGAGTGTTGTCACCCTTGATTCTGTAAATTGTTGCGCAAGCACCGCAGAAGCCGTGACGGCAGCCGCAGCCTCTTGTAAGAGTGTAGCCTGCATATTCCATAGCGGTCATAATTGTTTTGTCGCCGGGAACTTCGTATTTCTTACCGAAAAAATATACGTTAACCATGTTACTCATAGTTTTTTCTGTCCTTTCATTAATATTCGTTGGGTAATTCGTCAACCTCATCGCAACGGAAAACGGGGCCGTCCTTGCAAACATACTTTGAACCGATGTTGCATCTGCCGCATTTACCGATACCGCACTTCATACGAAGCTCGAGAGTTGTGTAAACCTGTTCCTTTGAGTAGCCCATTTCAATAAGAGCTGCAAGAACAAATTTAATCATAATCGGAGGACCGCAAACGAGAACGGTTTTGTCTGCACCGAGCTCAAGCTCTTTAAGGTAAGCAGGTACAAAACCTACATGACCGTCCCAGCCTTCCTGAGGTCTGTCGATTGTAAGGTGTACATTTACGTCCTTTGAGTTCATCCATACTTCATTGATTTCCTTGAGCTGAACAAGGTCATCAGCTGAACGTGCACCGTAAAGAATGTCTACCTTACCGTAATTATCACGATTGTCAAGGACATAGTTAATTACACTTCTGAGGGGTGCAAGACCGATACCGCCGGCAACAAAGAGAAGATCTTTGCCCTTGAGAGCAGTTTCAACGGGGAAGTTGTTTCCGTAGGGTCCTCTTACCATAATTTCATCCCCTACCTTAAGCTCGTGGAGATAATCGGTAAGCACACCGCACTTTTTAATGCTGAATTCCTGATATTCCTTGTTTGTGGGTGATGAGGTAATTGAGAACATAGCCTCACCAACACCGGGTACACAGAGCATTGCGCACTGACCGGGAAGGTGCTCAAAAAGCTTTCCGCCCTCGGGAGCATTTACTCTGAATGTTTTAACGTCGGGAGTTTCCTGACGGATATCTGTAACGATACCAACCATAGGCACAAGAGTGTCAAGGTTGTAATTATCGTGGCAATGACAGTCACACATTACTTATTTACCCTCCTTCTGAAAGGCCTTGATAACCTTAACAATGTTTGTTGAAGCAGGACACTTATCAACGCATCTGCCGCAACCTACGCATGAATACATTCCGTCATTGTTTGCAGGGAAGTATACAAGCTTATGCATAAATCTCTGACGGTAACGCTGCTTCTGGCTTGTTCTGTTGTTACCGTGAGCCATCATTGTGAAATCTGAATACATACATGAGTCCCAGCAGCGATAACGCTGAACGCCCTTGCCTGTATTGTAGTCCTTGATGTCATAGCACTGACAAGTGGGACAAACAAAGGTACATGTACCGCAAGCAAGACATGACTTGTAAAGCTCATCCCAAACGGGTGAATCGAACTTTTCTTCTGTCTTGGTGCCGTCCCAACCTTCAAGTGAAAGGTTCATATAAGGAAGCTTTTCAACTACAGTTCTGATAGCTTTTTTAATCATTTCTACCTTTTCTGCGTCGCCTTCCTTAAGGAAATCCTTGCACTTTTCTGTAAGAGCTTCACCCTTTTCGGTGTTAGCCTTCCAGAAATATTCTCCGCCGAAGTTCCAGAGAGTTACATCGCCCTGAGGCTCAGCACAGTCAATGCCGAAAACCTTACAGAAGCAGCTTTCTTCGGGTTCACCGCAAGCCATTGTTACGATTGTGCCCTTTTCTCTTCTTGCCTTATAGAAGGTGTCAACGGGATCTGAAAGGAATACCTTATCAAGTACTTCAATGCCCTTCATATCGCAGCCCTTCACGCCAAAGAGAACGAATTCTTCATTCTGAAGCTCTTCCTGAGAGATTCTGTACTTTCCGTCCTCTGTCTTAACACTGTAAAGTGTTTCGCTCTGAGGGAAGAAAGCTTCTTTTGCTGACTTGACAGTTTTGAGAGTGTCAAGATCAACATCTGTATTTTCATTATATCTTACATAGTTTGTCTGACCGCTCACTCTTCCGGGAAGGTAGAGAGGCTGATTTTCCCCGATAAACTTGAGTAATGCGGCAAGATCTGTTTTAGTAATCTTTTTCATCTGCATTATCTCCTTTCGCCGGGTTCAAGGTCATCGAAGGTGAAATCTGTAAGCGGTGTTTCATCTTCTACATTATTACCTGCCTGATATTCACCATAGTATGTGTTGATATCCTTGATGAACTTTCTGTTGAAAAGGTGAAGAGGAATACCCTGTGGGCAAACTCTTGAGCATTCACCACAGTCTGTACATCTGCCGGCAACGTGGAATGCACGGATGATGTGGAACATCTTTTCTTCAAATTCATCAACGTTAGCCTTCTGTGCTGAATCGAACTTTGTGCTGTCGAATACGCACTTTCTGCATGAGCATGCGGGACATACGTTTCTGCAAGCATTACATCTGATGCACTTGCTGAGCTCGTTCTTGAAGAATTCGAACTTCTGCTCGGGTGTCATATTTTCAATTGCTTCAACGCCCTGGAATCTTTCTGAATCAAGAGTGTCAGCACTTTCAAGTGCAAGCTCGTCATAGATTCTGTGCTCCTTGCCCTTACATACGTGGCATCTTTCAAGCATTGCATCTTTATAAGCAACTGTCTTTTCACCGTAGATTGTGTCAATCTTAAGTGTATCGCAAGCTGAATCAATTTCAGCACCGTTTATTGCTTCAATACCCTTTACGCCTTCAGCCTTGATTCTTTCAATATCAAGCTTACCCTTACAGCCGACGCCGATGATGTAAGCTTTTTCACGGTCAACTCTGTGCTCTTTCATAAGCTGAACGAATGAGTAGCTGTCGCAGGGCTTAAGAAGAACAAGTGTCTTGCCTTCAAGAGCTGAAGCAGCAATCATATACTTTGAAAGGTTTGCACCGCAGAAGCCGTCATATACGAATTCTGAAAGCTCATCTGCATTATTGAAGAACGCAGGCTCGGGATTGTAGGGAAGATCGCCCTTTTTCCATCCGAGAACACGATTTACTGTGCCGTTTTGGAGGAGTTCTTTCATTCTGTTAATTAATCCTTGCATCTCAGATCCCCCAATCTCTTATTCGGACCCATTGCACGAACTGTGTCAACGAAGTCGTTCATTGTATTTGAGAACTTAACACCTTCAGCAGCTGATACCCATTCAACACGGGTTCTGCCTCTTTCAATACCCATATAATCGAGCATTGAGAAGAGAAGTGTCATTCTTCTTCTTGCATAGTAGTTACCTGTGCTGTAGTGACAGTCACCGGGATGGCAACCACAGATAATAACACCGTCAGCTCCCTTTTCAAATGCACGGAGAATAAACATAGGGTTTACTCGGCATGAGCAAGGAACACGGATAATTTTTACGTCTGCAGGATAAGCAAGTCTGCTGCTACCTGCAAGGTCTGCACCTGCGTAGCTACACCAGTTACAGCAGAAGGCTACTATTTTCGGTTTGAATTCTGTATTTATCGACATATAGCATCCACCTCCGCAAGAATCTGTCTGTTTGAGAAGCCCTGAAGGTCCATAGTACCTGAAGGACAAGTAACTGTACAAGCACCGCAGCCCTGACAAAGAGCTGAGTTAACAACTGCAACACGGCGGTTTTCTCTGATACCGTGGTCGTTGATTTCCTTAACCTCGTAAGAAATTGCACCGTAAGGACAAACGTTTGCACAAGAGCCGCAACCGTTACACATAAGCTCATCGGGCTTAGCTGTGCAGGGATTGGTAAGGAGCTTGTCCTTAGCAAGAAGACCTACAACCTTAACAGCGGCAGCGCCTGCCTGTGAAACTGTTTCGGGAATATCCTTGGGACCCTGACATACACCTGAAAGGAATACACCGGCTGTGGGTGATTCAACAGGACGAAGCTTGGGATGTGCTTCTGTGAGGAAGTTGTTTGTGTCAATACTTGCTGTAAGCATTGTAGCAATCTTTCTTACTGAAGGATTGGGTTCAACTGCTGCTGCAAGAACAACAAGGTCAGCCTTAACCTTAAGCTGCTTGTTATCAATAAGGTCAACACCGTGAACAGTAAGTGAGCCGTCGGGCTCGGGAGTAACCTTACCAACCTGACCCTTAACGTAGTTTACGCCGTATTCTTCAACTGCTCTTCTGTAGAATTCGTCGAAGTTCTTACCGGGTGTACGAACGTCAATGTAGAAAACAGTAACATTTACATCGGGATACTTATCTCTGATAAGCATTGCATGCTTTGCTGTGTACATACAGCAAATCTTTGAACAGTAGCTCTTTCCTCTGTCGTCAGAACAACGTGAGCCGACACACTGGATAAATACCATTTCCTTTGGTGGCTTGTGGTCTGACATACGCTCTAAGTGACCCTTTGTAGGTCCGGCAGCGTTCATAATACGCTCCAACTCAAGTGATGTGATAACATCAGGGCTCTGGCTGTATGCATACTCATCATACTTATCAACCTTTATTACATCGAAACCTGTTGCAACAACGATTGCGCCATACTTCTCTGTAATAATCTCGTCCTTCTGCTCATAGTCAATGGCACCTGCCTGACA
>JBGVFK010000087.1:0-11608 GCA_045121075.1 Acutalibacteraceae bacterium | reverse complement strand
GGAGTGCTGACCTTAAAATCGGTGAAAAGGAAGCTCTTAAGGAAGAAAAGAAGAAAATTCTTTCAAGAGAAAAAATTGAAAATACTCTCAGAAAAGCCGATGTGCTTTTAAACGGTGATGAATTTTCAGGCGGAATGAATTCAGCAATTCATGAGCTTTCAAGATGTCTTGATGAGCTTAAGGATTACGATAAAAAGTTTGATTCACTTTACTCTTCACTTGAAGATATAAGATATGTAATAAGTGAATGCTCGGCAGAGGTTTCTGCTTCACTTTCAGAAAGTGATAACGGCTACACTGACATAAACGCAATTGAAGAAAGACTTGATATTCTCTACAGACTTTCCTCAAAGTACGGTGAAACCGAAGAGGAAATGCTTTCCTATCTTCATAAAATTGAAGAGGAATATGAGAGCATATCAATGAGTGATGAGCTAATCGAAAGGCTTGAGGATGAAATTGATGAGCTCAGTGAGGAGCTTTTCAAAAAAGGCTGCTGCCTTTCAGATTTAAGAAAAATTACTGCTCTGGAATTTGAAAAGAAGGTAATGGAGGAGCTTCAGTTTCTCAATATGCCTGACGCAGTTTTCACTGTTAACTTTGAAGAGGCTCAGGCTACGAAGACGGGCATGGATGATGTTGAGTTTTTATTCTCTGCAAACAGAGGTCAGTCACCGAAGTCACTTTCCAAAATTGCTTCAGGCGGTGAGCTTTCAAGAGTTATGCTTGCAATACGATGTGTACTCTCTGACACTGACACAGTTTCAACAATGATATTTGATGAAATTGACACAGGCGTAAGCGGAAGAGCAGCACAGAAAATTGCGTATAAAATGCACGAGATTGCTTTTTCAAAGCAGGTGCTTTGTGTAACCCATCTGGCACAGATTGCAGTTTACGGAAACAATCATCTTCTTATAGAAAAGAAGACAGAAGGCGACAATACTTATACAAGTGTGCGCTCGCTTTCTGATGAGGAAAGAATAAACGAAATTGCAAGAATAATCGGTGGCGATGTAATTACGGAAAAAACACTCAGCTCAGCTGAAGAGCTTATTTCTTATGCGAAAAACGGCTGTTGAGTGATATTAATATAAAACACTTGACTTTAAAATGAAAACTAAGTAGAATGTTATAGATTTTACTTTTATGAAAGGACGAACAAACAATGAAAGTATATGAAGAACTTGTTGCAAGAGGACTTATTGCACAGGTAACAGACGAAGAAAGAATCAGAGACCTTGTCAACAACGGCGAGGCAGTTTTCTATATCGGTTTTGACCCCACAGCTGATTCACTCCATGTAGGTCACTTTATGGCTCTTTGCCTTATGAAGAGACTCCAGATGGCAGGTAACAAGCCCATCGCTCTTATCGGTGGCGGTACAGCTATGATTGGTGACCCCTCAGGCAGAAGTGATATGCGTCAGATGATGACAGAGGAAACAATCGCACACAACTGTGACTGCTTCAAAAAGCAGATGAGCAGATTCATTGACTTCTCAGACGGTAAGGCTCTTATGGTTAACAATGCTGACTGGCTTATGGGTCTTAACTATATTGAAGTACTCCGTGAGGTTGGTGCATGCTTCTCAGTTAACCGTATGCTCTCAGCTGAGTGCTACAAGCAGAGAATGGAAAAGGGTCTTTCATTCCTTGAATTCAACTATATGATTATGCAGAGCTATGACTTCTATATGCTCTTCCAGAAATACGGCTGTAACCTTCAGTTTGGTGGCGACGACCAGTGGAGCAATATGCTCGGTGGTACTGAGCTTATCAGAAGAAAGCTCGGTAAGGATGCAGGCGCAATGACAATCACTCTTCTCCTCAACTCAGAGGGTAAGAAGATGGGTAAAACTCAGAGCGGTGCAGTTTGGCTTGACCCCCAAAAGACAAGCCCCTATGATTTCTACCAGTACTGGAGAAACGTTGATGACGCTGACGTTATCAAGTGCATCAAGATGCTCACATTCCTTCCTATGGAACAGATTGAAGAAATGGAAAAGTGGGAAGGCAGTATGCTCAATAAGGCTAAGGAAATTCTTGCTTACGAGCTTACAGCACTTGTACACGGTGACGAAGAAGCAAAGAAGGCTGACGAGGCTGCAAAGGCTCTCTTCGGCGGAAATATGAATACAGATAATATGCCCACAACAGTTGTTGCTGAAGCTGACTTTACAGATGGCGCAATTTCACTTATTGACGTGCTTATCAAAGCAGGCATCATCAAGTCAAGAGGCGAGGGCAGACGTCTTATTGAACAGGGCGGTGTAACTGTTGATGATGTGAAGGCAAAGAGCTTTGCTGATGTAATTGCAAGAGCTGACTTTGAAAAGGGTCACGTAATTGTTAAAAAAGGTAAGAAAGTTTTCAACAAGATTGTTGTTGAATAAGCATAAATAACCCCTTCTGAAAATAATTTAAGAGAGGTAAAACACTATGGAAAAGAAAATTTATACCATTGCAACTGCTCACCTTGATACAGTATGGAACTGGGATTTTGAGCATGTAATCAATGTGTGCCTTAAGGAAACCCTTGACCAGAACTTCAACCATTTCAGCAAGTATCCTGACTACCGTTTCAACTTTGAGGGCTCATACAGATATGAGCTCTTTGAGGAGTACTATCCTGAAAAGTTTGAACAGCTCAGAGAATATGTTAACCAGGGCAAATGGAATGTTACCGGTAGTGCTTATGAAAACGGTGATGTTAATGTACCTTCACCTGAAAGCCTTTTCAGAAATATTCTTTACGGTAACAAGTATTTTGAAAAGAAGTTCGGCAAAAAGAGCAACGATATTTTCCTTCCCGACTGCTTCGGCTTCGGTTACGCTCTTCCTTCAATTATGAACCATGCAGGCCTTAAGGGCTTTTCAACTCAGAAGCTTTCATGGGGTAGTGCTTACGGTATTCCTTATGATATCGGTCTCTGGTACGGTCCTGATGAAAAGTATGTTTTTGCTTCACTTGATGCAAAATCATACTGCACAACCTTCCACAAGATCAGAACAAAGAAGAGCCTTCTTTCAAAGCTCGACCATAACATCAAAAACCACGATTTACCCGTTACCTTTGCTTACCATGGCGTAGGTGACGTTGGTGGCGCACCAAAGGAAGAGTCAGTTAAAACTCTTACCAAGGAAATGGCTGATAACGACAGAGAAGAAATCAAGGTTCTTTCATCAAGCCCCACAGAGTTCTTTGATGATATGGCTGCTCTTGGTGATGAAGCAATCAAAAAGCTTCCCGTATGGAAGAACGAGCTTCCCATGACAGACCACGGTGTAGGCTCATATGTTTCACGTGCATTCAGCAAGAGAATGAACAGAAGAAACGAAGAAATTGCAGATATGGCTGAAAGAAACAGCGTAATTGCAATGACAACCTGCGGAACTGATTATCCCAAGGAAGAAATCGAAAAGGGCTGGAAGAGAACAATTGCTCACACCTTCCACGATGATATCACAGGTACATCAGTTGAAAGAGTATATCAGCGCTCATGGAACGATTATGTAATGTCAGCTAACCAGCTTACAAATGCATATGAAGGTTCAGCTGCTGAAATTATCAAGAATATGGATACCTCATTTGTTGAAGGTATCGCAGTTGTACTTAACAACTCAGTTGAACAGCCCAGAATGGCTGCAGTTGATGTAAAGGTACCTGCTAAGGGCTACAAATACATCAGAGCATTTGATGCAGACGGCAAGGAAGTTCCCTCACAGGTTAACAAAATCGAAAACGATGTAATGGAAATTACTGTTGCTGCTTATGTTCCTGCTCTCGGCTATAAGGTAATTGATGTAAGATATTCAACAGAGCCCTGCAAGATGAAGACAGGTCTTCGTGTAAATACAAACGTAATTGAAAACTACAAGTATGTTGTAAGAGTTGACGCTAACGGCGACATCTATTCAATTACAGACAAGATGAACAACAATGCAGAAATTCTCAGAAAGCCCATCAGATTTGAGCTTAACAAGTATAAGGGTGCTAAGGAATACGCTGCCTGGGAGCTTCGCTATGACGAGCTTGACAAGTATCCCTGGGAATTTGCTGAAAAGGGTCAGTGCGAAATTATCGAAAAGGGTCCCGTAAGAGTTTCTCTTAAGGTTACTCAGAAGTGCCAGAAGTCAACCTTCTCATACATTGTTTCACTTGCTGCAGGCTGTCCCTGGGTAAGCGTTTACAACGAAATTGAATGGAGAGAATTCAGAAGAGCTCTTCACAACGGCTTCAGCTTCAATGTAAGCAACAAAACAGGCACATTCGACCTTGGTCTTGGTACAATCAGCCGTAAAACAGCTAACAAGAAGCTCTACGAGGTTGCTGCTCAGAAGTGGGCTGACATCACAGACACAAGCGGTCAGTGGGGCGTTTCAGTATTCAGCGACTCAAAGTACGGCTGGATGATGAAGGACGAAAAGACACTCAGACTTACAGTTCTTCACTCACCTAAGAACTACTACAGACACGACAGTGTTCAGGGTATGCTTGACTTCGGTCTCAACAGATACGGTTATGCAATTTATTCACATAAGGGCGATTATACAAACGGCACACAGCTCAATGCACGTTTCTTCGATCAGCCTGTAACAGCATTTATTACAGGTAAGCACGAGGGTGCACTTGGTTCAGAATTCTCCTTCGGTGCAATCAATTCAGCTGATGTTATCATCCGTGCAATCAAGAAGGCTGAAGACAGCGACGAAATCATCGTTCGTGTTAACGAGGGTGCAAAGAAGGCTCTTCAGGGCGTAACTCTTACTCTTGGTGCAGGTATTGAAAGCGCTAAGGAAGTTAATGCAATGGAAGAAGTTATCGGTGAAGCAAGCGTAAAGGACGGCAAGCTCATCTTTGGCATCAAGCCCTACGAGGTTAAGACATTCGCACTTACTCTCAAGAAGGGTGCAGCTCTTCCCAAGACAGAATATACTCCCGTTGAGCTTCCCTTCAACAGAGATATTGTTACATTCAACCACAACAGAAATTCTGCTTCAATTCCCACAATCAACGTTTCGATTCCCGGTGAAATCTTCCCGAAGACAATTGAATGCGGCGGCGTGAAGTTCATTACAGGCGACATCTGGGGTGAAGGCAACAACGCACTTATCGCAGAAGGTCAGGAAGTTGCTGCTTACGGCAACAAGCTCTTCTTCGTTGGTGCAAGCCTTTACGGTGACAAGGAATACACCTTCCTTCTTGACGGTGTAGAAAAGAAGATTAAGGTTCAGGGCATCAAGGAGAGAATCGGTAAGTGGGATCTCTATAACCTTTCAGAGGTTGCAGACATCAAGACCGACAAGCTCGCTTGGGAATGCACACATACACATTCACCAAATGGCGACAACGCAGCTCAGCAGCTTCTCTTCTTTATGTATGAGATTGACACCAAGGGCATTGAAACAGTAACTCTTCCCGATGACAACGGTCTCATCATTCTTTCAGCTGCACAGACAGCAGAAGAAGAATCAGCAGTGCTTCAGACAGCTCTTTACGACAGAGTAAGCGACAGACGCTTCGATTACAAGATGTCAGGCAAGGAAAAGAGAAGAGACAGAGCACAGAAGAGAATGTTCAAGAAACCCCACAACAAATCATAATTTTAAGGCGGCACTTCAAACGGAGTGTCGCCTTTAAAAGGGAAAGAAGGGAAAAGGATGATAAAATCTAACTGCCACACCCACACTCAGTTTGACGACGGCAAGTGCACCGCAGAGGAGATAGTGCTTTCTGCAATTGAAAGGGGATTTACATCTCTCGGCTTCTCGGGACATTCACCTATGGATTTCAAAAACGATTGGGGTATGACCGAAGAAAAGGTGCCGCTTTACATAGAGGAAATTAGCCGACTTAAGGAAAAATACAAGGATAAAATTGACATCATCTGCGGAATTGAGCTTGACGCTGACTACTGCGGAATTTCTCCCGATGATTTCGCTTACTCCATCGGCTCGGTGCATCAGCTTCGCTTTGGTGATGAGGTATACTACCTTGACTATTCTGCTGAGGAGACACTGCGCTGTGCGAAGAATCATTTTAACGGCAACACATCACTGCTTGCAAAGGCGTACTTTGAGCGACTTGCCGATTTCATTGTAAGCACACCGGTTACACTTGTAGGGCATTTTGACCTTGTTATGAAGTTTAACGAGCAGACTCCCATTTTTGACGAGAGCGACCCTGTTTACCGTGAGAGTGCTCTTGAGGCTGTTAGAAAAATTCTCAGGGAGAAGCCCGGTATGCTTTTTGAGGTTAACACAGGCGCTATGTACCGAAAGGGCAACAAGACACCTTATCCGTCAAGATTTATTCTTGATGAAATTAAAAAGCTTGGGGGCAGAATCACTCTTACAAGCGACGCACACAACGGGGAAAGCATTGATTTCGGATATGAGGTTGCGGAAAAAATTATTGCAGATTACGGATTTGACAAGGTATACAAATTAGAGGGTAATATTTTTACATAAGAAAAATATGATTTCTCTTAAATTTCACTCTTTTGATGTTGACAATTTCACATAAAGAGTGTATTATTTAAGTTAACAAATAGGGCGAATTTTTCCTTTGCGCCCTGTTTGAATTACCAAATTTTGAAATAACCCCGGTTACGGGGAAAAGTCAGGAGGAAACAAAAAAATGAAAGAAGGAAAAGTTTTTAAGCGTATACTCGCTATTGCTCTTGTTGTTGTAATGACAATAACAATGATGCCTTTCGGCGTGTTTGCGAATGGAACTGAAGGTACTGTCGACGCTACTGAAGCACCTCATGCACATGCATGGGTTAATGGTGTTTGTGAGTGTGGTGTAGCTTGCGATCATGCAGACAAAGTAAGAACAGATGAAAAAAAGGCTACATGTATAGCTACAGGTCATAAGTCTTATTTTACTTGTAATACTTGTGGATCAATAATCAGAGCAGGTGAAATAACGACTCTTGAATATATTGCTTATGCAATTGATCCTAATAACCATGCTTCAACTGAAACAATACTTAAGGACAGTTCTGCTGTTGATGCTTCTTGTACAACTGATGGTAAAGCTGCAGATTTAGTATATAAGTGCTGTGAAGCTATTAAGACTACAGGTGCTACAATTCCCGCTAGCCATACATTAGTGCATCACAATGCACAGGCAGCAACTTGCGTAAATGTTGGTTGGGAAGCTTATGACACATGTTCAAAGTGTGATTATACAACAAAGGTAGAAATTCCTGCTCTTGATCATGATAAAGTACCCCACGATGGTCAGGCAGCAACTTGTACTGAAAAGGGCTGGAAAGCTTATGAAACATGTTCAAGATGTGAATATACAACATATGAAGAAATTCCTGCTCTTACACATGATTATGATAACTGGGAAACTGTATCAGAACCAACTTGTACAGAAAAGGGTTCTAAAAAGCGTGTGTGCAAAAATGATGCAGCACACATTTTAGAGGCTGATATTGATCCTATTGGTCATAGTTGGCTTAATGGTAAGTGCATCCGTCTTAATTGTGGCTTTGAATGTGCACATGATTTTGAAAATGGTGTTTGTAAGATTTGTGGTACTGGATGTACACATGCAGTAGGAACTCCTGCTACTTGTAAAACAAAGGCTATTTGTGCTGGTTGTGGTTTAGAAATCGGTGAGGTTGATCCTGATAACCATCTTTCAGAAACAACAAAGACAGTTGGTGCTATAACTGCTACATGTACAACTGCTGGTAAAGAAGCTGATGTTGTTTATGCATGTTGTGAAGCTGTAAAGACAGAGGGTGCTGTAATTCCTGCACTTGGACATACAGGCGGTACAGCTAAGTGTAACGCTAAGGCTGTATGTACAAGATGTAATGAAGAATATGGCGAAAGAGATGCAACTAATCACGCATCAAACGAAACAGAAGTTAAGGATGCAGTAGAAGCAACATGTACTGCTAAAGGTTACACAGGTAACGTAGTTCATAAATGTTGTAATGTTATAAAGACAACAGGTACAGATATTGAAAAGCTTGCCCACAGTTATACTGTAGAAGTTACAGCTTCAAAGGTAGCAGCTACTTGTAGTACTAAGGGTAGCGTTGATATGAAGTGCGCTACTTGCGATGCTAAAGAAAATATAGAACTTGACATTGACGCAACAAATCACGAAGGCTACACAACAGAAGTTCCTGGTTCAAAAAAGGAACCAACTTGTGTAACCAAGGGTGAAGTTGAGATGAAATGTGCTTGTGGTGCAACAGAAAAGAAAGTTCTTAATGAAGTTGCTACAGCTCATAATCTCGAAGGCGTTTCTATAACTAAGAAAGATACTGACAAGCACGGTAAGAAATGTGCTAATGAAGGTTGTACAGCTTGGGTCGATGTAACAGACCACGCTTATAACGAAGTTGTTGAAAACAAGCTTCCTACATGTGTAACTAAGGGTTCAAAAACTACCAAGTGCGTATGTGGTGATACAAAGATAGAAACACTCAATGAAAACGACAACCACGACTGGGGTGAATGGAAAGAAACTCTTGCTCCCACATGTACAGTAGAAGGCTCAAAGGAAAGAACTTGTAAGCGTCCTAACTGCACAGGTAAAGAGGTAAAAGAAATTCCTGCTACTGGTCATACTATGACTAAGACAGAAGCTGTTGCAGCTACTTGTATGGATGCTGGTAACATCGAGTTCTATACATGTTCAGTTTGTAGCAAGAACTTCGAGGATGAAGCTGGTAAGATTGAAGTTGCAAAAGCTGATACTGTAATACCTGCTACAGCTGATCATAAGTTCACAAAGTATGTTGTTGTTAAGGATGCAACTTGTACAGATAATGCAGTTGAAAAGGCAACTTGTGATGTTTGTAAAAAAGCAACCCATGAAAAAATCATCACTGATACAATGCTTGCTCACACATTCAAGAACTATAAGTCAGATGAAAATGCTACTTGTAAGGTAGACGGTACAATGACAGCAGTTTGCGAAATGTGTAAAGAAGCTAAGGATACAAAGACAGATGTAGATTCACACAAGAATGCTCCTCATACACCTGATGCAAAGGCTGAAAAGTGTACACTTTGTGGTGCTGACCTTGTATGTCGTCACACATACTCAGCTGAAAAGCTCATCACAAAGACAGCAACATGTACAACAGAAGGCCAGAAGGCTATCGTTTGCTCAAAGTGTCACGCTAACAAGCCCGGCTCAGAAGAAGTTGTTCCTGCAAAGGGTCACGCTTGGGGCGAAGGCGAAATCACAAAGACTGCAACATGTAAGAACACCGGTTCAATGAGATACACATGTAACAACATGTGCGGTGAAACAAAGACAGAAGAAATTCCCGTTGCAGAACACACCTACAAGGAAGAAATCACACACGCAACATGTACAGAAGACGGTTACTCAACCTTCACATGTACAGTTTGTGGTTCACACTACGTAGATAACGCAGTTAAGGCTTACGGCCACATGTTCGACACATACTTCCACGACGAAGGCTCAGCTACTTGCTACAAGGACGGTACAAAGACAGCTGAATGTGCTAACGGTTGTGGAACAAAGAACACATTAGACGACCCCAACACAAAGACAGACCACGAAATGACAGACTTCACTGTAATTACTCCTGCAACATGTACAGAAGACGGTGAAGAAGAAGCTAAGTGCTTCTATTTCGAACACTGCGGTTACAGCGAAATCGTTCCCGTTTACGCTCTCGGTCACGACGAATCAGCTGAATTCGTAGAATCAAAGGCTGCTACATGTACAGAAAAGGGCGAAAAGACAAAGACTTGTGCTCGTTGCCCTGAAATCGTAGCTACAGAAGAAATTCCTGCTCTCGGTCACGATGAAACAGCTGAATTCGTAGTAGTTAAGGAAGCTACATGTACAGAAAAGGGCGAAAAGACAAAGACATGTACTCGTTGTCCTGAAATCGTAGCTAAGGAAGAAATTCCTGCTCTCGGTCACGACATCGCAGCTGACTACACAATCGACGTTGCAGCTACATGTACAACAGAAGGCTCACAGTCAAAGCACTGCTCACGCTGTGACTACAAGGACGGCGTAGTTGCTATCCCTGCTTCAGGTCACAACATGCAGCCCGGCGAAGGCACAACAGCTACATGTACAGAACCCGGTAAGGCTGTATTTGTATGTGCTAACGGTTGCGGCAAGGTAAACGAAGAAGCTAACGTTCCTGCACTCGGTCACGATTTTGCATACGTTTCAGACGGCAACGCAACTTGCCAGGCTGACGGTACAAAGACAGGTAAGTGCATCAGATGTGAAGAAACTGACACAATCGCTGATACAGGCTCAATGCTTGATCATACATTCGGTGAACCCGTAATTGACAAGGCTTCAGAAGAAAAGGGCGGTCTTGTAACAACTAAGTGCGCTAACTGCGATTACGAAGAAGTTGAAGAAATCGCTATGATCGACGGCTTCAAGCTCAAGTACGAAACAGTTGTTTACGACGGCAAGTACAAGAGACCCAGCCTCACAATCACAGACGCTGAAGGCGCTAAGCTCGTTAAGGGCGAAGATTACCTTCTTGAGCTTCCCGCTAAGGAAGATTGCGTAAACGCAGGCACATACACTTACAAGGTAACATTCATCGGCAACTACGAAGGCGAAAAGGAACTCACTTATAAGATTGTTCCCGGTAAGGCTGCTAAGATCGTTTCAAAGGATACAAAGCAGACATACATCACTCTTAAGTGGAGCACAGTTAAGGGCGCTGACGGTTACAGAATTTACGTTCAGAACTCAAAGGGCGGCTGGAAGAAGCTTGCTACAGTTAAGGGCACAACAACTTATAAGGTTAAGGACCTCAAGGCTGGTACAAAGTACACATTCGCTGTTAAGGCATTCATGAAGGGTGAAGACGGCGAAACAACAATCTGGGCAGACGAATTTGCTCAGCAGACCTTCAAGACACTTCCCGGTAAGACAAGCAAGCTTACTGCTAAGACAAGCAAGAACGCTGTTAAGCTTACATGGAAGGCTGTTACAGGCGCTGAAGGCTACAGAGTATACGTTAAGACTGCTAAGGGCGGCTGGAAGACAGTTGCTACAGTTAAGGGCGGTAAGGTAACTTACACAGTTAAGAATCTCAAGCCCAACACAACTTATGAATATGCAGTTAAGGCATTCTATAAGGACGGCTCAGCTACTGTTTGGTCAAATCAGTATAAGACTGTAAAGGCTAAGACAGCTGCTAAATAATCAAAGCTCATTTAAAACAGACGGGTTTATCCCGTCTGTTTTTTAGCTTTTCTACCAATAAAAAACTGCTCTGATACATTGACAAAGCAGGCGTTTCTGTGTATAATGTATTAAACCACATAAATGCGTTAAAAGGGAGAAGTAGCTGCTTTAATTCTTCCAAGAGAGGAACAGTAAGGTGAAAGTGTTCCGTTGAATCGGCAGTGAAATGCACCCGTCAGCACCCGTGGGGAAAGATTTGCGAGTATCTTCGGGCGTAATCCGGCGTTAACGGACTAAAGCTATAAATCAGAGTGGAACCGCGTTATTACGCCTCTGTAGTCATTTCGGCTACAGGGGTATTAATTTTTTTATAGGTGATATACTATGTTTGACAGACTTAAGGAGGATTTGCAGTGCGTCAAGGACC
>JBGVFK010000086.1:0-50615 GCA_045121075.1 Acutalibacteraceae bacterium | reverse complement strand
GGTGATGCAAAGAGAGGAGACCTTGCAAAGATTCTCTGGAGTATGAAGAGCGATGACTTTATGAAAAGTCTTAAAACTGTTATTTTCGTACTCAAAACTCTTATCAACAACGGTAAGTTCGACTTTGGCGCTACTCTCACAAGAGCTGAAGCTGCTGAAATTCTTTGTGATTATATCAAGCTTTAATTTTAAAACAAACTCCCTCTGCTTCGGTAGAGGGAGTTTTGCTATAGTCATAAAAAGATGATTTTAAGAGCATAACAGCTGTTTATGCTTGACTTATTATGAAAAATATGTTAACATATCAACGCATTAGAATATTATAAGTTCAGGAGGCAAAGCAATGAAAAGATTTATTAAAAGTACAATGGCAATCCTTCTTGTTCTCACTCTTATGTTCGGTATGACAAGTGCTCTTGCTGTTGAAACAGAAAAGCAGTACTATGACTACGGCTCATACGTGCTTCTTGGTGACAGTATCGCAAGTGGTTGGAGTGACGTTGAAGACAGAGAAACAAGATTCACACGCGTTGAAGGTTCATACGGTGCATATCTCGCTGATGATCTCGGTCTTACCGATTCATACCATCCCATGGCTTGTATCGGCTTCAGAACAATTGAAATGCGCTATATCTTCGAAGAAGATTACGAAGCAGACCGTTTCCTTTACTATTCAATCGACAAGGATTTAATGGATACAGTTTATGCTCCTGCTATGCGTGAAGCAGTTAAGAATGCAGGTCTTGTTACCCTTAATGTAGGTGGTAACGACTGGGGTTCATTCCTTGGCTGGCATGTATTTGAAATTATGGATGATTTCGAAGTAACAAACGCTGAATTCCTTACTCAGGCAAGAGCTTATCTTGAAGAAGCAGGCGTAGCTCGTGACACAGTTGAAACACTTGCTGAAATCGCTCAGATTACAGGCTGTCTTCCTCAGTTCCTTGAAGTACTTCCCAAGGCTCTCGAAACAGGCTTAACAAAATACTTTGAAAACTGGAACTATATGATTGAAGATATCTATGCTCTCAATCCCGATGTTACACTTGTAGTTATAGGTATGTTCGATACATCATTACAGGCTGAATCAACAGCTGACGGTGCTCTTGAATCAACAATTACAGCACTCAATATCGGCGAAACAATTTCAAACATTGCTAACATTCCTATGAAGGAAGGCGCTGAAAAGTACGGCTACATCCTTATCGAGCCCAAGAACATTGAATGCGAAAAGCAGCATCCCAGTGCAAAGGGCCACAGACAGATTGCTGACCTTATTCTTGAAGCTCTTCCCGATGCAGCATTCCCTTACACAGATGTTGATGTAAAATCAGAAAACTACAGAGCAATTGAAAAGCTCTGCAAGCAGGGTATTATGACAGGCATTTCAGAAACTGAATTTGCTCCCGACTCAAACCTCACAAAGGATCAGTTCAGCTATGCTCTCAATAAGATTGCAGGCGTAGAAAATGCTGCAGGCACAGAAGGCAGCATCAAGAGAATGGAAATGGCAAAGGCTTTTGTTGAAACAGCATTCGCTGAAAACTTCGGTAAGGGTCTCAAGTCAATTGTTTTCGCTCTTAAGCTTCTCATCAATGACGGTGCTTTAGATATGGCAGCATTCGTAACAAGAGCAGAAGGCGCAGCAATTATCTGCGATTATATGGCTCTTTGATTTATAACCTAATAATTAAGCTCCCTTTGCTTCGGCAAGGGGAGTTTTTGCGTGTTTCTTAAGATTATCTTAACTATCAGCGATTTCTATTGATTTCATACAGTACTGATGCTACAATAAAAATATAAGGCAGGTGGATACTTTATGAAAAAGGCAGTTAAAACAATTTCTATCCTTTGCGGTGCACTGCTACTTGGAAATACAGCACTTATGTTAGTAATAGCCAATCTTAATTTCGGCTTGCTGCCTGTGGCAATGCTTGGCGCAGTACTTCTTATTTACGGAATCTTCTTTGAAAAGCTCCCGTTCAGGAAAATCATAAGCGGTATACTTGCCTTCGGTATGGCAGTAATAATTGCTTTTACTTCTTTCCTTGCAATCTACGGCAGAAACGACAACGCAACCTATAATGAACAAACAGTTATTGTTCTGGGCTGCGGAATAAGAGGGGAGAGAGTAAGCGTAGGTCTTGCAAAAAGACTCAACAAGGCTTATGAATATCATTTGCAGAATCCTGATGCAGTTATCATTGTTTCAGGCGGTCAGGGACCTCAAGAGGATATACCTGAAGCACTGGCAATGAAGCGTTATCTCACCCAAAAAGGCGTTAATGAAGACAAAATAATAATGGAGGATAAATCTACCTCCACCATAACGAACTTTAAATTTTCCCACGAAATAATGAAAGAAATGGGTCTGCCCGACGATGAGGTTGTCTTTGTTACAAACGGCTACCATGTTTACCGTGCAACCTCTTATGCAAAGGCAGAGGGTCTTACCGTAACTCATCTCGGCACAGATATAATCTGGTACACCATACCGATGAATTATCTGCGTGAGATGCTGGCTGTTCTTAAAATGTGGGTATTTGACTGACATAAAAAGCACCTTGCTAAAATGCAAGGTGCTTAAACTTTTATTCTTATTTCTTAAGTTCGATACCCTTAGCAGCAAGAGAGTCAATAATTGAATTTACAACATTCATAACCTCGTCTCTTGTGAGAGTCTTTTCAGGGTGAACGAAGAAGAGTCTTACAGTAATTGACTTGCCGTTTTCATCCTCGTAAAGGTCAACAACCTGAATGTCCTTGATAAGCTCGCAGTTTGCGTTCTTAACTGCTTCACCAACAGGTGCAAACTTGTCTGTTACAAATGAAAGGTCAATTTCGATGCCGGGGAATTTTGAAGGCTCGTCATACTTGATATCGTCTGCAGCAATCTTTGAGAATGCCTTTACGTCGATTTCAGCAAAAACAACATTTGCCTTCTTGTCAATCTTCTTAAGTACAGTGGGATGAACAAGGCCCATAATACCGATTTCTGTATCCTTGCAGAAAATCTTGTTGAGGTTTTTGGGATGCTCATAGCTGTGAGTAGCTTCAACTGTCTGGAATGAAAGACCTGCGTGCTTGATGTCACCGGTAAGAACTGTGAGAATGTCACGAAGCTCGAAGTAAAGCTCCTGAGCTGACTTTGTCTTTGAGAAAAGAGTAACTGCAAGCTTTTTCTTTTCGTTACACATACCGTCTTCCTTAAGACCCTCAACTGCACGACCGATTTCAAAAATACCGAATGAGGGAGCATAAGTTGTGTTTGTCTTAAGCTGACAAAGCTGAGTGGGGATAAGTGACTTACGAAGAGTTGCAATGTTGGGGTTAGTTGCATTGGTAAGACCAACATTTTCCTCAATTTCAATGCCGAGGCTCTTGCATTCGTCGTAGCCCATCCAGATGTATGAATGAAGCTCGTGAAGACCGAAGCTCTTTACAAGAATATCCTTGATTCTGTCCTCAGTTGTCTTTTCAATGTCAGCACGAACGGGATAAAGAGGTGACTTAGTTGTATTGATATCGAAGTTGTCGTAGCCGTAAATACGGGTGATTTCTTCAATAATGTCAGCCTTGATTGTAACGTCCTTTGTGCTTCTCCATGAAGGAACATCAACGCTGAAATTGTCACCGTCAAGCTCAACACCGAAGCCGAGAGCATTAAGTGTCTTAACGATTGTGTCGTTGCCAATTTCAATACCTGTGTAACGGTCAACAAAGTTCTTATCAAACTTAAGGTTAATCTTATCGTAGGTGAAGCCTCTTTCGTCTGTGAGAGCTGAAACAACCTTAGCATCGCTGTCAATATCCTGAAGAAGCTTGATGAATCTTGCAATTGCAGGAACTGTCATTTCGGGGTCAAGGCACTTTTCATATCTCATTGAAGCGTCTGTTCTGTGAGCAAGCTTAACTGTTGACTTACGGGTTGAAACTGCGTTGAAGGTTGCTGATTCAAGAGTAAGAGTTGTTGTGTCTTCAACAATTTCACTGTCAAGACCACCCATAATACCTGCAATAGCAACAGGTGTGTCACCGTTACAGATCATAAGTGTATTTGTGTCAATGTTTCTTTCAACACCGTCAAGAGTTGTGAAGGTGAAGGGCTCATCAAAGCGCTTGATTCTGATTTTTTCTACCTTTCTTGAGTCGAAAGCGTGCATAGGCTGACCCATTTCAAGCATAAGGTAGTTAGTAAGGTCAGCGAGAAGGTTGATGCCTCTCATACCGCAATAGAAAAGTCTGATTCTCATATTTACGGGGCTGACATTCTTTGTGATGTTGTCGAGCTTAATGCATGAGTATCTCTGGCAAAGCTCATCTTCAATCTTCATATCAACCTTTTCGAGGTTGTCATAAGCTGAAAGGTCAACTGTTTCGAGAGGCTTGAGAGGTCTGTCTGCAAGAGCAGCAAATTCTCTTGCAATACCGTAGTGACCCCAAAGGTCAGGACGGTTAGTGAGTGACTTGTTATCAACCTCAAATACGATATCTTCTACTTCGTAAACGTCCTTGATATCTGTACCGTTTGCAACATCCTCAGTAATATCCATAATACCTGAGTTGTCGTCGCTGATGCCGACTTCCTTTTCGCTGCAGCACATACCGTATGATGTGTAGCCTGCAAGTGCTCTCGGTGTAATTTCAATTTCACCGATTCTTGCGCCGATTTTAGCGAAAGCAGTCTTCATACCAACTCTTACATTGGGTGCACCGCAAACAACATCTGTAAGCTGACCGTCACCTGCATCAACCTTGAGGAGGTGAAGCTTCTTTGATTCGGGATGATCCTCTACTGATTTGATTTCAGCAACAACAATACCGTCGATGTCGCTGCCCTTGAAGAAAATTTCGTTTTCTACCTCTGCTGTTGAAAGGGAGAAACGGCGGATAAGATCCATTTTGTCAAGACCTGTAAAGTCAACAAAGTCTGAAATCCAGTTCATTGATAAAAACATAATTCTATTTCTCCTTTCTTATTCGTCGTCTGTGAACTGTGACAGAACCTTAAGGCTGCCACTGTTGAGGTCACGTATGTCTTTAATGCCGTATTTCATCATAACAAGTCTTGTAAGACCAAGACCGAAAGCAAAGCCGCTGTATTCCTCGGGATCAATACCGCCTGCCTTGAGAACCTCGGGATGAATCATACCGCAGGGGCAAAGCTCGAGCCAGCCGCTGTGCTTACATGAAGGACAGCCTTCACCGCCACAGATAAGGCAGCTGATGTCAAGCTCAAAGCCGGGCTCAACGAAGGGGAAGAAGCCGGGACGGAGTCTTACCTTAAGATCCTTCTGGAATACCTCTGAAAGCATTGTTTTCATAAAGTAGATAAGGTTTGAAATTGAAATATCCTTGTCAACCATAACGCCTTCCATCTGGAAGAATGTATTTTCGTGACAAGCGTCAGTAGCTTCGTTTCTGAAGCATCTGCCGGGGAAAATTGCCTTAATGGGCACATTGTCATTGATGAGCGCATCCTTATACTTCTTGTAGATTGCGTTCTGTGCAGCAGATGTGTGAGTTTTGAGAAGCTGATTGTTTGTGAGATAGTAGGTATCCTGCATATCTCTTGCGGGGTGGTGCTTGGGGATGTTGAGTGCTTCAAAGCATTCGTAGTCTGTTACAATTTCTGAATAGTCCTCAACATGGAAGCCCATTGACTTGAAAACATTTTCGCACTGACGCTGAACAAGAGTTACGGGATGATATGAACCCTCTGTGATATTAGCGGGCATTGAAACGTCAAATTCGGGCATTGATTCAATTTCTTTAAGTACTTCAAGCTCCTTGAGTTCAGTTGTTCTTTTTGCAATTGCATCTGCAACTTCGCCTTTGAGCTCATTTACCTTCTGACCGAAGGTTTTCTTTTCCTCAACGGAAAGGTCTCTCATTTCTTTGAGAAGATCGGTTACGCTACCTTTTTTACCAAGATATTTTACTCTGATGGCTTCAAGGTCAGCAGTGTTCTCTGCTTTCATAAGTTCAGCAGAAAACTCTTCTTTTAAGAGGGCAATTTTGCTGTCCATTTTTTCTTCCTCCATACTGAATATAGATATAAAATAAAAAAATCGCCTCACAAAAATGAGACGAAAAAATTCCGTGGTACCACTCAATTTGCAAAGACAAAGCCTTTGCCACTTTTGGTTGCTTTAATGCAGCAAATACATCCTGCTTTTCACAGGCAGCTCGTGAGGCGAAATTCGCGATAGGGGACAATAGATTTCTTGCACCAAATGAAATCCTCTCTTGATTGCCTTGTCCTGACGCTACTGAAACTCAGTCATAGCCTTTAGGCGATATTGCTTAAATTATACATCAAACTTAGCGATAAGTCAATAGAAAAAATCTAACGAAAAAGACAGATGTTTATTGACAAATTTTCAATAAATTGATAAAATTTACTTATGAGATATGGTGCTTACTTACCGTATCAAAAAAATATGAAAAAGAGAGGAAAACACTATGGACTTTGTAACAGTAATCACATTCATTAAAGACGTTCTTATAACGCTTATGACTCTTCTTACAATGATGTCACCTGCGTTCCCAAGCTCAGGTACAGCTTATGAGGCGAAAAATCCCGACCAGCTTGTTATGAGCTTTGCAGCAGTTTCTGACATTCATGTTGAAACAAATCATCCTGAAGCTTATGAAAACTTTGAAGATGTTCTTTACGGCATCAAGGCAGGTAAGAACATTGATGCAGCAGCTTACCTCGGTGACAATGTAATGAACGGTCAGTTAGCAGAAGATATTTTCTTCTATGCAGGCTTAAAGGGTGTAAATCCTGCTAAGCAGAATCTTGTTGTTGTAGGTAACCACGATCAGGGTAATGGCGAGGGCGATTTCGATAAGCTTTCAAAGAACTTCCTTACCTTCAACAAGCTGTTTATGATCAATCAGATTGATAAGCCTTATTATTACAGAGTAATCAACGGTTGCTACATTATTGTTCTTGCTTCAGAAGACCCCGAAGCACAGACCTTTAAGATGGGCACAGAGCAGTACACATGGCTTGAAGGCGTTCTTAAGGAAGCAAAGGCAGCAAATGCTCCTACAATTGTGCTCAATCATTTCCCCATCAGATATCTTCAGGGTACATACAACGGCACACAGCTTGCAGAGCTCTTCAAGGCTTACAATGTAGACCTTTTCCTTCACGGTCACATTCATGATGACCTTGGAGCAGACAACTTCTACAACTGGGGCGGAATCAATTGCATCAACCTTCCCAGAGTTACAGAAACCACCAATTATGTTGCAGGTGACGGTGTAGTTGTTGAGGTTTATGAAAACGAAATCCTTGTAAGAGGCAGAGACTTCATCAAGGGCGAATGGATTGACGGTCTCGAATTTACTTATCCTATCACAAGATAACAGAATAACAAAAAAATTAAGCTCCGGATTTCCGGAGCTTTTGTTTTACCATTTATTGAAAATGTTTTTGAGTCTTACCTTAAGAGGCATGGGGAAGGTGAATGCTTTGTCGCCGTTCCAGAGCCAGTCAAGAGTGAAGGTTCTGAAAAGAATGAAGCCTGCGGGACAAGCCTCGTAGAGAATGCCGATTTCTCCGTTTTTCATATTTGTAAGAGAAGAGTAGGCATAGAAGTTTTCGTCCTTGCCTGTAACTCCTTCGGTAATAATTTTTCTCTGCTTGAGCCATTTGATTTCTGTGCCGTTTATTTCACCGAGAGTAACCATACCGCCGCGTCTTACTGACTGAGTCTGATAGTTACCTGAGGGGCAGGAAGCAACAATATATCGTTTACTCTTGTCCATTCCTTCGGGGTAAGAAACTTCGCTGTCGGGAGGAAGAAGGAGGAATGACTTCTGACAGCGTACTGCGGAAAGATGAGTTGCCTTTTGCTTCTGCCAGGTTTCACCGCCGTCAAAGCTTACTGAGAAAGGTGTTTTTGTAAGCTTCTTCTGTCTGCCAAAGCAGAAAACGGTGCCGTCCTCGGCTTCAATGAGCTGAGTTTCGTCAATGTTATGGCTTGTTTTGCTTCTTTTCCAGGTGTAGCCTGCATCGTCACTGTAAACAACATAAGTTTCCTTAAGTGTGTAGATAGGAACAAGAATTCTGCCGTTTTTCTTTTCGTCCTTCTGATTATGAAGAACTGTTGCAACGCCCGGACCTGTGCCGATGAAAATTTCATTGGCATATTTTACTGAAGCTGAAATATCTGTGGGGTTTTCCCAGGTTCTTCCGCAGTCCTTACTTCTGAGAACAAAAAGATGAAGAGAGGGGAGAACACTGAGAGGTGCAGGTGATGTTTCTACGCAGTAATAAGCTGATTTAAGGTCACCTTCTTTATCGGGGCCAACCTCACGCTTTGTAACTCTTACAGGATTTTCAAGGTCTAATGCAGGTTTATCTTCGCTGAGATAAACGTTACCTACATAGATATCTGTTGAGTTTTCTTCAGTGGGCATCATAGGCGGACATTTGTCAATGAATTCACCGTCACCAACTGCATAATACATATCACCGAGAGTTTCAAAAGCGTTTTCATAGCTGTGATTCTGAGGAAGATAGTACTTTGTTTTCTTGCCGTCGGGAGTATATATCCAGCCCTTTTCTCTTACGGTATAAACCTCGTCCTTGCCTCCGCCTTTACCGTTGCCTACCTTGGTTTTCTTTGTATGTAAGCAAAGATAGTCCTTGCCGTCAATTTTTGTAAAGCCACTGCCGGGTTCAAGCCAGGGCTTGTGCATAATAGCCTTTGATTCGGGGAACATATCCACAATCATAAGCACATCACCATTCGGGTGCTGACAGAGAATGGGGTCAATTGCAAAGGCACTCTTGTAGTCCTTGTCAATCTGAGGGGTTTTTGAAACGGGAAGAGAAAAAACAGTTTTCATATCCCCGAATGTTTTACCGCCATCCTCGCTGATACGCATCATAACCTGAATTCTGCCGAAGTCGCCGCCGCTTTGTGAAAAGTCAGCAAGTGAAATAACTGTTTCATTGCCGTCCTTATCTCTTGCGGAAAGAAGGGAGGGAATACGGTACGCAAGACCGTCTGCTGAGTTTTTAGCCTGTTCTTTGTTGATGGTTGCAGTTTTTTCTGCAACCTTTCCGTAAAATACCTGATAGTAATCTTTAATCATAATTAATCGTCCTTATTTGGAAATAAAAATGTTTTAACACTTTCGGGTGAAAGCACTGTCTTGAGTCTTTCAAGATTATCGTTGATTCTTACTGTAATATCGGGATCCCATTCGCTTGAATCTGCCATTTTAATGCCGATTTCATCAAGAAGAACCTTGCAGTTTTTAACTCTCTTTTTGAATGATTCGTAATCTGCATTTTTGGGACTTGTCCAACCACTTTCGCCAACGGCAATCATTCTCGGGAAGCACATATAGCAAAGTCTGTCGAAATCTTCAACATATTCAGTCCAGATGGGAGTTTCAACACCGAGAACATTCTGTCTGCCTGTAAAGTCAAGCTTTTCAAGATAGGGGTTGTAGTCATAGGTTTTCTTAAGCGGTGTCATTCCGTAAGGATAGTCAAGGTAGTAACGGTAGAATTCCTCAATGATAATTTTGCCGCCCTTGTTTGCATAAGCCTCTGAAAGATTCTTTCTGTCCATCCAGTCGCAGATTATGGCTGAATTGTCAAGAAGTCCTGAGTTAAGGCTTTCATTCCAGCAAAGTGCTCTTTTGCCTTTGCTTCTGAGGTAAGCGATAATTTTATTTACAAAGTAGCCCTGAAGCTCTTCCTCGTTTTTAAGCCCGTGCTGTCTTATAACCTTCTGACACTTTTCACAGTTGCACCATCGAGCCTTGGGCGCTTCGTCGCCGCCTATGTGGATATAATCGGTAGGGAAAAGTTCCATAACCTCGTCGAGAATGCCGTAGCAGAAGTCATAAACCTCATCCTTACCTGCACAGAGAATGTTTTTGAAAATGCCACCGGTTGTTTCAAGCGGAATCTGAACACCTCTGCAGGAAAGCTCGGGATAAGAAGATACTACTGCAGTTGTGTGGCCGGGCATATCAATTTCGGGAATAACCTCAATGAAGCGCTCTTTACAGAAAGCAATTACATCACGGATTTCCTCCTTGGTGTAGTATCCGCCATACTTTTCCATGTTCTTGCTGCCAAAACCGTGGCATGAACGCCATGAGCCAACCTCGTTAAGACGGGGATATTTTTCGCTTTCAATTCTCCAGCCCTGGTCATCACAGAGATGCCAGTGGAAAACATTGAACTTGAAAAGTGCGGCAGCTTCAATGTACTTCTTGATTTCGTCGATAGTCTGCATATGTCTTGCAGAGTCAATCATAAATCCGCGGTAAGGAAATTCTGGAAGGTCAGTTATAATGCAGTTCGGAACCTTGCCCATAACAGCCATCTGTTTAAGAGTCTGTTCAGCATAGAATTTACCCTGTTCGCCTTTGGAGGCAATAAGAATTTTACCGTCTTTGATTTCAATGCGGTAATATTCGTCGGGATAAAAATCGTTCTGTTCATACTCTCTTTCAATACCTTCAAGCCAGACTTCACCGGGAAGAAGTTCAATTTTGTTCGGCTTGGGTATAATGTTAAGAACCATAATTTTCTCCTCCTTATAGTTATACACCATAATTATACTTTAACTTAGAAAAGATGTCAAGAAAAACTCCACACTGTTAAGGTGTGGAGTAAAAGAGTTATTTGTTTTTATCTGAATTCAACAAGCTTTCTGTCGCCTTCCCATAGCTCCTTGAAAATAACCTCACCGTTATAAATTGAAACGGTAACATAAAAATCATCAATTGATAAGTCGCTCATACGAGTCAGTGTCAGACGGTTAAGCTCATTTTCTGAAATGATGAAATTAAGCTGATGATTTTTATACTCGGTTCTTCTTGTGCTGAAAATATCCCAATCTATATAAGCCCCCTCAGGCTTAATTGAGATTCGGTCTTCACATACAATATATCCGTCTTCGCTAAGATGAACAGGTATATAACTGCCCACACCGTCTTCAGTGTAAATAACCTGACTTACATTAAATTCAAGCGTTTCACTGAGTGCACTGTACCATACACTGCTTACCTTCATTTTTCCCTGAAGTCCGTTTTCTGATGCAACTTCCTTTGTACCCATTATGGAAAGAGGTACGGCAAGTTGGATTATAAAGATTAAAGCGAGAAATATAAACACCTTATTTTTCTTCATTTTTATAACCTCCCTTTTGAGGTATATTTGAAATCAGTATAAAAATTCAACAAGTTTTGTACCGTCGACCCAGAAATCCTTCAGTATGAGTTCGCCGTCAAAAACCGAAACGGTAACAAACATCTCAATTTCTCTGTAAGGCTTGTCGCAAATTACCTTGAAAAGTATATCGTGAAGCTCCTTTTCACTTACCAGAAGCTTGATGCGCTCTTTCTCAAACTCTTCATATCGGGAATTAACCTTATCACGGCTGAGGTGCGGGCCTGAGGGCTTAAGCTTTGTGTTGCCTGAGCTTACAATATAACCGTTTTCATCAAGGTAAACAGGAGCGTAACCGTTTGAGGAATAAACATTACGCCATATCTCCTTGTCAAAGGTTAAATCAAGAATACCATCTTCTTCGTAATACCATGCTCCTTCAATTTTCAGCTTACCTTGAAGCCCTGAGCTTTCTGCAATTTCTCTGAGACCCATTATGGAAACAGGAACAGCAATCTGAACAATGCAGATGAGAATCAGAATGATAAAAGCTTTATTTTTCTTCATTTCAGCTCAGCCTCCTTTTTTCTTCTGCTGATCAAGAGATTGATTGAAAGAAGAATACCGCCAAGAAGCAGAAGGGCAATACCGTTTGTGAGAAGACCTGCATCTCTTGTAACGATGAGATAATATGCCAGAGCACCGTCAGCTATAAAGCCGATGTTGGTGAAGAAAAGTCGGTTTTCCTTTGCACCGTGGAAGATAAATGCAACACCTGCCATAAACGCAAGGAAGAAAACTATCCATGGAGAAGCAGTGGAAGCAAATGTTGAAACTGCTTCAATATTTATAAGTCTCACCACAAAGCTTACGAGATTTACAAGAAGAATCAAAAGGAAAACAAGAATTTCCGTAAGCTTCATTCTGTTTCTGAAAAGTATATCCTTGTTTCTCAGCATAGCTACTGTAAGTATCGCTGAGAAAAGAACATAGCCTATAAGATATTTAATGAGCTCTGATGGCTTATCAAGCTCAAACATATATTTGTAATCATCAAGGAAAACAAAGTAGGTGAATATGCTCACACCTAAACAGCCCACCGAGCCTATAATAAGGAAAGGTGAATTAAGCTTATCTTCCTTGTCAAGAGCAAATACAGCAATTGCAACGGCAAGAAGGGTGAACATCATATTAAAATCAAAGAATGAAATAGTAATATAAGTGAATACAACTGCCGCTGCTACGCACACCCACTGTGAATAAAGAAACCTGATTTCACCGAGAATTTCTTTTCTGTTTTTTACAAAGAGCATACCGATTGATACGGCAAGGAAACAGACCACATAAGCGAAAATGGACTTTATCTGCGATTCTGTTGTTCCTGTATATCCTGCGACTTCAATTGTCCAATGCAGCACCATATAGAAGTAAACTCCGAGGGGCGAAACTGCATTGAGCATAAATATTATAGGAAGAAGCATAACCGCATCAAGAATAAGGCAATTTGCATAGCCAAGATGAATTGAAAAGATACTGTTTATGAGGGCGAGGGTGATAATTGCACCTGCCGACCAGAGAACTGCTGAGCCTTCGCAGAAAGATATACTTTCTTTCTTTTTCTTTATTACATAGAAGGCAAAGCCCTGACCTGCCAGCATAGGTATAAAAGCAAAAACAGCCTTAAGTGTAATTGAAAGCTCCTGCCACAGCGCAGTGAAAATAAGTCCGACACCACCGGCAACGAGAAGTGAGCCGAGAACGGCAATAATCACCGTTGCGGTGCTCATATAGGTTTTGTTACCTTCCTCAACAGTAGTGTTGCATTTTTCTCCGTAAATGAGCGTTTCAATAGGTACAGAGAAAACCTCTGAAAGGCTGATGAGCATCTGTGAATCAGGCTGAGTTCTGCCGGTTTCCCAGCTTGAAATTGCCTGACGGGTGACATGCAGTTCTTCTGCAAGTCTGTCCTGAGTGAAGCCGTGTTCGCTTCTGAGCTTCTTGATATTTTTTGAGATTTTGTTCATTATAATCTCACCTCCTGACTTTTTTATAGCATAAACTTACCTGAAAGTCACGCAACAATCTGTTGCAACGGTCTTTTTTTATGAAAAAAGGCATACTGCACCTAAGATACAGTATGCCGAAAGCTTAAAGTGACTGCTCAAAGAGCCAGTTCCATACTTCTTTTTCTCTGTAAAATTTATCCCAGCAATTATGACCAAGTCTTTTATATTCAGTATATTTTATATGCTCAACACCAAGCTCAGTGAGAGTGTTATATACTGCGCGTGAATATTCAGGGTTAACAATTGTGTCGCCACCATTCTGACCTAACCACATAGGAGTATCCTTTAAAAGGAGAATTTCTTCGTCAGTTTCAAGAAAGCTTTGTCTGTAACCGCAAAGTGGCATAGCTGCCGCATACTTTCCATTGTGACGGATAATCTGGTCAAATGTGCCTGCACCGCCTCGTGAGTCTCCAGTAACATAAAGCCTTTTTGTATCAATGGGATAATTTGGTATTATGTAGTCATCAATAAGACTTGTAAGGGCTGCATCCATATCATCGTCTTCCCAGTTGCCGGTTTCGTGAAGCTGAGGCATAAGAATAAAGCAGGGAGTACCGTTTTTCTTTATACCTCTCAGAAGTGAAAGCATAACATGGCATTGGTTGTCGTTGCCTCTTTCGCCTGAGCCATGAAGAAAAACAACCATAGGATAGGTCTTTCCTTCTTCGATTTCTTCGGGAGCCTTAAGCCTGAAGGGAAGCTCTCTGCCCTCGTGGAGATATCTGCCGCCTTCAATTGTTTTGTCAAAAAGATAGGGGATAGAATCGGTGTTGAAGCCGTCCTTAAGCTCACCCTGAGCAGGGTAAATTCCGAATACTCCAACAAAGAAAAGATAAACGGAAAGAATAGCCGAAATAATACTGTTTAACATAATTTTCTCCTCCTTTAAGTTCTGTACCCTAATTATACCATAATATATATGTGATAACAATATGTATAATATTTTTTTATATCATTATAATTTGTTGTTTAATTTGACAACGCCCCTTTAAAATGGTACAATGTAAAAAAATAATCTCAAGGAGAAAGAAAATGAACGAAGTTATTCCAAACGAAAACAAAAAGCAGGTAAAGACCAGCGAATTTATTCTTTACCTTATGGGTGTATTCTTTTACACCACAATGTCAGGTATGCTCAATGCAAACCGAAGCGCTTACCTTGTAAATGTAATCCATCTTGAAGCTCAGCAGACAGCCTTCTTCAATGCGGTTACAGCAATTGTACCCTTTATCCTCAACTTCTTTATCGTAATGTACATAGACGGCAGAAAGGTTGGCAAAACGGGTAAATTCAGACCACTTTCATTAATTACAATTGTTCCTATGGGAATCCTTCTTTTCCTTACCTTCTGGACTCCTGCAGCGCTTACAGGCGACCTTCTTCTCATTTATGTAATTACTGTTGCTATTCTCTGGGCGGTCTGCGGTTCCTTCGGTAACTCAATCAATATGGTTGCCAATGTTATGACAACAAACCTTAAAGAGCGTGATCAGGTGCTTTCATTCAGAAGCATTTCTTCTGCAGTGGGTAACTCAGCACCTCTTGTAATTCTTCTTGTTATCGGTCTTATCTGGAAGAATAACGAAGGCCTTCAGTACCTTATCGGTGCAGGTCTTTGCGGTGCAGTGGGTGTTATCACTGTTCTTCTTGGTATGAAGATTGTTAAGGAAAGAGTAACCTATACCGCAACAAGACAGAATCCTCTTCTCGGCTTTAAGGAGATTCTCGTTAACAAATACGCACGCAGAATTATTTTCTCAGAGTTCCTCAAGGCATTCAGAGGCATTTCAACCTTTATGGAAAGCTTCCTTGCAATTGCAGTTCTCGGTGATGCTTCAAAGAAGATTATCTTTGTTCTTCCCGTTGGTATCGGCACAGCTGTAGGTATGCTTGTAATCAACTTCCTTCTTAAGAAGTTCGATGCACGTGTGCTTTACATCGCAAGCGGCATTTACTCAGTTTGTGCTAATGTTATTGCTTTCACAGTAGGCTATAACTACTTTAAGAATCCCAACACAGTGCTTCTTATTGTATTCGTTGCCTTCCTCTTCCTTATCGGTCTTCAGTTCGGTGCTTCAAACCTTCTTCCAAGTATGTTCCAGGCTGATGTGCTTGAGGATATTGAGCTTAAAACAGGTAAGCGCTTTGATGCATGCTTCCCGTTTGTTATTTCAATCGGTACTCTTATCAGCGGCACAATCGCTTCAACTCTTGCTCCCATTATTCTCTACGGCGACAACTCAATTATCCACTACATCCAGCCCACAGAGCTTGTTGCAAATCCCGTTCAGACAACAGAAACAAAGATTCTCCTTCTCTTCTTCTATACAATTGTGCACGGTCTTATGATGTTCCTTGCAGGTGTACCCTTCTTCAGATATAAGCTTACAGGTAAAACCAAGCAGGATATCCACGAGGCTGTTATTGCAAGAAGAGCAGATAACGACTGATAATGAGCTTTAAAGAAACTATAATCAGAATATTATTCCCTTTGAAATGTCCTCTCTGCGGTGAGCTCGTGCCGGTTACTGATGAAATCTGCTCTTGCTGCAGAGGTGAATTAAGGGAGATATCTCACAATTACTGTATACACTGCGGTGCAGATATTGACAAATGCACCTGTGAAATTAACAACAACATTTCAGAAAGAATTGCAGGCGTATGCTATTATTCAGGCAAAGCAAAGTGGGATATTGCACTTTTCAAGTTTGCCGGTAACAGAAAGCTTTCAGTGCCTATGTCTCTTAAAATGAGCGAAAGGGCTGCTGAGGTGTACAGTGATGTCAGCTTTGACTCTGTTACCTTTGTGCCGGTGTCGGAAAAATCCTTTAAGCAAAAGGGCTTTAATCACAGTGAGCTTCTTGCAAAGGGCGTAGCAGAAAGACTTTTTGTTCCTCTTGAAGCAGCCTTGGTTAAGGTTAAGGAAACTACTCCGCAACACTCTCTCGGTGCAAAGGAAAGACTGGGCAACCTTAGCGGTGCATTTGCACTCGCTGAAGATATATCGGTTAAGGGCAAAACAATTCTTCTTTGCGATGATATCAGAACAACCGGTACAACCTTAAAGGAATGTTCCGATGTGCTTTACAAAAACGGTGCGAAAATGGTTTACTGCCTTGTTTATGCGGTAACTGATTATATGACAGACTTTTAAAAATGAGAAATCCCTCGGAATCATATCCGAGGGATTTATGTTTATGCGTTAGTTTATTTACCAATATACTTGAAGGTAGCGTTTACAGCCTTGTTTGCAGTTTTTGTAAGTGCTGTAAATGCAGTTTCAATTGCGCTGGGCTCAGGATCTTCAATAACACCTGCTGCAGTAAGAGTCTTACCGAGGTTCTTTTCTGCTGCTGCCCATGCATCAGCGTCAACTACTGTTTCGTCAAGAAGTGCGTTTACTTCAGCGATAGCAGCTTCTACAGCGGCCTTGTTTGCGTTTGAAATTTCGGCCTTGTCAGCTTCTTCCCAAGCAAGCATATATTCCTTAACTGTATTTGTAAGTCTGCCGTTATTGAACTGGGGATATTCTTCGGGGTTTGAGTAAACGTCAACCATATTGTTGTCTGTCATAATACGGATAGCAAGCTTAAGAGCAACGTCGTTGTGAGGAAGAAGCTCATGAGCCTGACCCTTGAAGAGCCATGTTGTGCAGGGGAGAAGACCTGTTGTTGTGTCAACCATACCGTCGGGTGAAAGGTGGTTGTGAGTGGGATCATTACAGTATGTGCCTGCAGCCTTATAATCCTCACCGAGAGTTGTGCCAAGGTCTGCGAAGGTTACTCCGAGAGTTGTTGATGCAGCGTGGATAACTCTGTCTGCGTTTGTTGTCTTATAATCCTTACAGATGGGGAAGAGATTCACATCGTAGCAAGCAACGTCAGTAACAATACAGCCTGTATCCATAAGTGCAAAAAGGTTGTCCTTGAAGCGTGATCTTGAAGCCATAAAGTCATCAACCTTAGCTCTGAGGTAATCATATTCCTCACCCTGAAGCCAGATTTCTCTTGCTTCTTCATAGTATGCTGTGGGACAGAGTGCCCAGATAATTGTTGAGTTGCGTGCAGCAATATCAACTACACCTGCAGCCATCTTGCGAAGTGCGTTCATAAGTACATCCTTGGGAAGAATGCGAAGAACCATATTAACAAGGTAAGCAAGATAGGTTTCACCAAGAAGACCTACAACAACATTTTCATAAAGGTCGTCTTCGTTATAGAAGCTGAGATTATCTGTAAGAAGGTCGCCGATGATGTTTGAGCCGTCAAGAGCGGGTTCAACAAAAACTACCTTTTTGATAAGCTTGTAATCTTCAGGATACTTGTCAAGATATCTTACTGCAATTGTACCGCCAAGACTGATTGAACAAATTTTAATCTGCTTTGCACCTGTCTGGGGAATAACAACATCGTGAATGTAATGGTGAAGATGCTCTGTAATTGAAATTACGTCACCGAGTGAGTCGTAGCCGAAGTAATAAACGTCGTCTTCACCTACGATTTCGCCAAGCTCTTCAACGGGAAGGAACTTGTAGTATTCCTCTTTAACCTCAGCAGGAAGCTCACTCATAGGCATTTCGTAGCAGGGTACATCAATGGGGTTAGTGTAATTACCCTGTGTATCCTTTTCAACAACCCAGAGTGCCTTGTGTGCAGCCTCATACATTGCATCAGCAAGACCCATATCTTTTCTGAAGATAATTGCCTTGAGAAGAGGTATAAGTGCAGTTTTAAGAAGAGCGGGTACTTCAATTCTTAAGGGCCATGCGGTAATGTATTTGCCGTCATCATCCTTAGCCCAGTTGCCGTTTTCATCAAGAAGGTAGGTGTTGTTCTGGCTCATACCGTGAACAAGAATTACGGGTGTTTCTGTGTCGTAATCAGCCACATAGTCTGATTTTGCTGATGACATTACAGCTGTGCATGAAAAGAGCATAACAGCAGCCATAATAACAGCGATGATTTTTTTTGTTTGTTTCATTTTTGTTATTTCTCCTTTGCTTAATTTTAAATGCGTTTACATTTTATACCAATTGTTTGAAGAAATCAATAGAAAAGTGTGCAAAGCGACAGCTTTTTTAACTTTAATTGCAACATAGTGTACCTAAATGTGAACATTTTGCTTACGGGTACACGAAAACTTAAAAATTCTTGACTTAAAACCTTAAGTATGGTATCATTTGTAAAGTTTAATAACCAATTCTGATTAAATCAAAAGAAAATTAATTTCGGAGGTAAACAAAATGAACAGAAATTTCAAAAAAGTTCTTGCAGTTGTTCTTACTCTTGTAATGCTTTCAAGCACATTTGTTGTAGGCTTTGCTGCAGCTGAACTCAATCAGGATGCAGTAGCTAAGCACTACGGTCAGTATGAAAAATACGTTCTTCTTGGCGACAGTGCTGCAAGCGGCTACCGTGATCAGATCACAGAAAACGATGAAAGATACAACGAAGCTCATATGGACTCAACATATTGCAGATATACAGGTTCATATGCTGACGTACTTGCAAATGCAATTCTTACTAATCAGGATAATATGACAGCTCTTGCTGCTCCCGGCTTCAGAACAATCGAAATGCGTTATATGCTTGAAGACGATTTCGCTGCTACATGCACAGACGAATATCTCTTCCATCCCAGCCACCTTTACATCTATCAAAATCAGGTTTGTACTTGCCACAATGAACCCATGCTTCCCGGTTCAGAGCACTTCAGAGATCTCTTCAAGAAGTCAATTGCTGAAGCTGACCTTATCACACTCGGTATCGGCGGTAACGACTGGGGTGCATACCTTACATGGATTCTCGCTGACTTAATCGAAAAGGAAGCTCCCTCAGACAAGTATGTTGAATTTGCAGCTGATATTGCTGAAATTATCAACAACGGCAACCTTGATTTCTCATCAGCAGAAAAGCTTCTTGAAATCGCTCACCTTATCGGCATTCTTCCCGAAATGCTTCTTACAGTTCCCGGTGAACTTAACTACGGTCTTACAAACTTCTACAACAACTGGAACATTATGATTGAAGACATCTATGCTCTCAATCCCGATGTAACACTTATGGTTGTTGGTATGAGCGACAACGGTCTCAAGGGTAAGTACTATGACTACGAAGGCGTTGAAGGCGGTCCCGTAACAGGTGGTATTGTTGGTGAAACAGAAGGCGCTATGAAGACAATTACAGATATCATTCTTGGTATCGGTAATGCTCCCATGATTGAAGGCGCAAGAAAGTATGGTTATACATACGTTAACACAGACGGCACAACATACGTTGACAGCCATCCCGATGCTGCAGGTCACGTAAACATTGCTAACAAGATTATCGAAGCTCTTCCCGATCCCGCAGTTAAGGGTATGCTCAACGATGTAAAGCCCGGCGACAAGTACTACAGCGTAGTAGAATATGTTGTTGCTAACGGCATTATGTCAGTAGACGCAGAAGGTAACTTCAAGACTGGCGAAGCAATTACAAGCGGTGAACTTGCTGCTGCTGTTAATGCTCTTACAGGTGCAAACGGCTCAACAAATAGCACATCAAAGGCTACAATGCTTGAGGTTGCTCTTGCTATGGTTACCTGCGGTGCTAAGAACGGTTTTGTAGGCTTCTTCAAGGGCGTAGGCCTTATGCTCAGAGTTATGAGCGAAAACAGCTTTAAGGTTAAGGCTGAAATCACAAGAGGCGATGTAGCTGCATACATTAAAGACCTCGCATAAACCTGAATTTAATATGGGCTGATGTGTTCTACACATCAGCTCTTTTTTGCTTCTATTTATTTTGATCGTTTATGAACAAATTGTTAACAAGCAGTAAAACGAGTGGTAAAATGTATACAATAAGTTATGGAGGTAACAAATTATGAAAAAGTCAATGAAAAAACTTCTGGCAATTATTCTTACTCTCGTAATGGTTTCAGGCACATTCGTAAGCTTTGCAGCTGTTGAGCTTAATCAGGAAGCTGTCAAAAAGCACTACGGACAGTATGAGAACTATCTTCTTCTCGGTGACAGCGTAGCAAGCGGCTACCGTGACGTAGTTACAGACAGAGATCAGCAGTTCAATACTGAAAACTTTGAATCAACTTATTACAGAGTACCCGGTTCATATGCGGACATCATCACAAGCTCAATCATTGAAAGCAATGAAATGGTTTCTTTTGCAGGCCCCGGCTACAGAACAATTGAAATCCGTTATATGCTCGAAGACGATTATGCAGCAACCTGTGAAGATGAATATCTCTTCTACTGCAGCAATGTAAATGTACACGGCTATGCAGGTGCAGAACACTTCAGAAAGGGCTACAAGGAAGCTGTTAAAAATGCTGACCTTATCACTCTCGGTATTGGCGGTAACGACTGGGGTCAGTACATTTTATGGGTAATCACAGAAACACTTCAGCAGTCAGGCTCTTTCGATGAATTATATGACAGTGTTATGAAGCTTATTGACGGTGTAGAGCTCAATCTCGAAACTGTGAAAAAGGTTGTTGATGTTGTCAGCAGAAATTCAGATGCTATTGCAGCTGTTCTTGCAGCAATTCCCGGTGCTCTTGAATATGGTCTTACAAACTTCTATAATAACTGGGATATCGTGATTGAAGATATCTATGCTTATAATCCCGACGTAACTCTTGTAGTTGTTGGTATGAGCGACAATGGTGTAAAGGGTAATTACTTCGACTATGACGGTGTTGAAGGCGGTCCTGTAACAGGCAGTCTTATCGGTGGTGCTGATTCAGGTGCAGCATCTGCTGCTATTGTTGAAGCTATTATGGCAGTTGCTAACAAGCCTATGATAGACGGTGCTAAGAAATACGGTTACACTTATGTTGATACAAGAGGTACAACTTATGTAGAAAGCCATCCCGATGCTGGCGGTCACGCTTTTATTGCTAACAAGATTATTGAAGCTCTTCCTGACCCCGTAGTTGAAGATCGGTTCAGCGATATGAAGCCCGGTAACAAGTACTTTGCTTCAGCTGAATACTGTGTAGCTAACGGCATTATGACAGGTCTTACAGACACAACCTTCGGTGCTGATGTAGCACTCACAAGCGGTCAGCTTACTGCTGCAATCAATGCAATTACAGGTGCAAACGCTTCAACAGCAAACGACTCTGATGCAAAAATGATCGAGTTTGCTCTTGCAATGCTTACAGGTGGCGCAAAGAAGGGCATTACAGGCTTCTTCAAGGGCGCAGGTCTTATGGTTGAAGTTTTATATAATTATGGCTTTAAGGTTAAAGCTCCCATCACAAGAGGCGAAGCTTCAATATATTTCCAGGAGCTTGCAAGCTTATAATAACTGAATATTTACGGGCTGTTGCTAAAATGCAACAGCTCTTTTTTTTATTGTTTCTATCACTACCAATAGTCCGATTTTGTGCTGAAAACCACAGAAAAACTAAAAGTGTATGATAGTGTCATTTTTGTGACTTAACGTTAAAATAACTACTAACATTGTAGCTTGATAGTTGACACTAATGCAACATCGTGTATAATTGTCTTCGGCTTTAAAAATGAAAAAACAAACTCGGAGGATTTAAAATGAGTCACGAAACAAACAGCAAATTTAAGCTTATTCACAAGCCCACAAAAACAAAAATGCAGGTGCTTTCACTTGTGTTCGTATGGATTGCAATATGGAATGTAGTTTATCAGTATCTCCACGGTGCAGGACTTCTTCACTTTGAACTCGGTAATCTTAGCATCGGCGTTGAAAACTGGGCATTCTTTGCAGCAGTAACCCTTTTCTTTATGCAGGAAGAACTTTCATACAAGGATCGCTTCTGGCACACACTTTGCGGTGGTACAGTAGGTCTTCTTCTTGCAGGCGGTGTAGTAGCAACAGTGCACCTTCTTATGGGTAAGGGTCTTGACCACGCAACAGCGGCATCAATTCCTCTTGTAATTGTTGTTGCGGCGCTTATTCTCCTTCATCCTTACATTCCGCTTTTCTTTAACAATGTGGGCTTTATTTATCTCATCGTTGCTTTTGTTAAGTCAGATGTAATGCTCCAGAACCTTCCTACATACATCTTCTCACTTCTTCTCGGTTCAATCATCCTCAACCTCGGCTGCAGTGTGATTATCACAAGCTTCACAAAGCACGCTCAGAAGAAGGCAGCAGCAAAAGCAGCTCAGGCAAAATAAAATTAATGGTCACTGTATGAAAGTACGGTGACTTTTTTTCTTGAAAAAAGTCATAATATATAGTATAATTAAACGAATTTAAAAGAAGGTGAACCAATGACAGATTTCAGTAAACAATATGAAGTCAGAGAAATATATGAAAACACTTACTCAATAAAAGAAGAGGGCTTTGAGGGGCTTGATGCCTATATGTACCTTTTTGTGGGCGAAGAAAAGGCTCTTCTTTTCGATTGCGGCTTTGGTATAATTGATCTTAAAAAAATCATAGGTGAGATAACGGACAAGCCCTTGATCTGCATTTGCTCTCACGGTCACCACGACCATATAATGGGTGTGTGTCAGCTTGACGATTGCTATATCCATTCAATTGACAGCGATGTTTTTCTCCTCAATACCTGCGAGCCGGTTCTCAGAATGTTTGTGATGAACAACACTCTCACCGTGCATAAAAACAGTGAAGGCTTTGATGAATTCGCTGAAGAGTGGGTCACCAAATCTTATCCCTTGCCGAAATTCGTTGATGATATGATGGAGATTGACCTTGGCGGCAGAACAGTTAAGCTCAGGCTCATTCCCGGTCATACACAGGGTAGCCTTGCTCTTTATGATGAAAAATACGGTGCCGCCTTTGACAGTGACGGTGCATCAAGAGGCGTGTGGGTATACCTTGTTGAATCTGTGAGTCTTTCAGAATATATAGAAACCCTTGAGGACTATATAGCCTTTCTTGAAAGTAAGGGCATTACCAGAAGATTTGTTGCCCACGACGGAAGAGAGCACACAGTTGACGAGCTAAAAAATCTTCTTTCCTGCTGCATTTTTGCAAAAGAAAACCCTGAAGCAGGTGAGGAATTCCGCAACCCCTATAACAAGGCGAGATTAGTAAGACACAGTGATTCCGCAGTGGTTTATAACACTGAAAAAATCTGAAAAAAATTCCATTATTTTTATTGACAAGCGACTTAATTTATGATATACTCCGAAGTACCGCATATTAAAGGCGACGTATTTTGTTATGCCATAAGAGATTTTTAATCCGCCTTAAGATAGCGAGTCCATAATAAAGGAAGGTAAGAAAAATGTACGCAATTATCGTAACAGGCGGCAAGCAGTATAAGGTAGAAGCAGGCGATACTCTCTACATCGAAAAGCTTGACGTTGAAGCAGACTCCGAAATCACATTCGACAACGTTCTTGCTGTTGGTACTGATGACGGTATCAAGGTTGGCGCAGATGCAGCTAACGCAACTGTAACAGCTAAGGCAATCAAGAACGGCAAGGCTAAGAAGGTAACAGTATTTACTTACAAGCCCAAGAAGAATGCTAAGCGTAAGATGGGTCACAGACAGCCTTACACTAAGGTTGAAATCACAGCAATCAACGCTTAAGTCATGATTAAGGCAACCTTTTACAGAAGAGGCGAAATCCTCAGCGGCTTTGAAATCGACGGACACAGCGGTTATGCTGAAGCAGGCTCAGACATTATCTGTGCATCAGTTTCATCAGTTGCTTATATGGCGGTCAACACAATTACAGATGTAATCGGTGAACAGGCTGACATCAGCATTTCTGACGGATACTTCAGATTCATAACAGACAGTGACCGTAGCGAAACAAAAGCTGTTCTTGAAGGATTAAAGCTTCATGTAACTGCCTTGGCAGGTGATTACAGTGAATACATCACCTGTAAAGAAAAAACTTTATAAAGAATAATACGGAGGTGTAACAAAATGCTTAAGATAAACATTCAATTATTCGCTCACAAAAAAGGTATGGGTTCAACCCGTAACGGCCGTGACTCAGAATCAAAGAGACTCGGTGTTAAGCGTGCAGACGGCCAGTTCGTTCTTGCAGGTAACATTCTTGTAAAGCAGCGTGGTACTCACATTCATCCGGGTAACAACGTTGGCAGAGGTTCAGACGACTCACTCTTCGCTCTTATCGACGGTAAGGTTAAGTTTGAACGTATGGGTAAGGATCGCAAGAAGGTTAGCGTTTACGCTGTTGAGCAGTAATAGCATTTTTAATTGCTTACAAAGCGCATCGTGATTTTTTCACGGTGCGTTATTTTTTTATTTCTTAAGATTTTCTGACATTTCTTTCATTTTGTTGACACATTGATTTAATATGCTTATACTGTAATTACCAATTATAAAAGTAAAGGAGACAAAGATTATGAAGAAAAAACAATTTATACTTACTTTTATAGCAGCTTTAATGCTTATGATGTCAGTTTTCTGCATTTCGGCATCGGCTGCAGGATTTGAATACACCGAATCCGACACGAGAAAAATCATTGACGGAATTGTTTATGACAAGTGCGGCACAGAGGAAAATACATATTATTCTGTAAGAGCTCTTGCTACAAGCTATGAGAAAGCTCAGAAGCTTGAAAAGGCAGAAATTCTTACAGAGATTGATGGCTATCCGGTAACGCATATTGATCTCCATTCGTTTTATAGCTATTCAGAAGTACCGGATTATCCTTTGATTAAGGAATTCACAATTCCTGACGGAATTACTTATCTAAATATACAGGGCCTTGAAAATCTTACTGAAGTGGTTATTCCTGATAGTGTAACTCAACTTGGCTACGAAGCTTTTTACAGGCTTTCAAAAATTAAAGAAATTACTTTACCAGAGGGAATAACTGTAATTCCTTATTCAGCTTTTTCTCAGTGTACAAATTTAAAAAAAATTGAGTTTAAGGGAGAGATTACTGAACTTAGTGATTTTTCTTTTAGTGATTGTAAAAACCTTATATCAATAACTCTTCCTGCAGCTATTACAGAAATTCCAAGAGGTGCTTTTCAAGGTTGTTCAAAACTTAAAGAGGTAATCGTTGAAGGCAAAATCACTTCTTTCGGAGATAGTGCTTTTTTGGCTTGTAAAAAGCTTAGAGAAGTAGATTTAACAAATGCAGAACATATTGGTTGTGATGCTTTTTCGGGTTGTCTTAGATTAAAGGAAATAGTTTTTTCAAAGGATAAAACCGTTGAATTAGGTTGCAGAGCTTTCAAAAAGACAAATATTGAAGAAATATTTATACCTGCTAATGTGGTTGATCTTGATTGCGATTGCGGAGATTTTGCCACTTCTTATTCAAGCCGCTTTGAAGATTGCAGATTGCTTGAAAAGGTTGTCTACGAAGACCGTAATGATAAGAATTTTCACGTAGGAAGCAAAGAATTTGCAAACTGTGTTTCTCTTGAAACTGTAATTCTTCCCGAAAGTATAGGAGAAATCACTATAGGTGGTTCAGCGTTTATTAACTGCGCATATCTTGAATCAATTAATATTTCTGAAAAGGTTATAGGTATTGGTGACAGAGCATTTAAGAATTGCGAAAGAATGACTGGTATAATAACATTGCCGAAGCTTATGTCTCTGGGATGTCAGGCTTTTTATTATACAGATATTGAAGAAGTAACTCTTCCGGCTGTTGTTAGATATTACTGTGGTTGCGATGAAGATGATGGCGACACATATTATTTCTATGGTAATCAATTTCAGGATTGCGACAAGCTTAAAAAAGTAACCTTCCTTGATGCGGATGTCGAGGGTACTTATACTAAGAAAATCACTATACCAACCAAAATGTTCTATTTCTGTAACAATCTTGAAACAGTTACCTTCCCGTCAAATGCTGAAAAGATAATTCTTGAAAACAATGCTTTTGGACGTTGTAGGAAGCTCAAAACTGTAAACAATACAGAGGGTATCAGAAAATATGAAGATTATGCCTTTAATGGTTGTGGTATTGAAAAAATAACTTTCTCGAATAAATCGGTAACAATAGGTAAATTTGCATTTTCTGATTGCAATCAATTGAAAACTGTAACAAACACTGAAAGCATTACCTCAATAGGTGAAAAAGCATTTATGTTCTGTGATTCACTTACATCCTTCAAGTTTTCAGAAACAGGCAAGGTTAAAGTAGATGCGAGAGCCTTCTATAAATGCCCGAAGCTTGCAAAGGTTACAGGCAGTGAAAGTATTGTTTCACTTGGTGATGCGGCCTTTGCTTTCTGTGAATCACTCAAATCTTTTACTATCGGCAAAAATCTCAAAACAACAGGTGAAAAAGTTTTCCACGGCTGCAAAAAGCTTAATAAGGTAACAATTCTTAATACCAAAACTGCGCCAACTTTCGGCAGAAAGGCTTTTTATTCAACTGCTGACGGAATCAAGTTTGTTGTACCCAATTCAACCGTATCAAAATCACTGAAAACCAATCTTAAAAATACCAATACAAAAAACGCGAAGATAACAGTAGCCAAGTAAAGAATTTGAAACCGGAGAATAGTCTCCGGTTTCTTTTTTATTGACAAAAAATATAAGTGTAATGTATAATTTGATTTGTCAATTAATTTAATTTGAAAATGAGGGTGAAATTATGAAAAACTTAACCTTTGAGCAGTTCAATAATGCTGTGTTCAAGCTTTATAAGAGCAACCCTATAATCAAAAATCCTGCGGAAAGCTTCGTAATAGCTGACCCAAGTGTGCTCACTCCCGATATGTGCCACGACAATAAATGGCACCTTTTCTGTCACACCTTTTTCGGTGTGTATCACTATGAAAGCAGTGACGGAGTAAGCTTTAAAAAGATGCAGAAAATTGCAAAAAGAGCTATGCGCCCCAATATAAATTATATTGACGGCAGATATTATCTCTATTATGAAAGAACGAGACCCGTAATTCTCAATGCGCTTTCACTTATCGGCGTGAAATGGAAAAGTGAAATTTATTGCGTTGAGTCAGCTGATCTTAAAGAATGGACAGAGCCTTATCTTGTTTTAGGCAACACAAGAAGCTTTGAAGCCGATGAACACGGCTCAGCTCTTTCAAATCCTTTCCTCATTAAAAGAGGGGATACCTACCGCCTTTATTATTCCTGCGGTCAGACCTTCATTAAGGATTGCGGCTTCTGTGAGCCAAGACACATTACCTTTGCTGAAAGTAAGGATGTAACAAAAAATTATGTTGCAAGAAATGCTCCCATAATCAGTCCTGATAAGAGCAAAAAGCACCTTAATCTGTGTTCCGGCTGCTTAAAAGTGTACGAGCTTAAGGATTGCTATATCGGGCTTCAGAACGGAATTTTCGAAGAAAACGGCAAAAGCCATTCTGCGATTATGCTCCTTAAATCCGATGATGGAGAAAATTTTGAATTTATCCGCCTTTTCCTCGAGCCTCAGAAATGCGGCAAGAGTAACTGGATGGCTCAGTATGTCTATGCCTGCTGTCTTACTTACTACAATGGAAAGCTCCGTCTTTACTTCAATGCTCGTAATGTTTCTAACAACCTTACAGGCAGAGAAAGCATAGGTATATATGAAGCAGAGGTATGATGTGAGTAAAAATTTAAAAGCTTTAATCTGTTGTATTCTTGGTTATTGTATCTACGGCTTCAGTTTTCTTTTTTCAAAAATCGGCTTTGATATAGCAAAGCCTAATGTTCTTCTTGCGGTAAGATTTATTATTGCTTTTCTTGTTTTGAATGTTTTTATTCTCACGGGCAAAGCAAAGGTTTCAATAAAAGGAAAGCCTGTTAAAAAGCTTCTTCTTATGGGACTTGTGCAACCTTGCCTTTATTTCATTTGTGAAGCAGAAGGAATAAGGCTTACTACAGCTTCTTTTTCAGGTGTCATTATTGGCCTGGTGCCGGTTGCGGGAATAATTCTCGGAGCCATCTTTCTTAAAGAAAAATGCGGTGTATTTCAGATTATATGTACCTTGCTTTCGGTAGCGGGTGTAGTACTTATAACAACAGGAGGAATAGGTGAATTTTCTTCTGTAGGTTTTGTTCTTCTTATGATTTCAGTTCTAGCAACTACAAGCTTTGCTATACTTAGCAGAAGCATTTCAGAAGAATTTTCAGCCTTTGAGCGCACTTATGTTATGACAGGGCTTGGAAGCATCTGCTTTACAGCTGTTGCTTTGGTAGAAACAAAATGTGAGCCGGAAATGTGGCTTATTCCTATGAAATCAGGCTCGTTCTGGATGTGCACTTTATATCTTGCGATTGTTTCTTCAGTTGGTGCTTTCACTCTTATCAATTATGCTCTTAACTATCTCAGTATAGGACACACACTGATTTTTTCAAATCTTACATCATGTCTGTCTGTGGTTTTGGGTATACTTGTACTGCACGAAAGCTTCTCTTCAGTTCAGTTGGTGGGTATTGTAATAATATTACTGAGTGTTACCGGCGTATCAGTTTATAAATTAAAGAAAGATAAAGACGAGGTCATTTGACCTCGTCTTTGCTATTGTTAAAGATTTTATTCTCTTCTTTGTTATTTATGAAGCCTTTGTTTTCCTCGTTGTTATCTATAAAGCCTTTAACCATATCAACAATTTTTGAGATGAATGAAAGGTCAATGTCGATATCAAGAAGGTCTGAAGCGAATGAAACAATTGTTTCAAGGTTTCCGTCAACCTCAACAACATCAATTATGTATCTGAAAAGGGTGATGAAAACAACCTCTCTGTCGCCGTAAAGGGACATTCTGAATCCGCAGCTGTCAGCACTTTCCTCTGTCTTTGCCTCAGCCATATCCTTGAAGGTAAGGAAATCGTAGGTGGGAAGCTTCAGTCCGAGAGTGCCTACTATATCACCAACAAGCTGATCCATGGGCTTAAGCTGAAGCCCTGTAAGTGAGATATATTCGTCATTTGCCATAAACTCGCACATATTGTTGTAGCTGTTTACAACGTCAGGAAGAATCTCACAGAGATAGCTTAATGGCTTTTCGCAAAGGGGCTTCATAATGGTAAGAATCTTTGTTGCAAGATCCTCCATTCTTTTTGCACCGTCAAGTCCTGATGAGCCAACAAAATCCTTAAGCTCAGGCATAGCACCTGTGTGAAGTGCTTCAAAAATGGGAATAAGTGCATCATCGTAGCTTGTGGGAGAAACAAGCACGCAAAGTGCAAGAACATCGCCGAAATGCTCACTTCCGGCACCGCAGGCCTTAATGAATGCAGCCTTGTCACCGTCGGTAATTCCGAAGGGGATAACATCAATATCCTTCCACTGCTTTCCTTCTTCTTTTGCCTTGCTGATAAAGGCATAGGCTTCGGGAAACTCCTTTTTGAGAGTAAGGAAGCTGATTTCAGAAAGCTCTGTACTGCAAAGCTCAGATGTGAATTTCGCTACAATGGTTGCAATAGTGTCGGTGTAAACTACCTTTTCAATGTTGATTTTTTCAATTTCTTCAGCGAGGATTTTGTCAAGTCTGTCAACAAGTGAGCTGATGTTTTCTCTGGTTGAAAGTCTGTCACCGAAGGCACTGCTGAAATCCTTTTTGTTGTCGTTATATTCCTTGGTGAGAGCTTCAATGTCCTTAGCACTGTCCTTGTCGTTAGCAAGAATGCAGAGCAGCTGAGAGAAAATGCTGTTAAGCTCCTTGCTCATCATAAGAGCCTTGATTTCTTCGTTTTCAATTTTCTTAATCTCTTTGAGGAATATATCTTCAACAACCTGATAATTGTTTTCGTAAACAAAAATTCCTGTTATGTAATCAGCAAGATACTGGAAGATTGCCTCTCTGTCGCCGTTTATAACGGTTCTGCTGCCTTCGTTTGCACCGCTGTTACCTATGGATGCTACACCGAGAGAGGCGAGATAGTTATAATCTACCTCAGGTGCTGTAACACCAAGGAAGTCAATAAGTCCCGAAACGATTGACTCAATTGTGGGCAGCTGAAGCTTAACATCGTTTTTGATGTTTTCGTTTGAATTGATAAGCTCAACCGCTTTTCCGTAGTTTATAATGAAATCGGGTACAATATCGCAAAGGAAGGTGAGAGGTGACTTCTTAATAGGCTTAATTATCTTCAAAACACGGTCGAGAAGAAACTCTACACGCTTACTGCCACTGAGACCTGTCTGCATAACAAAGCCCACAATTGACGGCATTTCGCCTGTATGAGTAGCTTCAAGTGCGGGAACAAGAGCCTTTGTGTATGAGGTGGGCTCATAAATAATTACCTTTAAAAGATCATTTCCGAGATGCTCAGCACCGGCACCGCATGCCTTAAGGAAATCGTTTTTATCACCCTTTTCAATGCCGAAGGGGATAACACCAATATCATCCCATGAGGCGTTAGCATCCTGCTTTGCTTTGATAAACTCATAAGCCTCAGGAAACTTTTTGCTCATTGCAGTGTATGTGATATCTGTCAGCTTTTTCTCGGTAAGAATAGCCGAATATTTTGTAACGAGTGAAACAACCTCATCAGTGTAGAGATACTCTTCAATGTCAATTTTGTCAATAAAGGCAGCAAGAAGTCTGTCAAGCTCATCAAGGTCGGCTTTCAGCCCTTCCTTGGTTGTAATGCCCGTATAAAGTCCGCTTGTGTCAGGAATTGCTGCGTTGAGATTTTCTACCTCAGCTGTGCAGTCAACGGTTTCACCTGCTGTGTAGTGCAGAGCCATAGTACTTACCGTTGAAAAAAGAATTACTGCAGAAAGGAGAATACATATAAAGGCAACAATACCTTCTTTTTTTCGTCTTGTCATAATTTTACATCCTCTTTCAAATTTCTTTATATGTCTTATTAAATTTATATTCTGTTTTCATTATAGTTTAATTAAAGCTATTTTTCAATATTTTTAATTATTTTTTCTGCGTAAAGTTGTTTATGCTCATGAGATGTGATATTATATAATCATAACAACCGAAAAGGATGTGAAAGCATGAACAGAAAAATTGACGGCACCTTTTTTGAATTCCGCCATCATAATACTCCTGAGGGTAAATACTGGAACCCTGCTTTAGAAAAATTCACGGGAGAAAATTGGCGACAGAAAATCCGTGAAATAGCTGAAATTCAGATGGAGTACATCGTTGTTATGGCTACAGCCCTTTACGATAAATGCTATTTTAAGTCAAGTGTTTTTCCTTTCGCTGAAACGCTTTGTGAAGACCCTATAGAAGAAATTCTCGACGAAGCAGATAAATGCGGAGTTAAGGTTTTCCTTGGTAACGGTTTTTACGGTGATTGGACAAAGGCCGGTCAGAACATAAAAAGCAAAGAGGTAATAGGCCGTTCATTCAAGGCTATGGAGGAGCTTACGGCTCTTTACGGCCACCATGAAAGCTTTTACGGTTGGTATTTTCCTGACGAAACCTGTATCATATTGAAATTCTCAAAGGAATTCGTAAACTATGTAAATCTCTGCGTTAAGGAGTGTCATCTTCTTACACCGAAAAAGAAAACACTTATTGCGCCTTATGGTACAAATCTCGCCCTTGCAAACGGCAGTTATGTGAAAACACTTGAAGCGCTTGATGTTGACTTCATCGCTTATCAGGATGAGGTGGGCGTGAAGAAAACTAAGGTGCAGAGGACAGAGAAGATTTTTGAGCGTCTTAAAAAGGCTCACGACAAAGCAGGCAGAGCAGAGCTCTGGGCAGACATTGAGCTTTTTGACTTCGAGGGTATGGTTTACAAAAGCGCCCTTATACCCGCAAAATTTGAACGCATTGAAAGACAGCTAAAAAATGCCGCACCATACTGCGATAAAATTCTCAGCTATCAGTATCTGGGTATAATGAATCCCACTGATTCACCCTCCTTTGCAGGTCATCCCGATTCTGCAAAGCTTTATGAGGATTATAAGAATTATTTAAAAGGATAAGGAGAAAATATTATGTCAAACGAACTTCCACGCACCTATGTGCCTTTCACTGACTGGAAAGAAAAATCAAAGCAGATAGAATACACAGAGCCCACACCGCTTTTAAATAAAGACGGTACTCTCAATGCAAGAGGCTGGGCGAGACACAATGTTTTTGAATATGACAGAAGGCTTGTTAAAAGAGAGCGTCTTATCAGCTGTAAGGAGTGGGATTACTACACCGTAACTGACGGTCAGAAGCAGCTTCTTGTTTCTTTTGCAAATGTTGGTATAGGCGGCTTTATGGGGCTTCGTCTTATTGACCTTCATTCAGGTGAGGTGCACGCAGACGGCTTTCAGATTTTCGTAGGTGGCAAAAAGTGTCTGCCGCTTAATAAGGTTGATGTGCCCGGCAGATTCAAGGGCAAGGCAGGTAAAACCGAGTTCGATTTCAACACAATGGAAACCGAGCGTACTGTATATTTCAAAATGATTCATCAGGGCAAGGAGCTTAAATGTAATCTCAGCATGGATATTCCTGAGGGCTTTGAGAATATCACAACTGTTCTTCCCTTTAAGGGTGACAATACCAAGTACTTTATGACCACAAAGCAGAATTGCCTGCCTACTTCAGGCGTGTTCACTTTTGGTGATTTTACATACGAATTTTCCAAGGAAAACTCCTTCTGCTCACTTGACTGGGGTAAGGTAAACACACCGAGAAAGCTTGTATGGTACTGGGGTAGTGGTGCCTCATGGCTTACAGACGAAAAGGGTGAAAAGCATAACTTCGGCTTTGAAATCACCTGGGCAATCGGTGACGAAAGCTTCGGTACTGAAACCTGTATTTTCTACGACGGCAAGGTACACAAAATCGGCGCTGTAGATGTTGAAAAATTCCCCAAGGACAGATTTATGGAGGAATGGAAAATCATCTCAGAGGACGGCAGATTCAACCTTACAATGACACCCTCATTCAATAATAAGAGCGACCTTAACTTAGGACCAATTGCAAGAATGAATTGTAATCAGATTTACGGCAAGTGGAACGGTAATGTTGTTCTTGATGACGGAACAGTACTGGAGATTAAGGATATGTTCGCCTTTTGCGAATATGTTGAAAACAGATGGTAAAAAAATAATGGGACTCGAGTGAGTCCCATTTATTTTTTGTCTTAAAAATCTACCTTGTAGTGATGTACAAACACACCGATAAGCTTGTTGTAGTCAAGCACATGCATTACTGCACCGTCAGCTGTCTTTGTGAAGGTCATACCCTCAGCCTCAACATCTTCAGAGCCTACATTTCTTTCTGCAACAACCTTAACCTCACCGGTTTCTACATTGACACTTTCAATTCTCTTGAAGTTGCCGTTGTGCTTGATGTCGTGTGAAAGGTAAAGTGTACCGTCAAGGAATTCACCGCCCTGAATACGGTCGATAATGCCAAGACCTGTAAGCTTCAGCTCCTTTACGGGAGCCATACCGTTATTTACATCATAAACGTAAATTGTCTTTGCATCGTCCCACATTGAAGCGTAGAGATAGCCTGTGTCAGGGTCAACTGCACACCAGGGTACACCGTCCTCATATTTTTCGTTGGGTAAATCGTAGATTTCTCCTGTGGGCTTAAGAGTTTCTGCGTCAAAAACTACAATGCATGCCCACTGAGTTTCGCCGCCCTCAACGGAAGTGTAAAGCTTGCCGTTGTAGTAGCTGATACCGCCGATGTGGTTGTTTCCTCTTTTTTCGCAAACGCTGGGAAGGGGATTGAGACGAGCCTTTACCATTGACATATCGTCAACAGTGAATTTTGCAAGTGCAGTTGTATTAATAGCAGCAAGTGAGCCGCTTGTGTAGTAATATTCACCGTCTGTTGTGATACCCTGACCCATCACGAAAGCCTGGTCAGCAACAAAGGTATCTGTGCCGATAAGCTCAGCAGTTTCTGTTGATGAAGCTGCAGGAGTTGTAGCAAGAGTGAGAAGCAGCAAGGGGAGTACCATTACATAACGTATAGCAAGTAAAAATTTCATATAGTGTTCTCCTTTACTTAACGCTTGAAACAAGGCTCTGGAATGCACTTGTGATAATTGAGCCTGATTTTACTGAGCAAGCGTTGATTTCTTCATTTTCTGTAAACATTGAACGGATGTCATTATCAGTAAGGATGTAACCTACCTGGTCGTTGCAAAGACCGTAGCAAAGTAATTTTTCTACCTTTGCCATATCCTTCATAGGTGCATAATCCCAGCTCTGATTATTCCAGCTGAGTTCTTTTGAAACTGCACCGCCCCAGAGAATTTCGGGAGCAATTTCACCGGGAATAAGAGCCACACCAATCTTGTTACCAAGCTCCATATAACCAACCTCGGTCATTACTGATAAGTTGAGACCTTCTTTTACAACAACTGAATTTACAATACCCTCTCTTACAGCGAGAATATGTACAGGGTTGTCTGCCTTGATTTTTACCTCTGTAAGCTTGATGTTAAGCACGGGATCAAGAGCAATTTCGTTTGTTATACCCATAACTCTCTTTGCAAGCTCAATACCGTAGCCCTTTACTACACCCTTTCTGCCTGAGCCAACGGGCTTGATGTAGTCTTTTTCTGTTGTAATTGCAAGCTCAGCGCCCTGAATGTAAACCACATCAGCGCCGGTTGTTTCTTTAACATATTCCTTGAAGTAGTAGGGGAAGTCTGATGAAATAAATGTGTCATCGCTGCTGTAGCTTGTGCAGTGAATGCCGGCTTCGCAAACCCAGATTTCATCTGACGCTTCGTTCTTAGGATCAAAACGGAAGCGGTGAATCTCACCGTCAAAGGTAATGGGCTTACGCTTGTCATACATAAGGTCCTTTGCGTCAGCACTGCCGTAATAGAGAGTGCCTTCTTCCATATCGTTCACAGCCTCGGTAATAGTTTCTGTAACAACCTCGTAGAGATTATCCATAAACTTCTGTGTCTTGCCGCTCTGAAGCTTATCATTCATACCGATAAGGCTCATACCGGGATTTGTGAAAAGTGCAGGCACAAGTGCCACACCCATACCGAGAGTGTCAATAAGTGAGTGCTGATGAAGTGATGAAATGTTGATGCTGATAATGCCCTTTTCCTTAGCAAAGGCTGAAAGTCTGTTTCTTATCTCGAGAACATCGCCTCTTGCAAAGCCATAGCCGTCAATAACAGCCTGAACAACAATGCCGTCGCCGTCAGAAATCGCATAAACATTTACGCCCTGGTCGTCAAGAATTTCTGTGGGTGCCTGACCTTTGATTGCCTGAAGACCGCCTGCCATAAAGTAGTCGCCACTGAGAATGTCAAGACCTTCGAGAAGTGAGCCGTAGCCGTAGCCCATGCTCCACACTGAATCAGCTGAAACTGCAGTTTCAAACTTGTCCTCACCCTTATAGAAGGTGTCAGGTGCTGTGTAATCGTCATAATTCTGCCAGGTGTTGCCCCAGTCAAGACCGGGTACAAAACGGTTGATAAAAATGCCGAGACCCTTTACGAGTGTATCAAGGCCCATGTAGAAGAATGCTTCAATTTTCTGCATGGGTCCCTCTGAGGGGTCTACCTTTGATGCTGCTGAAACGGGCATTGCTACGATGAGACCCAGCAATACTACGGTTAAAATCAGTGCAATCGCTTTTTTGAATGTTTTCATAGTTGTTTCTCCAATCTTTAATATTTTGATTGCAATTTGATATTACCAAAAATTAAAAAAATTTTCAATAACTTAAGATTAAATTTTTTGATTGAAGTAAAGCTGAAGCACAAATAAAATTTTATATTGACAAATATATATGTAATCTGCTATAATACACACGCTATGAGGGAGTAGTAAGCGTTAGAAATAACGTAGCAAGTCAACATACTGACCGAAAAGGTCTGGCTTGTTTTAAATTGCGAGACTCATGTAAGCTTTGCTGTAGCTGTACATGAAGTCTTTTTTATTTTGCTTTGACATCAGGTATGGCTTACATACCTGATTTTTATTTTGGAGGAATTTTAAATGAATCTTACTTTTTCACTTCTGATGAACAGTGTGCTTCTTGGTGTAGGTCTTGCTATGGATGCTTTTTCAGTGTCACTTGCGAACGGTCTTAATGAGCCTAAAATGAAAACAACCAAGGTTACTGGTGTTGCAGGACTTTTTGCTTTCTTTCAGTTTGCAATGCCTATGATTGGCTGGGTTTGCGTTTCAACAATTGCACAGCGCTTTACTTCATTCCAGAAGTTCATTCCCTGGATTGCTCTTGCACTTCTCGGCTTTATAGGCGGTAAGATGCTTTATGAGGGCATTGTAAACAAGGATTCAGAGGAGGAAAAGCCGGCTGTAGGCTTCTCAGCACTTATTGTTCAGGGTATTGCAACCTCAATTGACGCTCTTTCTGTTGGCTTTACAATTGCTGAGTATAACCTTCCCGAAGCACTTGTTTCATGCATTCTTATCGGTGTTGTAACCTTCTTTATCTGCTTTGCAGGTATTCTTATCGGTAAAAAGGCAGGCACAAAGCTTGCAGGCAAGGCTGGTATCTTAGGCGGTGCAATTCTTATATTCATAGGTCTTGAAATTTTTATTACAGGACTTTTCTGATGTTACATAACAATAAAAAATTCCCTGATTCGTTCAGGGAATTTTTTGTAATAAGAATCTTTGTTTTTGTGGATTATACAAATCCGAGGAATCTCTGAATAATGTTCAGCATTTTCATAAATGCGTTTCTTATGGCAATTATCCATGTCTGGAAGCCTACTATGGTTGTGCCTGTGCCTTCTTCCTCAGAGGGTGCCATAAACTCAGACTGTGTATTGCTCATCCAGTAAATCATACCCTTGGAATCCTTAAAGGAAACATTATAGCCGTTTGCATTAACCGTTGTTACATTCGGATAAAGCTCACCGTCAATGGTGAAGAAGTCATACATTATCGTAGTAAACAATCGATGGTTGGAGTCTGCCTTGGTGCCGTCAGGGTTAAGAACCTCTCCGAAGGTTGATAAACGGCATTTGGCAGGCTTAGCAGTATATTCGCAGATCTTTTCCCACTGAGGCACAACGTTTATATTGTAATTTACAAGGGGATCAATCTTGCTTGCGAAAACCCAGATAGCAATATCCTTTGTTTTTTGAATATCTTCAACGCTTCTTGTTCCGGTTGCTGCAAGGGGATAAATGCCGGAAAAATATTCGGGATGTGCAATAGCAAGGTCCCATGTCATTTCTCCGCCTGCTGATGAACCACCAACATAAATTCTTGTTGTGTCAACATTTTCCTTGTGTCTTTCAATAAAGCCGTCAATAAGTGTACGTAAGGGCTCAACAAAGGTTTTGCTCCAGTACTGATTCTGATCCTCGGGACATCTCGGAAGAATTATGTAAGCACCGCCTGTAGGCCATTTTGACTGAAGCTCTTCTGAAGCCCATGTAACAAGCATACTGTCATCAAGCTGTGAGCCTACATAGGAACCGTGTCCGATACCGTGAAGATAGATTACCACAGGATATTTTTCTGTGTCATCTTTACCTACGGGTGAATAGTAATAATAGTCAAGTGAATAGCCGTTGCTCTCATCTGCAACATCATAGTAAAACTCACTGCGAAGCTGTTCAAAGCCTGCAGAAAGCGGCAGTTTTTCCTTTGCACCGTCAACTGCACTGACTCCGATAATCATTGAAGAAACAAGAATACAAAAGGCTAAAATAACTGCAAGAGATTTTTTAAAAGTACTCATATAATTACCTCGGAAATCTTCATATTTTTAATATCCCTAATATACTATAGAACGCTGAAAAAATCAATCGGAACTAAAAATGTTTAATAAATATATAAAAATTCACCTCTGACCTTTGTCGAAAAAGTGTCAGAGGTGAAAATTTATTTAAGCAGCGGCATCTCTGTCATTCTGAGCCTTGCTGAGCCGTAAGGACAAAGCTCAACCGTCTCTTCATCTGAAATAGGGATTAATGATTTAGGTGTTTTTCTGCATACGCTTCTGTAAGGGAATTTAAGACCCCAGTCAAGCTTTTTCATTTTTGCTCTGATTGTTACAGCAGGCTCACTCTGTGAAAACGGCACATCGCTTATGCCGTTGAAGGAAGCTTTAAACTCCTTGGAAGCAAAGCCGTAATTCCAGCTTGATGTGGGAATAAGCTGATAATCGCAATAGGGGAATTTGCGCTCAACACCTTTTTTCTTATACTCCTTCATCTCTCTTATGTAGGAAACAGGCACAGAGAAAAGAAGTGAGCCCATCTGTAAAGCATAAAGGTTGTTGGGTCTTTCCTTAAGATAAGGTGTAGTATCAAACTCAACTTCGATTTCGCTTTTGCCTTTTTCAATCGCAAATTCAAGGTCTTTGATTTCTGCATTCTTGCCGTTTACCTTAAGATTTTTCGCAAATGAGGGAATGCGGATTATAAAGCTGAACTTTTTATCGGCATCAATACTGTAATGCATTTTATTTTCAAAGGGATAGTTGGTGGTAAGCCTAATTGTAACGCCATCAGAATTAAGCACAGAGGGTAACATAACTGCATTGATAATAGTGTTATCCTTATGCATAAAGGGAGTGAGTGCAAATTTAGGCCAGCCCTGATTGAAGTTTGCGGTGCAGCAGCCGTAGTTAGGTTCAAGTCCGAAGGTGTGTGCATAAGGTCCGTTTGTGCTCCAGGGAGCCATAATCATAGTTTTCTGACAGGCAATCTGATTTACCTGCTGAACATACTGATGAGTCCACATATCCTCACTGAGAGTGGCAGGAAGTGCATTGAAAGCAAGCACCTCAAGTCGCTCAGCCCATTTGTTGTCGCCTGTGTGAGCGAAAATCTCCTCATAGGAATACATCTGCTCAACAACAGCGCAAAGCTCAGTACCCTTTGTGGGGTCAAGACCTGAAAGCACCTCATCACCGGTAAAGCCATCAAAGCAGGTGCCGTTATATTTATCCAGAAAGGCACGGAATCGCTCTGCTCTGTCGGTATACTTTTCACCGAGAATGCTGTGAGACACAGCTTCACTCTTGAGCATCATTGTCATATTTACAATGTGGGTATTCATCTGCCATATGTGGCTGGGTTTAATCCACTTGTAGTTGGTTGTGGCATAATCGAAGCCCTGATTTTTTATAATTCTTGCAAGGTCTTTAATCCATTCCTCACCGTATTTTTCGTAGAGGAAGTTAATTGAAATGAAAGACTCAAACCATCTGAATTTACCCCAGCCGAAGAGAGTGATTTCTCCGCTTTTAAGCATTTCATAGTAATTTTTCATTACTCTGTAAATTACATCAGGAATTCTTTCGTCGCCTGAGCAGTCATAATAAACCTTAAGCACCTTGCAGATAAGCTGTACTGCCCAGGTGTCGTATTTTTTTCTTTCCTCTTTTTTGCAAGGACAAATCCAACCGTCTTCCTTCTGTGAGGAAACAATGGCATCAATATATTTCTTAACGGTTGCAATCATATCCTCTCTTTCAAGAAGATAAGCAAGGGGAATGAAGCCGTCAAGCCAATAGGGTACTCTTTCCCAGCCTTCACATTTTCCCCCTATCCACGCACTGTCACGGATATCGGGCCAGATTTTATGAAGGTTACCGCTTAAGCCCTCAGCCTGAATTTCAAGCTGTCTTCTGAGCCAGCCTTCAGGCTTCAGCTCCTTTGATGTATAGAAATTCCATTTGTTCATATTATCACCTCAGGCAGCCTTTACAGCTTCTTCTGTTTTGTTTTCGGTATCAAGACCTTTTTTAATAAGGAAGTAAAGCGGTATAAGACCGAGAATACACACTAAGCCTGCCCAGAGGAACATATTCTTTGCAGGTACAATAACCTCTGCACCAACCTCGTTGATAATGGTGCGTGCAGCGTGCTGACAGGCCATATCACCGATTACTGGGCCTATAACCATAGGAAGCATAACTGCAAATATCATTCTGATACCCTGGAACATACCTGCTTTTCCTTCAGGAATAAAGTCCTTTACAGCAGCACCGAAAAGAATATTAACAAGTGCATTACCAAGCACAACGGGCACGATGCTTATAAGAATAACATAAATGCTTGTGCTTGTTGAAAGAAGGAAAAAGCCTACAGTAAGAACGATAATACCCGTTACAAGGCAGAAGCCTCTTTTCTTTGTTGAAAGCTTCAGCAGTGTAACAATGCAGGTGAGAGTGATAATTGCTACAACAACTGCAGTTATAATAACTGGCAGCTTAAGAATATTGCTTACACCACCGTTATCGGGAATAATTACATACTGAACATATGTAAGAAGATAAGGATAGAAAACCTGAAAGGCAACGATTGCAAAGCAGAAGGCTATAAGGGCAAGATAGAGTCTTGCATTTTCCTTGATAACTGAGGGTCTGAAGCCGTAAAAAAGGTCAGCCCAATAGTTGCCGGAGGTTTTGATTTCTGCTGTTTTAGGCGGATCCTTAATAAGGAAAAGACCCAAAACACCGCAAAGGGTTACAACAACACCAAGTCCGCCAAAGAAAAGCTTATAGGAAATTGTGCCGGCCTGAGCAAAGCTGCCAACACCTGTTACGGCAAAGGATGAAATTGTGCCTACCACAGAGAGAACAGTTTCAATAATCGGTCTTTGCTTCGGCACTGAAATATCTGTTACCCAAGCCTGAAAGGCCGCATCGTTACTTGTTGAGCCCCAGAAGGTCATTACAATATCCATAAGAATAACAAACCAGACTGTTGTGCCGAGAATTTTTGCTTCGTCGGAGATGTTGAAGAGGTTTGCAATATTTTCCTTTGTAATAAAGCCGAACATTGAGGTTACAACGCCCCAGATAATATAGCCTGCTGAAATAAACAGCTTACGGTTTTTAAGCTTGTCGCTGAGTGCACCCATTATAAAGGTTGTAAGCACAGCTGCAACAGCTGAAAGTGCAACCATACGGGCAATAGCTGTTGTTGCTTCCATTGAGCCGAGAATTGCATTCTGTGAAACATCGGCATAAATTTCGTTGGTGATAAAGGTGTTGAAATACATATTCTCAGTATTCCATGCAATACCACCCATAAAGCAGAAAAGGATGATTATAAACCAGTTTTTTCTGCTGATTTTTTCGTTAGTCATTTTTTCTCCTCCCGATTTTAAGGGGAATTATTTTTCTTCTACCTCAAAGCCCTTCTTAATAAGTAAGAAGAGTGGAATAAGCACAAACACAGAAACGATTGCAGCATATACGAACATACTTGCTGAGGGAACGATAGTATCAACGCCATATTCATTAACATATGTAACTGCTGAATTTCTGCAAGCCATATCGCCGAGTGCAGGGCCGAGCACCATAGGAATAAGAACAGTGAATATCATTCTGATACCCTGGAAAAGACCTGCCTTGCCTTCGGGGATAAAGTCCTTGATTGCTGCGTTGAACTGAATACCCATTACAAGGTTACCTACAAGAGTGGGAACAATACCGATAAGTACAATGTGAATATTTGTTGAGGTTGAAAGAAGGAAAAGACCTGCTGTCATTAAAATTGCGCTGGGTACAAGACCGGCAGCCTTGTTTTTGCCTGAAATTTTAAGAAGAATAACCATACCTGCAGCAAGTGCTATGATAACAAGAATTGCAGTGATTATAACGCTTGTTGTAATGAAGCTGCCGTCAGCACCGGTATTTTCAGGAATAATTACATACTGAAGGTAAACGAGAAGATAGGGGAAGAATACCTGATAAGCAACACTCATAAAGCCAACTGCAAGAAGAGTGAGGTAAAGTCTTGAGTTATCCTTGATAACTGAGGGTCTGAAGCCGTAGAAAAGGTCAGCCCAATAGCTTGAGGAAACTTCATTTTCGCTTGATTTCTTTTCAGGATTTTTAATAAGGAAAAGACCTGCAAAGCCGCAAAGGGCAACAATAAGACCGAGAACAAGGAAGAAATTCTGATAAGAAACTGCGCCACTCTGAGCAAGTGAGCCAACGCCCATAACAGCAACCATTGAAAGGAAACCTACAAAAGTGAATACTGTTTCAATAGTCGGTCTGATTTTTGGTGTTGAAATATCGGTTACCCAGGCGTTGAATGCAGCATCGTTACTTGTTGAACCCATATAAGTCATAATTATATCCATAATAATTACAACCCATACTGTTGAAGTAAGAATTTTTGCTTCATCGGTAATACCGAAAAGTGATGAAATGTTATCTTTTGTAATAAAGCCGAACATTGCAGTAACAAGACCCCAGAGAAGATAACCGACGGAAATGAAAAACTTGCGGTTTTTCATCTTATCACTGAGAGTACCCATAACAAAGGTAGTGAGCACTGCTGCTATAGCTGAAAGAGCAACCATACGGCTGATTGCGGTTGTGGGTGCCATTGAGCCTGCCATAGCTTCTGCTGAAGCACTTGCATAAACTGAGTTGTAAAGGAAGGTATTGAAATACATGTTTTCAATATTCCACGCAATACCGCCCATAAAGCTGAACAGACACATGGTAAACCAGGTTTTTTTAGTGAGTTTTTCTTTAATCATAATTTTTCTCCTTTTTATTGTTGATGTTTATTCTGCCTCGGGTCTGATTGTTACATTTTCAAACTGCATTGTAACCTCTTCACGGCTGAAGCCTTCAAGGTCATATCTGTCTGAATAGTAGTTATGTTTATCAATTGTGAATGTGGTGTCAGGCTTACAGGTAATCATTGTGCAGCCTCTCTGTGAGCCAAGCTTGTCTATACCTGAATAAGCAAAATAGTCAACGCTGTAGCCATAGCTGAAGATAATACCCTTGTATTCAAAAGCACCGCTGTTAAGGTGGTCGTGACCGTTGAACATAGCCTTTGTTGAGCCAAGCTCAAGCATTTTTTCAAACATATCATCCTCACCGAGACCGCAGTAAACAATCTTTCCGCCTTCACCCATAATGCCGTCAATAAACTTAACATTTTCGGTGTCCTTGTAACCATTTTCGGTAAATTCAGTCCAGCCGTCAAGCATTTCAACAAGAGGAATGTGGAAGAAAGCAAGTGATTTTACAGGCACAGCCTTGCCGTCGATTTTTTCATTTTCAGAGTTCATTCTGAGTACTTCATTTTCATACCATTCAACCTGATTTTCATGAATGTTGTCATATGTACCCTTGATGCTTTCAATGATGTTATCCTTGATATATGCCTGAGAGTCAATCAAAAACAGAGCCTGAGTAATAACACCGTCAGTGTTTTTAACCTCAATTACATGGTTGCCGTAGCCGTCAACATCCTCAGGACCTGCCTCAAAGAGACAGTACTTGTAATCCTCATTTTCATAAAATTCACCCATTGCTTCTCTGTCGAAGTATGAGTAAGCCTCAGCATCGTGATTGCCGAAGGTTACATCCCAATAAACGCCCAGATTTTCCATAAGGTTAGCAAAGGCCTTTGCACCGCTGTGGTTGTTGAAGGTGCCTGCAGTGTAGGGGACAGGGAAAGCAATATCACCTGTTGCAATTACAAGGTCGGGCTTTTCTCGTGTTACCATAGCGGCTACTGCGTTAAGAGCCTTCTGGTCAACATCCTTTGACATAAAACCGCCACCGATGTGAATATCGGTAAGCTGCATAACCTTGAATTCTCTGTCGGTGGTGAAAAACCAGTTTCCGTTTTCATCTTTTTCCGGAATGAGCTGATTTTCAATTTCAACCTTGCTGTAAGAGCTGCCTTGTTCAATGAGTTTTTTCACTGCTGCAAAATTGACACCTGCAATTACAAGCGCAATAATGATAACCAGTGAAATGAATCTGCCTAATCTTTTTCTGCATTTTTTTGATTTTCCTGCCATAATATTTTACTCCTTTTTATTTATAAATATAGAATAACATATACCATATTAGTTTTCAAGAAAAAATGAACCTGAAAACAGAAAAAACTCCGTATATTTCTATACGGAGTCATGCTTTAATTATGAAAGTGATGCTTTGAAAAGAGTAGCAATTGTTTTTAAAACTGATTTTGCAAGGGTAATCTTGTCTTTGATTTCGTCAAGCTTGCTGTGAGCTTCTTCAACGGGTGGCTTACCTTTAAGCTCCTTCCAGGTGATTTCAATAGGCTTAAGAATTTTACCAACCTGGATATCAGGATTTTCTGTTGCAAATTCAAAAATCTTTTCCATCTTTGAGTAGAACACGGAAAGGTCATAAGCGGCCTGCTGTTCACGTCTGAATTCAAAGTTGAAGTTAAGTCCACCGTCCTCAGGTCTGTGGCTTACAGTAAGATAAAGCGGAATCATTGTAGCACCGTTATTGTACCATACAGTTCTGAGGCTGTTTTTCATTTCCTCATCAATGCTTACGAAGGGTACGTGGGGCTGATATGAAAGACCGAAGCTGTCATAGGTTGAGTCAAACTTAGCTTCCTTTGACATTGATTTATGTCTTTCCTTAAGAGTTTCAAGGAAGGAAAGCTTAGTATGGGAATACATTTCATTCTGAATTGCAGAAATTTCTTCAACAGCTTCACAGAAGGTGGCTTCCGGCTTGATGATGCTTCTCATAGGAAGGAAGTTGATTCTGAGACCGCCTGACTTCTTTTCTTCAATAGTGCCTCGTCTGTTGATAATCATCTTGAAAGAAACATCCTCCTGATTATCATTGAAGCATGAAAGGGCAGTGCGTACGCCCATAGAAATTACAGAGAAAACAGAGAGATTTCTTTCAGCACAAAGAGCATAAATTTTGTCGCTGAGCTCCTTGCTCATGCTGAATTTTACTGAATTGGCATCGGGAAGTCCGGAGTGAATGTCAGCAAAACGACGGTCAGGGAATTCCTTCTGCTGCTTTTTGAGTCTGTTATCAAGCATAAAGTCTGTGAAAATAGGCTCACTTGTTTTTGCAAGTGAATCGTACCAGTACTGCTTATCAGCCTCGTGCTGTGCTGATGTTTCATAAGCAAGCTCCTTTTCAAGGGCAGGCAGATAAGGCTTCATAGGCTTGGGATAAGCGGTGCCCTGAGTTCTGTGCTTATAAATTTCAAAAATGTCGTTAACAAAAATCTTAAGAGAATAAGCGTCCATAGCAAGGTGGTGAAGTCTCATAAATAAGCCCTGATAACCGTCCTTGAACTTTACAAGGAAAATTCTGTGCACCTCGCACTTGAACATAGGAATAACCTGTCTTGAAAAGGAAAGGAGAGTATCCTGAGCCTCTTCAATTGTTTTGTCACTGAGATCCCAATCCTCAACAACAAGCTCGCTTGTTTCGGTAACATACTGATGAAGAGCAAGCTTTTTACCCATAACAAAGCGAAGGCGCATAGTATCGCAACGCTTAATTGCCTCATAAATTGAAGCCTTCATTTCTTTTTTATTTATTTCGCCTTTCCAATAAACACCGCAGCCGATGTTGTTAACGGGATAACCTGAACCGTATTTAAGTGACATAAGATACATCATCTGCTGTGAGCTTGTGATAGGGTAGGCTTTTACGACTGTGCCGTCTGGAAGTTTCTTTTCAATCATAATTTCATTCACCTTAAACCTGAATTTAGTTTTTATGTTGACAAACTGATTTACAATAAAATAAACATAATTAATTGTTAAACAATTGTGTAACTGTGAACTTTTTGTAACTTTTACAACATGGCGATGTATTTTTAACTCAGTGTCTGAAATTGTGAGACACATTTTCTATAAGTGTCTTTTTAGCAACAAAACCGGTAAAAATGTATATAGGGCGAAGGCTTCATTAAATTTCTCAAAAGATAATAAGTCAATTATACTTTTTGCTTCATAAGTCCGTGTCTGTTGCAGTAAATATAAAGATAACCTCTGCCTCTGAACTGCATTCTTGCTTCTGCATTACCTTCAGGGTAAAGCTTGATAAACTGAATTCTGTCAGTGGTTACATAAGCCATAAAGGAAATAAAATGAGTTTTGCTCATTTCGTGGCTTACGGTTATGAATTTTTCATCCTCAACAGGCTCAATTGTAACGATGTGATCATCGTCAGTTTCCTCAGCTTCAAGAGGAGGTAGTGTAATTCCGCAGCAGCTTATAACGGCTGCACCGGTTGTGTGAATGATATTTCCGCACACAGGACACACATAAAACTTTGAAAAGAGTATATTTGATGAAGAGTTTTTGTTGATTACTGTTTCACCTGACATAAGCTCCATTACAGAAACACCAAGGGCCTTACTTAAGGGGTCTATAAGAGTAATATCGGGCAAACCCTTTGCTGTTTCCCATTTTGAAACTGCTTTACTGCTGACACCAATTTTTTCAGCAAGCTGAAGCTGAGTCAGCTCTTTTTCCTCACGAAGTCTTTTTATTGTGGCACCTGTTATATAAGTGTTCATTGAAAAATCTCCTTTAGCGGTTGATGGTATCATTATAACTGCTGAAGCTTAAAAACACAACCTACGGATAGTAGAATAAAAGGGGCTGTAAAAAAACAAATTAATTAGCGATACAGTAGGGACACGGCTTGCCGTGTCCGCCAAAAAAATACCCGATTCATAAGTAAAATCAATAGTTGTACATTAAATCATCAGAAGTTTACAAGGACTCTGATGTGTTCAAACGGACACGGCGAGCCGTGTCCCTACAGTAATAAAAACAACAAAACCGTTGCATCAGCCGAAACTTTTTGCTTTAACAACGGTCTTCATCATATTTTTTTCTTTGTTTTAAAAGGGTTAAGAGACTTTTAGTTTTTTTACAGCCCCTTTCAGTAATATGCATTTACAAATTTACCTCATACTTACCATCAATAAGCAGATAATTAACCCTATGCTTTTCAGCAAGTCGCAGCATTTCTGTGTTAGCCGTCAGCACATTTTCCATAGTGCACCAACCGTCATCGAGGCGTTTTTCAATTATATTCGCGTACTTTTTAATATCATCAAAATTAGCTTTAATATAATTTTCGCTGAGTATTAGGCAGTAATATTTTATGCTTTTCAGATATTCCTTTGTGAAATCCTTTTGCCAGTCAAAGGGGATATAACAGCCCTCAACAATTAAATTCTGCTCGTTTTCTATGGCGGTTTTAATCATTTCACGCACAATAGGCCAGAGATAGCATGTAAGCTCATTGTCATCACTTAAGGGAGTAAGCTCTGTGTTGCCGCTGCGGATAAGCCCCATTTTCAGATGGTCTATGGAAAGATAGGGATATTTGTACTTTTCCAGTAATTTCTGTGCAAGAGCAGTTTTTCCTGTGTGTGATGTGCCTGTAATTAAAATAATCATAATTTACACCTTTTAAGAATGCATAACTGAAAAGTTATTTTCTCTCGAGAATAAATGCCTTTGCCCTGAAATCTCCGTCAAGGCTGCTGCCGAATTCCTTTTTGATGCTCCAATCTGCGAGCACCTTTTCATAAGACGGATTTGCACCGTTTTTGAATGTGTGAACTATAAGCAGAGCTTCATTGTCAAGCTCACGAAGAACGATTTGATAGCCTTCAGGGTCGTTGTAATCCTGAACATTACATTCAATTATACTTGTAAAGCCGTCCTTGATAATATGTTTGATTTCATCATAGAACTTAACTGAGTCAAGAGCAATCTGCCAGTTTTCCTCAGGTAAATCAAAAATTTCACCGCTGATGCAAAGTCTGCCGAGAAAGCCTGAAATAAGGCTGTAAAAGGTTCTGTGAATGTCATCCTTTGCACGAAGAACTGCCCAAATCTGACTCTGACTAGGCTTAATCATTCTCTGCACATTAGCTGCAATAATAGGAATGCTTGTGCATTCGTGAGCGTCAGAAAAGCTTGCCTGAGAGCAAAGCTCCATTGTTGAAGCCTCAAGTCTGTGTCCGCCGCTAGCGCAGTTTTCGATTACAAGGTCGGGAAGCTGCTCCTTGATGCGTCTGAAATAATTCTGACTTGCAAGAACATACTGTCTGAGACCCTCACCAAGGCTTTCAGCGCCGTCACAGCCCACACCTATGTTTTCGTTGTAGTCTACCTTAAGATAACCGTAACCGCTGTCACGAAGAAGCTTTATTACCTTTTCGTCAAGATAATTTACGCACCACTCATCTCTTAAGTCAAGAAAACGGTGTCCTGAAACATTGAGAGGTGCACCCATTCTTGAAAGAAGGTGGTCGGTTTCACCGTAAATCTGTGAAAGCGGAGCAACATTTTCCATTTCAAACCATATGCCGGGAATAAGGCCGTAGGATTTTATCATATCGTTGACTTCCTTAAGACCGTTGGGGAAAAGGGTAGGACTTACATTCCAGTCACCGATAGTATCCCACCAGTTTTTGCCCTCTTCCTTGTACCAGCCGCTGTCCATAACGAGATATTTAACACCGCTGCCCTGAAGCTTTTCTGCAGTTTTTCTAAGGTTATCAATTGTCGGGTTGCCCCATGAGGTGCAGTATTCATTGAAAATAACGGGCAAATCTGCGTCAACAGGTGAGATGTTCGGCTTCTGTGCCTTAACAAGCATATCGCAGACCTTAAGAAGTGAATTGCCAATAGCAACAACTGCCTTCGGTGTTGTGAAGCTTTCGCCGGGATTTATTTCCTTGCACCAATGACCGTAGTCAAAATCAGCAATACCGCCAAGAAGAGTGAGAGGCTCCTTATGACGGAAAAGCTCAATCTGCCAGCTTGAAGGAATATAAAGCTGAACGCCTATAAATTCACTTGTTTTACTATTTTCTACCGCCACAAAGGGAAACCATTTTCTTACGGGCATTGAGCCTATCTGACCGAATTTTTCAATTCTTATGCCGTGTCCGCTCCAGGAACGCTCCATATTGAGCTCTGTAAGCTTCTGACTTAAAACCTTGCCCTCTGCACTCCAGAAGGATGTTGCTCGGTGAAGAGTATCTGCATCAATATCTGTAATTGCAAAGGATGAAATCATATCAAGAGTTACCTTTTTGTCTGAGTTGTTTTCAAAAACAGTGTAGCACTCAGTTATGTTACCTTTTTTTATGTGGTAAGCTGTGATTTTGTATCCGTCTTTAGATTCATAAATGTTTTTTTCGTCGTCGGCAGAAACAAGCTTACACTTCCATACGCTTTCGCTGTCTGCCATAGAAATTCCGTTGATAAAGTGACCACCGAAATCGTCACCTCTTACCTTGAATTGTACACCAAAATTCATATTTTTACCTCATCATATTAATTGTTAAATCATCCTTAATTATCGAAGCATTCAATGACATCTGAGCCCTTTCTTACGAAAGCAATAAACTCGTCAATTTCTGCTGTGATTTCATAAAAGCCTTTTGTATAAAACTTTTTGTCCTTAGTGAGAATCCATTCACCGTCAGGTATATAAACTGTTTTTACGGTTTGACCCTGATTTACTATAGGAGCAAAAATTATATCATCACCGAACATATACTGACTGTCCAATGTGTAGCAGATTTCATCGTCGGGATATTCGAAAAACATAGGTCTCATAACCGGATAGCCTTTTTCTGAAGCAGTGTCCATCTGCTTTTGAATATACGGTCTGAGCTTTTCTCTGATAAAAATAAGATTTTTCAGAATTTCAAAGTTCTCTTCACCAAAGCTCCATATTTCATTAGGGTCACCGCTGGGCTCTTTAAGTCCGGGAGTAGGCTCAAAATGTCTGTTTCTCGAGCCGTGAAGTCGCATTACAGGACTGAAAAGTCCGAACTGGAACCAACGGACAATAAGCTCCTTGAAATAGTCACTCCTGATATCTGCACCGTAAAAGCCACCGATATCAGTGTTCCACCAGGGAATACCGCACATAGCCATATTAAGCCCTGCCTTTACCTGACAAGCGAGACTTTCAAAGGTGGATTCAATATCGCCTGACCAAACAAGTGAAGCGAATTTCTGACTTCCCAGATAAGCACAACGGGTGAGAGTGATGATGTCGTCTCTGCCTATGGATTTAAAGCCGTCATAAGCCATTTTTGAGTAGTAATAGGGGTAAAGGAGTGCCACCATATCAGCTCTGCCTTTGTACCAGATAAGATTATCAAAATCCTCAGGGTGAATTTCAGGCTCAGCCTCATCAAACCAAAGAGCATCAACACCGTTATCTATGTAGTTTTCCTTAAGCTTACTCCATACAAAGTCTCTTGTGGCAGGGTTAGTAACATCAATTTCATTCTGCCAGCCGTAGAAATCAAAAACTCTGTCAGGACCTCGGAAGGTGCGCATAAGCATATTGTTGCTTCGCATATGATGGTAGTTTTCGCTGTGCTCGTTTTTGGTGGGCCACATTGACACAATAAGCCTTGTGTTCATGCTGTGCAGCTCATCGGTCATAGCCTTTACATCAGGCCAGTATTTCGGGTCAAATTTATAATCGCCCTGCTCTGTCCAATGAAAATAGTCGGCGATAATTGCCGAAAGGGGAATGCCGAGCTCCTTATATCTTCTTGCAACTGAAAGCAATTCCTCCTGAGTTTCATAACGGAGTCTGCTTTGCCAGAAGCCCGTTGCCCACTGAGGCATTTTCGGTGCATAGCCCGTCAGGTCAGAGAGTGTTGTGCATACTTCCTTGGGTGTGCCTGCCATAACAACAAAATCCATAAATTTACAGCAGTCGCAGCTCCAACGGGTACGGTTGTTAGAAAGCTCGCAAAGACCCGTTGACGGATTGTTCCATAAAAATCCGTAGCCGAGAGATGAATAAACATAGGGGAT
>JBGVFK010000085.1:0-2495 GCA_045121075.1 Acutalibacteraceae bacterium | reverse complement strand
GAGGTTGAAGCCGCTATCAAAGATAATACAAGAGCAATTTATATAGAAACACTCGGTAACCCCAACAGTGACATCCCTGATATTGATGCTTTAGCGGAGCTTGCTCATAAACACGGCTTACCCCTGGTTGTTGACAACACCTTTGGTACTCCGTATCTTATTCGCCCTATCGAACACGGTGCTGATATCGTGGTACATTCTGCAACAAAGTTTATCGGCGGTCATGGTACAACTCTTGGTGGAGTAATTGTAGATTCGGGAAAATTTGATTGGGAAGCATCCGGTAATTATCCGGCAATAAGTAGCCCTAACCCAAGCTATCACGGTGTATCGTTTACAAAAGCTGTGGGCGCAGCTGCATTTGTCACATATGTAAGAGCAATACTTCTTCGTGATACTGGTGCGACAATCTCGCCTTTTGCGGCATTCCTTCTGTTGCAGGGTGTTGAAACACTTTCGCTCCGATTAGAACGTCACGCAGAAAACACCAAAAAGGTTGTGGAATTTCTCAAAAATCATCCGCAGGTCGAAAAGGTTAACCATCCATCACTTCCCGAACATCCCGACAATACATTATATCAGAAGTATTTTCCAAACGGCGGAGGTTCTATATTTACATTTGAAATTAAAGGCGGTCAGGAGGAAGCACACAAGTTTATTGATAACTTAAAAATTTTCTCTCTGCTTGCCAATGTTGCAGATGCAAAAAGCCTTGTCATCCACCCGGCAACTACAACACACAGTCAGCTTACCGAAGAAGAACTTGCTGATCATGGTATCAAACCTAATACAATCCGCCTTTCTATCGGTACAGAACACATTGACGATATTATTGCTGATTTGCAAAATGGATTCAAAGTAATTAAGGAGGGTTAAATTATGAGCAAAATATATACATCAAGCGATGAACTTATCGGCAAAACACCAATATTAGAACTTACACATCTTGAGAAAAAATATGATTTGAAAGCAAAAATTCTTGCAAAGCTTGAGTATTTTAATCCTGCAGGTTCAGTGAAAGATCGTATCGCAAAAGCCATGATTGATGATGCTGAACAAAGTGGAAAATTGAAAGCCGGTTCTGTTATCATAGAACCTACATCAGGAAATACCGGAATTGGTCTTGCAGCTGTTGCCGCAGCAAGAGGATATCGTATTATTATTGTAATGCCTGAAACGATGTCTGTTGAACGCAGACAACTGATGAAGGCTTACGGCGCAGAGCTTGTACTTACCGAAGGCGCAAAAGGTATGAAAGGAGCAATAGCAAAAGCCGAGGAATTAGCAAAGGAAATTCCAAATAGCTTTATCCCCGGACAGTTTATAAATCCTGCAAATCCTAAAGCACACTATCTCACAACAGGTCCTGAAATATATGAAGACACGGACGGAAATGTGGATATATTTGTTGCAGGTGTCGGTACAGGCGGTACAATAACAGGTGTCGGAAAGTATTTAAAATCAAAAAATCCAAAGATACGGGTTGTTGCAGTTGAGCCTGAATCTTCGGCGGTTTTGTCAACAGGTGTCCCCGGAGCACACAAAATTCAGGGTATCGGTGCAGGATTTGTTCCCGATGTTCTTGATACAAAGATTTATGATGAAATTATAACGGTATCCAACGAAGATGCTTTTGAAACCGGCAGATTGATAGGTAAAAATGAAGGTGTGCTTGTGGGTATATCATCAGGTGCCGCAGTGTATGCTGCCCTTGAGCTTGCGAAGCGGAGTGAGAATGAGGGGAAAACAATAGTTGTTTTACTTCCTGATATGGGTGACAGATATCTTTCAACACCACTTTTTTCAGAATAACAGTTGATTAACCTACCGATATGGTGTATAATTGATTATATATCATTTTAGTAACAGGGAGGAGAAAATCCATGCTGATATCAACAAGAGGCAGATATGCCATCAGAGTTTTGCTTGACCTTGCAGAGCACCAAAACGATGGCTACATTGCAATGAAAGCTGTTGCCGAGCGTCAGGGATTGTCGCTGAAATATATTCAGGCAATTATGCCTACCTTATCTAAAAACAAGCTTATAGAGGGTGTGCACGGCAAAGGCGGTGGTTATCGGTTATCAAAATCGCTCTCGGAGTACAGGATTGGAGATATCTTAAGGCTGACAGAAGGCAATCTTGCACCTGTTACCTGCCTTGAATGTGATGCAATACCGTGTGATAGAAAAGACACCTGTCCCACACTTCCTATGTGGACAGAGTTTCACAAAATGGTAAATGGCTATTTTGACAGCATTACGCTGGAAGATTTGACAAAAAACAAATTTGTTCTGTTAAAATAGATATGTTACAATAAAAAAAGACAACAACCTAAAAAAGTGATATAATAGTTTTCGACCAAAAAAACAAAAATCACGGAAGAAGGTTGTTGCATAATGAGTATAACATATACCACGGCAAGACGCAAGAAAATTTGTGATTATGCCTTAAAATACGGAAAAATGAAAGCACATGAACTTTATGGTGTAAGC
>JBGVFK010000084.1:0-7795 GCA_045121075.1 Acutalibacteraceae bacterium | reverse complement strand
ATCAACCCCAATCTTAACGGTGAGAGTGAAATCAAAACAGGTGAAAGCGTTAATATTATCAAAAGCATTCCTTTCATTAATGTTACGGTTTCCGAAACCCAAACCAAAACAAAGTCCATCAATTATAAAACAATTGAAATTAAAACAGACTCCCTTTATCAGGGAATCACAAAAGTTATTACTCCGGGAAGTGACGGAGAAAAGCAGGTTGTTTCACTTGTTACTTATGTTGACGGCAAAAAAATATCCGAAAAAGAAATCAGCTCAACGGTCACAAAGGAGCCGGTTGATAAAAAAGTTTATGTTGGAACGAAGCCGGTACCAAACAATGTTACCATTTACGGTTCGCAAGGCGGTGCCTTTATCTGGCCGACTGTAGGAGCTAATACAGTCACCTCAGGATTTGGCTACCGATATATTTTCGGCGGCACATCCTTCCACCGAGGCGTTGATATTGCAGGCCCCGGTGCTTCAGGAAAGCCTATTGTAGCATCAGCATCAGGTGTGGTAGAAAAAGTTACTCACAGCAACACCGGATATGGATACAGCGTTCTGATTGACCACGGCAACGGTATCAAAACCCGATATGCCCATTGCCAGGCAGGTTCAATATGTGTAAAGGCAGGCCAGAGTGTTGTCCAAGGTCAGATGATTGCTAAAGTCGGTAACACGGGCAACTCAACAGGCCCTCACCTGCATTTTGAAATTATATACAACGGTTCGTACGCGAATCCGCTTAAATATTTAACAAGATAGGATGGTTCAAATGATTAAAACAATTCCAAACGGTGTTTTTCCCACAATGGTAACACCATTCACAGATGAGAACAAAATTGACTACAACGGTGTTGAAAAAATCCTGAACTGGTACCACGAAAAAGGCGTCGCCGGAGTCTTTGCTATCTGCCAGTCCAGTGAAATTTTTTATCTTTCTTTTGAAGAAAGACTTGAGCTTCTTCAGTTCATTATTAAAAATGCACCCAAAGGAATGAGCATTGTTGCTTCAGGCCACACAGCTGATGAGCTTGAAACTCAGATTTATGAAGCAAACAAATTCATTGAGCAAGGCATTGACGCTTATGTTTTTATTTCAAACAGATTTGCGAAGGCAGATGAAGATGACAGCGTATTTTTGAAAAACGCTGAGTATGTTGTTAAAAATATTCCCGAAATTGCTCTTGGAATTTATGAATGTCCCTACCCCTACAAGCGTCTGCTGACTCCTGAGGTTATGAAGGAGCTTATTAAAATCGGTCCGTTCAGATTTTTAAAAGACACCTGCTGCAACACTGAAGAAATCGGCAAAAAGCTTGACGCTGTTAAAGGCACGGATTTTAAAATTTATAATGCAAATGCTGCGACACTTCTTGACACACTTAAAATCGGCGTTGCGGGTTATTCCGGAGTTATGGCAAACTTCCACCCGGAAATTTATACTGAACTTTGCAATTGCTTTGACAAAAACCCTGAAAGAGCACAGAAGCTTCAGGATTTGGTTGGTTTCTTCTCAGTTGCAGAGTGCCAGCAATATCCTGTAAATGCAAAATATTATCTCGGACTTGAGGGACTCGGTATCACCTACAATTCAAGAACAAGAGACGCTTCTCTGTTTAAGAAAAATTTTCAGCTTGAAATTGACCAGATGCACGGCATTACTCAAGAACTTAAGAAAATCTATAACATATAAAAATAAGGCTTGTGCTTTTGAGCACAAGCCTTAAAATTTGTCTTATTTGTAGAGAGGACCGTATGTAGCACAAGCACGATAGTCCTGACCTTCTTTATCCATACCAAATGCATTCCAGCAAGCAGGACGGAAAATCTTATCTTCAGGAACATTGTGAAGTGATACGGGAATTCTGAGCATTGAGCAAAGAGTAATCAAATCAGCACCGATGTGACCGTAAGTTGAAGCACCGTGGTTAGCACCCCAGTTGTTCATAAGGTCATAAGCAGATTTGAATGCACCCTCACCTGTGAGTCTGGGAGCAAACCATGTGCAAGGCCATGTGTAGTCTGTTCTCTTCCAGAGAGTATCAGAAACTTCATCAGGAAGATTTACATAATAACCTTCACAAATCTGGATTGTGGGTCCGAGGCCTTTAACAAGGTTGATTCTGATCATTGTTGCGGGCATTTCAGCTCTTGTAAGGAAACGGGATGAATATCCGCCACCTCTGAAATAACCGTTATCTGCTGCATTCCATGTTGTAGCTTCAAGCATCTTATCGATGTCTTCATCAGTAACATCGAACCACTTCTTCATGCAGGGCTCACCCTTTTCGTTGCGAAGCTCACCGCAAGCATCAAGACAAGAAGCACCTGAGTTGATAAGGTGAATAACACCGCCGGCTTCTTTAGCAACACCCTGAAGGTCATAACCTGTAACTCTCTTAACAGACTCTGTGCTCCAATGAGTACGAACATCTGAGAACATTGAGGGCTGATTTGTAAGAAGTTTCTGGAAAAGCATTGAAATGCCGTTAAGAACATCGTTTTCAGTTGCAAGGATATAAGGCTCTCTTGCGCCGTTCCAGTCAAATGAGGAGCTGAGAAGAGCTTCTGCAAAGTCACCGTTGGGCCAATGGTGAGTCCACTGACGCTGACCCTGGAAGCCTGCTGCGATAGCATTATGGCCAAGAGCCTCTTCTTCACAGCCTTCGGGAAGCTTGTCGTTACCGTTCATAAGGTCTTTGATGATAACCATCATCTTAACAACAAATTCCCAATCCTTTTCTTTTTCTTCGTCCGACTTTTTAACGAAGTCAGGGTTCTTATCGAAGCCTTCCTTGCACTTTGCTTTAGTCCAGGCAAGAGCCTTCTGGAATTCTTCTTCATCATAGATGTTTTCTTCCATTCGACGAAGGATTTCAACCTCGTCAACAGATTCAACACGAAGACCAAGATATTCTTCAAGGAAATCGGGATCAATTGAAGAACCTGCAATACCCATGCAGATTGAACCGATCTGAAGATAAGATCTGCCTCTCATTGATGCAACAGCAACTGCTGCGCGACCAAAGCGGAGAAGCTTCTCTTTAACATCATCAGGAATATTAGCTGATTCATCAGCCTCCTGAACCTCACGGCCGTAAATACCGAAAGCGGGAAGACCTTTCTGTGCGTGAGCTGCAAGAACTGATGCAAGATAAACTGCACCGGGTCTCTCAGTAGCATTAAATCCCCATACACCCTTGATAGTGTTGGGATCCATATCCATTGTTTCTGAGCCGTAGCACCAGCAAGGAGTAACGGTGAGAGTGATGTCTACACCTTCCTTTTTGAACTGATTAGCACAAGCTGCTGTTTCAGCAACACGACCGATAGTTGTATCGGAAATAACAACCTTAACGGGTTCACCGTTAGAGTATTTAAGATTCTCTGTGAAAAGTTTAGCTGCTGCTTTAGCCATACCCATTGACTGATCCTCAAGAGACTGTCTTACACCAAGAGGGCCTCTTCTGGCATCGATAACCGGACGGATACCGATAACGGGATAGTCATTCAAAAATCTATTCTCTGCCATTTTTATCAAATCCTTTCAAAAATGTTAACAGTTACCTGTACAAAAGAATAATATCATATATTTATAAAAAATACAATAAATAAAACAAAAATCTTACAGTGTTGATGTAAATTATGAAACACGGAATGTACGAATTTCAAACGGCTTATATGAAATTTCACCCGAGCATTCACAAATATATTCTTCAAGAGGTGAAACCTCAGTTATTTTCATTGAAGCATCAACGCTGAGCACTGATTTGCCCGGCACACCATAAGGCTCATACATACGCACGATGTAACCATTACCGTCTTCAGCAGGCTTAATGCAATCAACAATGAGACCTTCGTTTGAAAGTGACAGAATAGGTTTTTCTTCACTCTCACCATCAAATACTATAAATGGTGAATTAAACTGATAACCCTGCTGAACAACTCTGCCTGCACTGAGACCTCCCATATGAGGAAGAATTGAATAAGCAAAGTCGTGTTCACCTGTATCTCTGAATCGTGCAGGATTATCGGTGTTACGCAATAAAGTCATAATCATATCATTATCAATTACATTATGACCATACTTGCAGTCATTGAGAATTGAAACACCATAAACATCATCTGACAAATCAGTGAATCTGTGAGCAGCAAACTCATGCTTCCACTTTTCGGCAGGTGTGTTCGAGTGTGTATTGCGCTTGCAGATGCCGTAAGCAATCTCATAGCTTGCCTGAGTAGCAACAACATTAACCGGGAAAGAAACCTGAAGAATTTTATATTTTTCCTGCCAGTCGATATGAGATACAAAGTCAACTCTCGCAATGTTAGCGTAGGCAATAATATCCTGGGTAAGCACTGACTTATTGTGCTTTTTAGTAACTCTGACAGTAACACGCTCATCGTTTACATCAACAAGCTTAACAGTATTTTCCCATTTCATATCAACAGGTCTTGATTTATATTCCTTGTCGATATTCCATGCATCCTCATGTTCAGGACCATCTTTATATGTAACAAGATTATTCAATCTGTCACCAATAAATCTGTCAGCACGTTTGTCAAAGAAATTATTTAATGTTCCGTCTTCACAAATAACAAAAGTAAAATGAGGAGTGGTGATTGAGATCTTTCCGTCATTCTCTTTTGCTGTAATCAAGGATTCAACCTTAACAGGTGTAGTTTTATTGTAGGTTCTTGCAGTAAAGCCTGCAAGTTCTTTTACAAAGAAAACATAATTGCCGTTAGCATCCTCAATAACATTAAAGGTATCATTACCATCAGTCATAGCGCAACCAGCATATTTTGCATCAACCTTAACATAATCACTGCTTACAAATGAATTGGGGTTATAAACACTAACCTTATCAGTATCATTAGTTAAAAGCGTATCTGCAACAAGCTGTTTTTCTTTATTACCTGCAAAAGCAAATAAATTATTATAGATTTTTTCAGCATCGTCGTAAACAGTATCAATTGAACTGCCGGGAAGAACATCATGGAACTGACAAAGCAGAAGGTCCTTCCAATGTTTCACAGTTTCATCATAACCTGCATCTTTGCCTTTAAGATTAGCAAGAACAGAAAGCAAATCAAGTCTGCGGAATGCCATTTCAGCATAGCGGTTATTGCGTTTAACAGCAGCAATAGTAGTGTATGTACCCTGATGTGTTTCAACGCAAAGCTCCCCTTTCCACACGGGAAGAACGCTACGCTTTTTATCAAGCTCTTCAAAATAATTTTCAGCTCTGGTAAGTTGAACCTTCGGCATACCCGGGGCATCCTGAAGAAGATTATAATTCTTAAGCATTTCATCAGTTACACCGCCGCCACCATCACCGTAGCCGTAAGACATAAGCACATGATCCCATGCAGCCTTCTGCTGAAGCTTATCAGACACAAGACGAACATTTTCATTATCAATGGAGTTGTTATAGCAATCCCTGGTTATAGGAACGGTAGCATAAAGATTTGAGCCGTCAATACCCTCCCAAACAAAAGCATTGTATGGGAACTCGTTTGCATTCTGCCAACGAACCTTTGTGGTGTAAAAGCTCTTCATACCGCATTTAGTAAAAATCTGTGGAAGTGATGCAGGAAATCCGAAAGAATCAGGAATCCAGCACACATCACTTGTTTTACCAAACTCATCCTTAAAGAATCTATGACCATACAGAAATTCTCTTACAAGTGATTCTGCGCCTGAAATATTAAGGTCAGATTCAACCCACATAGGTCCGATAAGACGCCATTTTCCGTCTTTTACACGCTGACGAATCTGCTCAAAAATATCAGGATAAACTTCTTTGATATAGTTATAAACGGATGGCTGAGAAAGAGAAAATTCAAACTCATCATATCTGTCCATAAGCCTGAGCTGGTTAAGTGCGGAACGTCCTGATTTGCGAATGGTGTCCTTAAATCTCCACAACCAGGCAACGTCGATATGAGTAGAAGCTACACAATCCACAACACAGTCATCATCTTCAAGCTTCAATGCTTTCAATGAATCGAGAAGCTCATTTTGAATTAAAATAATGCTTTCGCGAAAATCTTCATAATCAAGAGAAACGTCAGTTTTACGGATAGTGTTTTCAAACAAAGCTATAACCTTGCTTTTGGTATAATCGTTCTTAATATATTTTATCAAATCACGGACAAAATCCATACAATAAGAAAACTCAGCAAGCGCTTTATCAGCAATAACATAAGCAGGATTATCAAGAGGCTTAACAATTCTTTCAGCATTGCAGAAAACACAAGAATATATTTCAAGCTCAAGTTCAAGCTCTCGGCCATACATTGATTCTTCAAGATAAACTCGGCAACGCCGACTACCATTATCAACGCCCGCATATCTGACGCCGTCAATTGACACAAAAGCCTCACACTCACGTGGAAGTTTAAGTTCAAGATACGCTTCCTGATTTTTAAGTGGTTTTGTGGGTGTAAACCTTGTTTTCATCATACAGGTTTTGTGATCAGCAAAAGTAACACCATCCTTATACTCCGTCCAGTCAGTAACAGGAACGTAAGTTTCTCTGTCGGTGTAATCAAGTATTCTGTACTGCCAACCCTCAAGGGCCTGGGCGTTTAAAATTGCCCGGTTGCGGTACAGCCATAAATTTTTATCTATCATTGCTTCAACCATAATTATCACTCCTTAAATTCAGTAATAAGGCATTCTGTTACAGAGCCTACTGAATCAATTCTGAAAGTTTTAATTTCCTGAGGCTTAAATTCAGCTTCAAGCTTTGCCCCGATAACATTAATTGAAATTTCTGCACAGGTATTCTTTCCGTCAGTTTCAATAATTCGCACAATATATCCGTTGCCGTCTTCCGCAGATTTAATTGCAGCAACAACAACATTATCTTCGCTTACATCAAGTCCGCCGTAAATCTGGGGAAGAACACCGTCATGATGAGTTTCCTGGTGGGTTTGCAACGGGTTATTCAGAACCTCTGAAGCTTTATAAAGCTCAGAATTGATAAACTCATTGTGGGGAACGATTTCATAGAAGAACTCCTGCTCACCCTTGTCAAGGAATTCCATTTCACCGTCACGACTATGCTGACCGTAGTGGTCAAGATATGCACATCCTCTGGCAATCATCATTCGAAGGTCATTTTCAATTGAACAGAAGCTGTATTTACCTGTATTCAGAAGAGCAAGTCCTCTGCCCTCTTTGTTATGAACATCGCACCAGGCGTGGCAAGGCTCTTCCTGACCGTTTGCAACCTTGGTAATGAATCCGTAAGGCATAGAATATGTAACACAGGCATCATTAATATCAGCTTTGAATGAAAGCTTAACAGACTTATATTCTTCATCAAAATCAAGCACTGTTCTGACCTGAAGCTTCTCGCTGTTTTTATAAAGAGTATAATATCGTTTAAGAACTGAATTGCCGTATTTTACCACCGATTTAACGGTTGCTCTTATGGGACCTGACTCAAAAAGCTCAAGTGTTCCGTCGCCAAACGAACCGATTTCGATGTTATAATCATATATCTTGTGACCCCATGTATCGTTGATTGAATCATCACAGACAACAGCCTTACCCAGGTCGCCGCATGCAAACTCTTCTCCGTTTTTCTTTAAAACATAAGACGAAACAGCGCCGGTTTCTTTATTGAAAGAAATTTTTACCTTACTGTTTTCAAGAGTTGAGTCAGTTGCAATCAAATCAGTATCGTGAAGAACATAATCATTTTCATCATCTTTATGATAAGTGTAATAAACAGCGTAACCATAGGCAGGAATATCTGCTTCAAAAATGGTCTTTTTAACATGGTCA
>JBGVFK010000083.1:0-13126 GCA_045121075.1 Acutalibacteraceae bacterium | reverse complement strand
ACAGAGGTGACAATGCAGGGGTTGAGGTGCAGAGAAAAGCCCTTGAAACAACAATTCTCAACCAGGCAAAGGATATTAAAAAGTATATCAACGAGCCTGACACAACTCCCTTTGCAATTATGTATCTTGCAACTGAGGGACTTTACAGTGAGGTTATTTCATCAAAGAACGGCATAGTTGAAAGATGTCAGAATGAATTCAGCGTTATGATTGCAGGCCCGTCAACTATTACCGCACTTCTTAACTCGCTTTCAATCGGTTTCAAGGCTATGGCTATTAATGAAAAGGCTAAGGAAGTAAGAGCTGTACTTGCTGCCGCAAAGGTTCAGTACGAAAAATTCGGTGTTGTGCTTGAAAAGGCAAAGAAGAAGATTGACGAAGCAGGAAAGAGCCTTGAGGATGCACAGAGCAGAAACAACATCATTCAGAAAAAGCTTAAGAGCGTTGAAGCAATTGAGCAGAGTGAGGCTGTTGAAATTTTAGGCTTAGAGGAATAAACCATGATAAGATTTGAAAGCGACTATACCCAAGGAGCTGTACCGCAGATTCTTGAGGCCTTAGTCAGAACAAATATGGAGCAGACTCCCGGTTACGGGGAGGATGAATACTGCCTTTCAGCGGCTGACAAAATCAGAAAAGAGCTGGGGCGTGACGATGTTGCAGTGCATTTTCTTGTAGGCGGCACACAGACAAACTTTACTTTTATTGCTTCTTGTCTCAGACCTCACGAGGGTGTGATTTCCGCTTCAACAGGTCACATCAATGTCCACGAAACAGGCGCAGTTGAAGCAACCGGTCACAAGATTTTACCTATACCGAGCATCGACGGAAAAATAAGTGCCGAAGAGATTGAAGAAATGGTTGTTTCTCATGAGAATGATACTGCCTTTGAGCACATCACAAAGCCGAAAATGGTGTATCTTTCAATGCCGACAGAAAACGGCACGATTTACTCTAAGGCAGAGCTTCAGGCGATTTACGATTGCTGTAAGCGTAAAAATCTTATTCTTTACATTGACGGTGCAAGACTTGGCTACGGTTTAATGTGCAAAGAAAACGATGTTGCCTTTTCTGATTTGCCTGAGCTTTGCGATGCATTTTATATCGGCGGCACAAAGGTGGGTGCACTCTTCGGTGAAGCCCTTGTAATTGTAAATGAAAAATATAAGGAAGATTTCCGCTATATCGAAAAGCAAAAGGGCGCTATGCTTGCTAAGGGCAGACTTCTCGGTCTTCAGTTTGATACCCTTTTCACTGACGGACTTTACTTTGAGGTTTCAAAGCACGCCGTAAAGCTTGCGGATAAAATAAGAGATGCCTTCAGAGAAAAAGGCATCAGACTTCTTTATAATTCACCTGCAAATCAGGTTTTTGTTCTTCTCAGTGATGACGAGAAAAAAGCTATAGAAAAGGACTTCACTTTCTGCTATTGGAGCAAAATAAAAGATATGCACGCAGTAAGATTCTGCACAAGCTGGGCTATTCAGGAGTGCGACGTTGATGCACTTGTTGCGGCAATTAATGAATTATAAATGTATATACATTTTGCAGTGAATAATGAATAATCCGCAGGTTTTCATCATTTTTGTGTTGAAAAGTCTGTTAGTAAAGTTGAAAACTTTACGTTTTTAATGTCTAAAAGTCAAAAACTCAGTCTAAAATGTGGAAAACCCCGAGTTTTCCACATAGATTTTATAATGACAAGTAAAAAACTTTACAGCATAAAAATCGCTGTAAAGTTTTTCTCTTTATATTAAGCTTAAGGTATTTTGCATAAAAACTGCATAGAAATCAAAGATTTTCCGAAAGCAGGGCAAGCTCTTCCATAGTCAGCTTTTCTGCTCTGACATTTACGTCAAGGCCGCTGTTCTGAAGCGCTTCGGCAACCTGATTTTTTGAAAGTCCCATTCCGCTTGCAATTGAGTTTACTGCAGTTTTTCTTCTCTGTGCAAAGGCTGCCTTTACCATTCTGAAAAACTTTTTTTCGTCGCTTACCTTAACTGCAGGCTCGGGTCTGATTTCAAGCTTGATAACTGTGCTGTCAACGTTTGGCGGCGGCATAAATGAGCCACGGGATACATTGAAAAGATGCTTTACCTCTGCGTAGTAATTTGTGCACACAGTGATGGCACCTGAATCTCTTGAGCCTACGGGAGTGGAAAGTCGGTCAGCAGCTTCCTTCTGAATCATAACTGTGATAGCCTTTATAGGAAGCTTTTCTTCAAGAAGCATTGTGATAATGGGTGAGGTGATGTAGTAGGGGAGATTTGCACACACAACAACGTCCATACCCTGAAACTTTTCTTTTATAAGTGCGTGAAGGTCGGTTTTCATAACGTCGGCATTCACAACCTCAATGTTATCGAAGTCGCTGAGAGTTTCCTCAAGCACGGGAAGAAGTCTTGTGTCAAGCTCAATTGAAACAACCTTTTTTGCTCTTTTTGCAAGCTCGGCAGTAAGTACGCCTATACCTGCACCGATTTCAATTACACCTGTGTTTTCATCGGCACCGCAATTCTCTGCCATTCTCGGACAGACAGTGGGATTAATAAGGAAATTCTGACCAAGAGCCTTTGAAAAGTTGAAGCCGTGTCTAGAGAGAACACTTTTTACTACTGATATATCTGATAAATTTTGCATAAACTCACTCCGAACATTATATTTTGCTATTGCAATTTTTGGATTTTAGTTGTATACTATTGTTTAAATTATTTATATTATAAACGAGGTGAACGAATATGTCAATTCTTGTTACAGGCGGTGCCGGTTATATCGGCTCACACACATGTATTGAACTTATTAAGGCTGGTTATGATGTTGTTGTTGTGGACAACTTCTATAACAGTAAAAAGGAATCTCTCAAGAGAGTTGCTGAGCTTTCAGGAAAGGCTTTTGCTTTTTATGAGTGCGATATCCGCGACAAAAAAGGACTTGACCTTATTTTCAAGCAGAACAAAATTGATGCAGTTATTCATTTTGCAGGTCTTAAGGCAGTAGGTGAATCATGCCAGAAGCCCCTTGAGTATTATGATAATAACATTAACGGTACTCTCTGCCTTTGTGAGGTTATGAGAAATAACGGCTGTAAAAAGCTTGTATTCAGCTCATCAGCAACCGTTTACGGCAGCAACAACGTTTCTCCTCTTAAAGAAACAATGCCCGCAGGCGGCACAACAAACCCCTACGGTACAACAAAATATATGATTGAAATTATTCTTGAAGACCTTTACAAGAGCGACAACGAATGGGCAATTACCCTTCTTCGTTATTTCAATCCCATCGGCGCTCACGAAAGCGGCAGAATCGGTGAAGATCCCAACGGTATTCCCAACAACCTTATGCCCTATATTACTCAGGTTGCTATCGGCAAGCGTGAAAAGCTCAGCGTATTCGGTAACGACTATGATACCCACGACGGTACAGGCGTAAGAGACTATATCCACGTTGTTGACCTTGCTCTCGGCCACGTAAAGGCTCTCAACAAGGTTCTCGGTCAGAACGGCTGCAATATCTATAACCTCGGTACAGGTGTTGGATACAGCGTTCTTGACGTTGTAAAGGCTTTTGAAAAGGCAAGCGGTGCAGAAGTTAAGTATGAAATTGCACCTCGCCGTCCCGGCGACATTGCAACCTGTTATTCAGATCCCTCAAAGGCTTATGCAGAGCTTGGCTGGAAGGCTGAAAGAGGCATTGAAAAAATGTGCGAGGATTCATGGCGTTGGCAGAAGAACAACCCTCAGGGTTACGGTGACTGATAAAAACTAAACAGATAAGAGGACAGGGGACGGCAGAAATGTTGTTCCCTGTTTTTGGAAATAAGAACCGATTAAGAAAAATTAAAAAGGTGATACCAATGAAAAAAATAGCTGCGGTAAACGACCTTTCAGGCTTCGGAAAGTGCTCTTTGACTGCCGCAATACCCGTTATGTCTGCCTTGGGTGTGCAGTGCTGTCCTCTTGTGACAGGCGTATTCTCCAACCAGACGGGATATGACAGCTTTTATTGCAGAGACTGTACAGACGATATGGGGCCCTGCATTGACGAATGGAAAAAGCTCGGCGTTCGGTTTGACGGAATTCTTACGGGCTTTATTGCCAACAGCAAGCAGGGTGAAATCATAAACAAGCTTATTGACGTTTTCGGTAAAGAGAATACAGTTGTGGCTGTTGACCCCGTTATGGCTGACGACGGCGAAATTTATAAATGTTACGATGAAGCGTGCGTAAGGGCTATAATAAGCCTTGCCGGAAGAGCGGATATCATTACTCCGAATCTTACTGAGCTTTGCATTCTGAGTGAAAGAAATTACGATGATGTGGTTTCTCTTAAAAGAGATGAGTTGCTTTCGGCAATTAAGGAAATGTCAATTCTGCAGAATAAGGAAAAAGCAAAAATTGTTATAACAAGCGGAATACACCTTTCTGAAAATGAGGTTGCAAACACTGTTTACGATAACGGCAGCTTTGATGTTATCATAACTCCTCACTATGGCGGAAGCTTTTCAGGCACAGGTGATATACTTGCTTCATTCGTAACAGCACAGTATATAAAAGGTGTGGCTGTAAAGGATGCAGTCAAGCAGGCTTCAGATTTTATCTGTAAGTCAATTGAAGAGACAATAAAGGATACAAAGGGAGAGTATAACCGCGCAGACGGAATACACTTCGAAAGGTATCTTTCAGAATTAGGTGAATTATAATGAGAAACAATAAAATTTTTAAAATCTGCCTTACGGGGCTTTTTGCAGCGATTATTGCAGTTTTCACTGCCTTCGTTAAAATTCCGACAGGCATAAATTCAGGCTATCTCCACTTCGGAGATTCAGTTGTATATCTTTCGGGCTGTGTTCTCGGACCCTTTGGTCTGATTTCCTCAGCAATCGGCGGTGCACTTGCTGATATTCTTGCAGGTGCGGCTGTGTGGGCACTGCCTACAGCGATTATAAAGGCGCTCAACTGTGTGCCCTTTATTGTGGCTATGAAGATGTACAGAAACAAAAAGGGTGAAAGCAGGACAGTAAATGTATACACCCTTGTTGCAACAGTAATTTCAGCAGCAATTACAATCGGCGGTTATTATATTGCAGAGGGCTTTATGTACTCTTTCCCGAGCGCACTTGCAAGTGTACCCTTCAGCGTTGTACAGTCCATAGGTAGTGCTATTATCTTCGCCCTTATGGGTAAGGCTCTTGACAGCACAAAAGTAGGGAAATTTTTGAGGTGAGAAAAGTGGCAGACATTATTTATACATATCAGAATTCTGTTTATTTCAATATAACAAACAAATGCCCTTGCAGATGTGTTTTCTGCATCAGGGATAAAGTAGATGCAATCGGTGAGGCTGAAAACCTTTTTCACGAAACCGAGCCCACTATTGAGGAAATCATAAAGGCTGTTGACAGCTATGATTTCAGCGGTAAGGATACCGCCGTTTTCTGCGGTTACGGTGAGCCGACTAATGCCTATGAAAATCTTATTGCAACAGCTGAATATCTCAGAAAAAAATATCCGTCGCTTAAGCTCAGACTCAACACAAACGGACTTTCCGATTTAATTAACGGCAGAGAAACCGCAAAGGAAATCTGCAAAGTTTTCGACAGCGTTTCAATTTCTCTCAATGATATTACAAGCGAGGGATACGACAAAATTACACGCAATATTTATCCGGGTAAAGCCTATGAGGCAATGCTGAAATTCGCAAAGGACTGCGTAAATGAGGGCGCCCAAACAAGACTTTCAGTAGTTGATGTAATAGGTGAAGAAAAAATCAAAAAGGCAAAGGAAATTGCAGAGAGTATCGGTGCAGACTTCCTTTGCAGAAAATACGACAGCTAAGCAGAAACTTAAAAAGGAGCAAAGGTATGAAAAAGCTGACATCACTCGTTTCGTTATTGGCTTTGGCATTTTGTCTTACGGGATGCAGCAATGAAGCTTCTGATATCGCATTCATCGGTGGAGCTGACGGCCCTACGGCAGTATTTGTTTCTTCCAATTTAAATTGGCTGGATATTTTTGGCTTGATTAGCGTAATAGTTGTAACTATTTTGGTTGTATTTATTATATACCGTAACAAGAAAAAGAAATAATAACTTTACAACATAATAAAACAAACATGGCAGAGATTACGCGTAAAAGCGAATCTCTGCCATTAATTTTGCATTTTGCATTTTGCATTTATTTTGTCATTCTGCTGAATCTGTAGTCCTCATATCTCAGCTCTCTTGATGAACGGTAAATACTCAGAATAAGACCAATTGCAAGGAAAAGACAAACCGTTGAAGAGCCACCGGCACTGATAAAGGGAAGAGTGATACCGATAACGGGCAGAAGTCGTGTGCACATACCGATGTTGATAGCCGCCTGAGCGATAATCATAAACATAACGCCATAGCACATCATAAGTGCCGCAAAGTTCTTTGAGCGCTTACCTACATGAACGATTTTAACTGCAAGGCAGATGAAAAGTCCCATAAGAAGAAGTGCACCGAAAAAGCCTGTTTCCTCGCACACTGCTGAGAAAATCATGTCGTTTTCAACCTCGGGAATTCCGTTGGGGGTCTGGGTGTATTTACCGTTAAAAAGTCCCATGCCGAAAAGTCCGCCTTCTTTAATTGCCGCAAGTGCCTGATTCTGCTGATAGATTTCGTTGGTGTATTCCTCAGGTCTGAAAAGGGCAAGAATACGGTTACGCTGAATGTCGTCAAAAATCTTGAACCAGATCACGGGCGAAGCAACAAGCACAATAAGAGCACCGGCAGGGAAGTACATCCAGTTAAGTCCCGCAGCGAACATCATGCCGATGAACATACACATAAAGATAAGTGCTGAGCCCATATCACCTGTTGCAACAACGAGGAGAATGGGAATTGCTGCGTGCATGCAGAGAAGAAAAACGTGCTTGATGTCTGAGATGTTATTCTTTACCTTGCTTAAATGAAAGGCAAAGGTGATAATGAAGCCTATCTTTACAATCTCTGACGGCTGAAAATAAAGCGAGCCGATTCTGAACCACGAGAAAGCGTCTGAACGTGCGTCAGGCGAAACACCGAAGGGGAAAAGCATCAGCATAAGGAAAACCGAGCCTGCTCCAACCACGGGCCACAGCTTCAGAATTATATCGTAGTCGATTGCAGAGATAACCAGTGCAGCCGTAACACCGAGAATTGCCGCAAAAATCATAACCTTGCTGTCTCGTGAAAAAAGTGCGCCTGTTTCCGCATCAAAGGTTGCACTGCTTACCATAATTGTTCCGAAAAGCGAAAGGGCAAGAGTAAGAGCAAGGAGAAGAAGGTCTGTGCCCTTAACGGTTGCTTTAACAGCCTTCCAGTCGATGTTCTTTAGGTCTATTTTTAAATTCAAATTTATCACATCCTGAAATTGTCTTTCTATATTATATTAGAAACAGAGGAATTTTTCAAGTGGTTTTTATCCTCTTTGATTGACAACTGAGTTATTTAATGGTAGGATGGAATAAAGAGAATCAGCAGAAAAAATGAAGAGAGGTTTTATTTATGAAAAAGCTTTTAGCATTGGCACTCAGTTTTATTCTGATTTTTACTCTTGTTACACCTGTTTTTGCGGTGAATGAAACACCTTATGAAGACAGTGAGTTTTTCGAATATGAGGGCTACACACTTCACTACAGACAGTGGAAAGCAGAAGAGCCGAAAGGTCAGATAATTATGCTCCACGGCTTTGCCCACACTACATATTGCTGGCACAATATGGCTGAAATTCTCGTCGATAACGGCTACACCTGCGTTCTTGTAGATTTGCCAAACTTCGGTTACTCTTCAAGGGACACTATGGAAATGGAAAGACTTCCGAGAGAAGAAATTGTTCACGCACTTATGACCTATCTTTCCGATGACCCGTGGTATGTGGCAGGACACTCAATGGGCGGTTTTGTGGCAGAATCTATCTATGATAAGTATCCCGAAAGAGTAAACAACCTTCTTCTTTACGGCACAACGGGTAACATCAATTCACCTGAAATGTCTGAGTTTATTGGCAATCCTACGCTTATAAAGTTTGTTGTACCTCTTCTGAAGCGCCTTGCAAAATCTGACAGACCTATTCTCGACAAAATTATAAAGGTTGCAGTTAAATTCTGCTTCTTTGATAACGAATACTTCGCAGACTATGACTACTCTGAAATTGTAGAAAGCTTCAAAAGAGAGGGTACAGGTGAGGGCATTTTCTATTCATTCTCAATGCTTACCGATACCAACTACGAAGCTATCAAAAACGGCCCTGCGGTGCTTTACATCAACGGCAGTAAGGACTATGTGATCAAAAAGGATGCCGTAGCTACACTTCTTGAAAACTTACCCGAAAACAGCATTTATCATGTTGTAGAGGGTGGCGGACATCTGTTTATTGAAAATTATGCTGAAGAAGCTGCAGAGGTGACGGTTGAGTTTCTTGAGAAGAATCCATCTAAATAAAAAGAAGACAGAGAGCAATCTCTGTCTTTTCCTTTTCAAAAGGTAATCAATCTCAGTTGACAAAGAATAGAGTAGTTGATATAATAAATCAGATAAACCAAAACTACGAAAGCAGGTGACGGAATGACAGTTTTCAACTCACACAGCACAGCTGACACTGAAAGCTTTGCAGAAAAAATAGGAAAAATAGTTACACCCGGCACCTGTATTGCTTTTTTCGGCGGTCTCGGTATGGGCAAAACCGCTTTTACCCGAGGTCTCGCAAAGGGTATGGGTATTGACTGTCACGTTTCAAGCCCCACCTTTGCAATTGTCAACGATTACGGCGGAAATCCACCCCTGGTACATTTTGATATGTATAAGGTGGATAGTTGGGACAGCCTTTATTCAAGCGGATTTTTTGATTATCTTGATATGGGCGCAGTGCTTAGTGTTGAGTGGAGCGAAAACATTGAAAATGCACTTCCCGAAAACACAGTTAGAGTCACAATAGAAAAAGGCGAAGACGAAAACAGCAGAATTATAACAGTTGAAGGACTTGATATAGAATGAGAATTTTAGCGGTGGATACAAGTGCCGTTTGTGCAGGCGTTGCCGTAACAGAAAACGGAAAAATCCTTTCCGAATGCAGCACCAACACAGGCCTTACCCATTCGAGAACACTTTTACCCATGATTGACTCTGCTTTAAAAAATGCAGAGATCCCCTTAGATAGCATTGACGTTTTTGCCTGCAGTGCAGGGCCCGGCTCATTTACGGGTATAAGAATCGGCGTTGCAGGAATCAAAGGGCTTTGCGATGCCACAGGAAAAAAGTGCATTCCTGTTTCAACCCTTGAAGCTTTAGCCTATAATCTTCTCGGCAGTGAATGTATTGCCGTTAGTGTAATGGACGCAAGATGCAATCAGGTTTACTGCGGAATTTTTCTTGTTGACGGTGATAAGGTAGAAAGACTTACCGAAGATGAAGCACTTAAAATCGACGACCTCAAGGAAATATTAGAGCACTATGACGGAAAAATCGTTTTCGTCGGTGACGGTGCAGAGCTTTGCCATAAGGCTCTTGGATATGAAATTGCAGGGGCAGGCAATCGTTTTCAAAGAGGAAGCAGTGTAGCTTTCTGTGCAGAAGAAAAGCTTAAAACAGAAGAGCCCATTGACGGCGAAAAGCTTCTTCCCGTTTATCTGAGACTTCCTCAGGCAGAAAGAGAGCTCAATAACAAGTTAAATAATAAACTTAACAATAAATGATAAAGGAGATTTTACAATGATAGCAATCGGAGCAGACCACGGCGGATTTGAACTTAAAGAGGAAATCAAGAAGTACCTTGACGCAAACGGAATTGAATACAAAGACTTCGGCACATACTCACCTGAGTCAGTTGACTACGCAGCAATTGCATACAAGGTTGGTACAAGCGTAGTTTCAGGCGAAAGTACAAGAGCAATTCTTTGCTGCGGCACAGGTATCGGTATTTCAATGGCAGCTAATAAAGTTAAGGGTGTTCGTGCGGCTTGCTGCAGCGACTACTTCAGCGCAAAATTCACAAGACTCCACAACGATGCAAACATTCTCTGCCTTGGCGGACGTGTTGTAGGTGCAGGTCTTGCAATTGAAATGGTTGACGTTTTCCTTAACACTGAATTTGAGGGTGGCAGACACCAGAGAAGAGTTGACCAGATTATGGCAATTGAAGCAGGTACATTTGAAGCGTAAGCTACGGGGCGGAATTTTCTGCCCTTTTTTTATTTTACTAAGAGAGAAAAAGAACGGAGCGATATTATGAAAAAGAAAGTAAATCCTTCACCGATATTGCTGATTTTTTCCGCGGTTATGATAGTGATAGCTTTGTTGTTTTCAGTGCACAGCTTTAAAAAAGGCTACGGAATGACCGGTTCAGACATCACTTTATGCATCAGTGCTGTTGCGCTCAGCGTTTTATCTGTTTATAACTTCATTATGGCAGACAGAATCGAATTTGACGAAACAACCTTTACTGTGGACAAAAATACCTACAGCTATGCCGATATAACCGATGTAAAGGTTGACTCTGAAATTGTGATGAGACACGTTTCAACGCTGAAAATTGAAGTTTATGTGGGCGACAGCCGTGTATGTCGCTTTACAAAAAACGGCAAAGGCGCAAAGGAATTTATTGAATGTATGAAAAATCAGGGTGTTGCAATAAGTATTTAAACTGAAACCCTATTGACAAAAGCTCTGCAGAGTAATATAATACTTGAAAAGCATATATCCCAATAAATCGTTGAGGAAGACGGCTTTATTATCACTAAAATCTTTCAGAGAGTCACACCTTGGCTGTGAGTGTGGCAGATTTGAGAAAAAGCTTACCACTTTCGAGTGCTTTCCGAAATAAGGAAAGCCGTATGACTGCGTTAAAGTCATAAGAGTGCTGTACAGATGTACAGAATATGGGTGGAACCATGGAGTAATTTATCGCTTCATCCCAATGCAGACGGACTGCTTTGGGATGGAGCTTTTTATTTTGACGGTGACTTCAGTCACCTTCTTACGAAAGGAAGTAATAACAATGATTAACGTAACACTTAAAGGCGGAGTTGTTCGTGAATACGAAGACGGCGCAAGCGTAATGGACGTTGCAAAAAGCCTTGGTGCAGGACTTTTCAAGGCTGCTTGTCTCTCAAAGGTAAACGGTGAGGTGTGTGACCTTCGCACAGTGCTTACAGGCGACTGCGAGGTTGAAATTCTCACTTTTGATGACGAAGAGGGCAGAAAGACATTTAACCACACCTGCTCACATGTGCTTGCTCAGGCAGTAAAAAGACTTTATCCCGCTGCACTTCTTGCAATCGGCCCCTCAGTTGACGGTGGCTTCTACTATGACTTTGACAGCGAAGTAAGCTTCACTCCCGAAATTCTCACTAAGATTGAAGCTGAAATGAAAAAGATTGTAAAGGAAGGTCTTATTCTCGAAAAGTTCGAGATGGACGCTGACGAAGCAATCAAGATGATGGAAGAAAAAGGCGAAACCTATAAAGTTGAGCTTATCAAGGAGCACGCAGACAAGGGCGAAAAGATTTCATTCTACCGTCAGGGTGAATTTGTTGAGCTTTGCGCAGGCCCTCACATTCCCGACACAGGAAGACTTAAGGCATTCAAGCTTACCTCATGCACAGGTGCATACTGGAGAGGCGACAGCAAGAACAAGATGCTTCAGAGAATCTACGGCACAGCTTTCACAAAGGCTGCTGACCTTGAAGCACACCTTGAAAGAATTGAAGAGGCTAAAAAGCGCGACCACAACAAAATCGGCCGTGAGCTTGAGCTTTTCACAACAGTTGACTATATCGGTCAGGGTCTTCCTATCCTTCTTCCCAAGGGTACTCATATTGTTCAGACTCTTCAGCGTTTTGTTGAAGACGAAGAAAAGAAGAGAGGCTGGCTCAGAACAAAAACTCCTCTTATGGCTAAGAGCGACCTTTACAAAATCTCAGGCCACTGGGATCACTATAAAGACGGTATGTTCGTAATGGGCGAAGAAGAAACAGACGACGAAGTTTTTGCACTGCGTCCTATGACTTGTCCCTTCCAGTATCAGGCATACCTCAACAGAGCACGCTCATACAGAGATCTTCCCATGCGTCTCGGTGAAACATCAACTCTTTTCAGAAACGAATCATCAGGCGAAATGCACGGCCTTATCCGTGTAAGACAGTTCACAATTTCAGAGGGACACCTTATGTGCACTCCCGAACAGCTTGAAGATGAATTCAAGAACTGTCTTGACCTTTGCATCTTTAAGCTCAAAACTCTCGGTCTTTACGACGACGTTTCCTACCGTTTCTCACAGTGGGATCCCGACGATAACGAAAAGTACATCGGTACTGCTGAACAGTGGGACGAAGCTCAGGGCATTATGAAAACAATTCTTGATGACCTTGGCATCAACTACAAAATCGGTATCGGTGAAGCTGCTTTCTACGGTCCCAAGCTTGACATTCAGATTAAGAACGTTCACGGTAAGGAAGACACACTTATTACAATTCAGATCGACCAGATGCTTGCTGAAAAGTTCGGTATGGAATATGTTGATAAGGACGGCACAAAGAAGAATCCTTATATCATCCACAGAACATCAATCGGCTGCTACGAAAGAACACTTGCTCTTCTTATCGAAAAGTATGCAGGTGCATTCCCCGTATGGCTTGCTCCCGAAAAGGTTCGCATTATGCCTATTGCTGACCGTCATCAGGACGCTGCTTATGCAGTTAAGGAAGCTCTTCTTAAGGCAGGCATTGACGATGTTGACGTTGACATCAGAAGCGAAAAGCTCGGCTACAAGCTTCGTGAAGCTCAGCTTGAAAAGATTCCTTATATGCTTGTAATCGGTGATAAGGAAGCTGAAGAAGGCACAGTTTCAGTAAGAAAGCGTGGCTTCGGTGACCAGGGCTCAATGGCAATTGCTGATTTCTGCGACCTTATTGTTAAGGAAGTTGAAGAAAGAGTTATCTGGTAAAAATAAGATAAATGCTAAACGGTGTGGCTTTGCTGCACCGTTTCAGACTGTCGATAAACGCACAAGAACAACAATGTTGTGTTGATATGTAAATCGTACAGCAAATTCAATTTGATATTAAGGTTAAGAAAATCGTACAAAGCATCGAACTTTGTACGATTTTAACATTGTTTTGACCTTTT
>JBGVFK010000082.1:0-52438 GCA_045121075.1 Acutalibacteraceae bacterium | reverse complement strand
AAGTGATAGAATATAGTTTGGTAAAATATAAACCCGAAAAATATTACCTATGAAAAATACAAGGAGGACAAATCCAATGGCAAGAAAAATGAAAACCATGGACGGTAACAACGCTGCTGCTCACGTATCATACGCGTTCACAGAAGTTGCTGGTATTTATCCCATCACACCGTCCAGCCCCATGGCAGACTATGTAGATCAGTGGTCAGCTCAGGGCCTTAAGAATATTTTCGGAACAAGAGTAAACGTTGTTGAAATGCAGTCAGAAGCAGGTGCTTCAGGTACTGTTCACGGCTCACTTGCAGCTGGTGCTCTTACAACAACCTACACAGCTTCACAGGGTCTTCTTCTTATGATCCCCAACATGTACAAAATCGCAGGTGAACTTCTTCCTTGCGTATTCCATGTATCAGCTCGTTGTGTAGCTTCACACGCTCTTAACATCTTCGGTGACCATTCAGACGTTTATGCTTGTCGTCAGACAGGTTTCGCAATGCTCGCTGAAACAAATACACAGGAAGTTATGGACCTTGGTGCAGTTGCTCACCTTGCAACAATCAAGAGCCGTGTTCCCTTCCTTAACTTCTTCGACGGCTTCCGTACATCACACGAGCTTCAGAAGATCGAAGTTTGGGATTTCGAAGACCTTAAGGAAATGTGCGATATGGACGCAGTTGAAGCTTTCAGAAAGAGAGCTCTCAATCCCGAACGTCCTGTAATGCGTGGTTCACACGAAAACGACGACATCTTCTTCCAGAACAGAGAAGCTTGTAACAAGTACTACGATGCAGTTCCCGGTATCGTTGAAGAATACATGGGCAAGGTTAATGCTAAGCTTGGCACAAACTACCAGCTCTTCAACTACTACGGTGCTCCCGATGCAGAAAGAGTTATCGTAGCTATGGGTTCAATCAACGACGTTGCTGAAGAAGTTATTGATTACCTTACAGCTCAGGGCGAAAAGGTTGGTCTTATCAAGGTTCGTCTTTACAGACCCTTCTCAGCTAAGCACCTTCTCGCTGCTATTCCCGAAACATGTAAGAAGATCGCTGTTCTTGACAGAACAAAGGAACCCGGTTCACTTGGCGAACCTCTCTTCCTTGATGTTGTTACATCACTTGCTGCTGCAGGCAGAACAGGTGTTCAGGTAATCGGCGGCCGTTACGGTCTTGGTTCAAAGGATACACCTCCCGCAAGCATCTTCGCAGTATATGATGAGCTTGCAAAGGACCCTCCCAAGACACAGTTCACTCTTGGTATCGTAGACGACGTTACAAACCTTTCACTTGAAGAAAAGGCTGCTCCCAACACAGCTGCTGAAGGCACAATCGAATGTAAGTTCTGGGGTCTTGGCGGTGACGGTACTGTTGGTGCTAACAAGAACTCAATCAAGATCATCGGTGACCATACAGACAAGTACGTTCAGGCTTACTTCCAGTATGACTCAAAGAAGACCGGTGGTATCACAATTTCACATCTTCGTTTCGGTGACAAGCCCATCAAGAGCCCCTATTACATCAATAAGGCTGACTTCGTAGCTTGCCACAACCCCTCATACATTGACAAGGGCTTCAAGATGGTTAACGACGTTAAACCCGGCGGTGTATTCCTCATCAACTGCCAGTGGAGTGACGAAGAACTCGACAACCACCTTTCAGCAGACGCTAAGAAGTATATCGCTGAAAACAACATTCAGCTTTACACAGTAAACGCTATCGACCTTGCTATCAAGGTAGGTATGGGTAAGAGAACAAACACAATTCTCCAGTCAGCATTCTTTGCTCTTGCTAACGTTATGCCTTCAGCTGAAGCTATTCAGTACATGAAGGACGCTGCAACAAAGTCCTACTCAAAGAAGGGTCAGGATGTTGTTGACGCTAACCACAACGCTATCGACGCTGGTGCTACAGCTTACCATAAGGTAGAAGTTCCCGCTGCTTGGGCAAACGCTACAGATGACAAGGCTGCAGTTAAGAGCGAAGGCAAAGAAAAGCTCGTTAAGATGGTTGACTCAATCCTTAAGCCCGTTGGTCTTATGGAAGGTAGCAATCTCCCCGTTTCAGCATTCGTTGATCATGCTGACGGTACTTTCGAACACGGCGCATCAGCTTATGAAAAGCGCGGCGTTGCAGTTCTCGTTCCCGAATGGGATCCCGAAAAGTGTGCTAAGTGTAACCAGTGTGCATTTGTTTGTCCTCATGCTACAATCCGTCCCTTCGCTATGAACGAAGAAGAAGTTGCAGCAGCTCCCGCTAACATGAAGAAGGCTCCCAAGCCCGTTGTTAAGACAAACTACACATATACACTTGCTATTTCACCCATGGATTGTATGGGTTGCGGAGTTTGTATCGGCGTATGTCCCACAAGCTCACTTAAGATGGTTGCTCGTGAATCACAGCTTGCTGAACAGGAAGTATTTGATTACTGCGTAGCAAATGTAACAGAAAAAGAAGAAACAACTAAGACAATGAACGTTGTTGCTAGCCAGTACAAGAAGCCTCTCCTCGAGTTCTCAGGCTCATGCGCAGGCTGTGCTGAAACATCATACGCTCGTCTTATCACTCAGCTCTTCGGTGACAGAATGTACATCTCAAATGCTACAGGCTGTTCATCAATTTGGGGCGGTCCTGCAGCTACATCACCCTACACTGTAAACGGTGAAGGTCACGGTCCTGCTTGGGCTAACTCACTCTTCGAAGATAACGCTGAACACGGTCTTGGTATGTTCTACGGCCAGAAGGCTATCAGAGACAGACTTATCGCAGAAGTTAAGGAAATCGCTGCTTCAGACGCTTGCACAGCAGAAGTTAAGGCTGCAGCTGAAGAATATCTTGCAACTGTAAACGATGGCGAAAAGAACACAGCAGCTACAAAGGCTCTTGTTGCAGCTATCGAAGCAGCAGGTGCAAACTGTGACCTTTGCAAGGACGTTCTCAACAACAAGGAATACCTCTCAAAGAAGTCAGTATGGATCTTCGGTGGTGACGGTTGGGCTTACGATATCGGTTACGGCGGTCTTGACCACGTTCTTGCTTCAGGCCAGGATGTAAACGTAATGGTATTCGATACAGAAGTTTACTCAAATACAGGCGGTCAGGCTTCAAAGGCTTCAAATATCGGTCAGGTTGCTCAGTTCGCAGCTGCCGGTAAGGAAATCGCTAAGAAGAGCCTTGCTGAAATCGCTATGAGCTACGGCTATGTATATGTTGCTCAGATCGCTATGGGCGCTAATATGAACCAGACTCTTAAGGCTATTCAGGAAGCTGAAGCTTACAACGGTCCCTCACTCATCATCGGCTACTCACCCTGTGAAATGCACTCAATCAAGGGCGGTATGACAAACTGTCAGGCTGAAATGAAGAAGGCTGTTGAATGCGGCTACTGGAACATGTACCGTTACAATCCTGCTCTCAAGGCAGAAGGCAAGAATCCGTTCACTCTTGATTCAAAGGAACCCAATGCTGATTATCAGGCATTCATCAAGAGCGAAGCTCGTTACACAAGACTTATGCGTGAATTCCCCGAAAGAGCTGAAAACCTCTTCAAGAAGAGCGAAGCAGCTTCAAAGGCTAGATACGCACACCTTCTCAAGCTCAAGGATCTCTACGCTCCCGACGCTGAATAAGAGAAATAATCAAAGACCGTCCCTTGTGGGCGGTCTTTTTTCATAAATATTATTAGAAATCGGTCACTCTATGAATCATAGGGTGACTATTTTAATCTGATGTGATATAATTTAATCGAAAAAGTAAAACTGCGAGGTGAATGTTCATGGACAAGCAAAAAACAGGTGAATTTATCAGAAGCTTAAGAAAAGAAAACGACATAACTCAGCTTGAATTAGCACAGAAGCTCAGTTGTACTGACAAAGCAATTTCAAGATGGGAAACCGGAAAAGGCTTTCCTGATGTGGATATGCTGCTCTCCTTGTCAGAAGTGTTCGGCGTTTCTGTAAATGAGATACTGCTTGGTGAAAGATTCGGATTTTCTCAATTGTCAGCCGAGGAAACATCAGATGAAAAAGAAGATAACAGTAATATTGAAAAAGTGCTGTTGCATACGGATGAAGCTATTGTCGATATACTTAAAGATAAGGAAAAGGAAATCGGAAAAATAAACCGTTCAGTAATTTGTCTTATAGCTTCATGTTGCATACAGGTTTTACTTATGTTTGGTCTTCCGAAGCTTGATAATCATTTTAATTTTGACAGCTTGAATATTTTTCTTTACGGAACTCTTGTTAATTATATTTTTGTAGGTTTTATTAAAGATAAATGCAAGTGGTATTTTCCCGGATTTGTGGCTGTGCTTTGGCTTTTCAGTGATGATTATCCCGGTTTTATGGTTATGCATGCACTATTATTCGGAGGAATAAGCCTTCTGATTATGGCGGTGGTTTCAGGTGTGATACGCATGATAAAACGAGTTTCTCAAAGAATAGATTAATTGGAGCGTAGCGACCCTTAACTCCACTCTCCACTCTTCACACTCCACACTGACTTGTGGCGACCACAGGTCACCGCTACGGCTCTCAACTCTGATTACAATCGGAGCGAAGCGACCCGCATTTCCACTTTCCACTTTTAACTTTCAACTTTAATATAAAAATCCCTTGACATTATCCGGTTAATATGTTAATATGTTACCACACTAAAGTGAGATGATCACTGAATAAAACATTATCCCGAAAGGAAGTAATCAAAATGAAAAAGAAATCAATTGCTCTCATTCTTGCTGCTCTTGCAGTAATTATGTGCTTCGCTCTCGCAGCATGCGGCGGCGCAGGTAACACAGACGAACCCTCAACAGACGCTCCCGAGGCTACAGCTTCAGACCTTGCTTATATCAAGGAAAAAGGCGAAATGATCATCGGTTACACAGAATTCGCTCCTATGAACTACAAGGACGATGAAGGTAACTTCGTAGGCTTTGAAACAGACTTCGCTAAGGCAGTTTGTGAAGAGCTTGGCGTTGAAGCTAAGTTCCAGCTTATCTCATGGGAAGCTAAGGAAACAGAGCTTGCTGCTAAGACAATCGACTGTATCTGGAACGGTATGACAATCACTCCTGAAAGACTTGAAGCTATGTCAATTTCAACTCCTTACATGGCTAACAAGCAGGTTCTTATCGTTAAGGCTGAAAACGCTGACAAGTACCTCAAGCCCGAAGATATGGACGGCGTAAAGGTAGTTGCTGAAGTTGAATCAGCAGGTGAAGGCGTTGCTAAGGAAGATGCATTCTTCGCAAACGCATCTTACACATCAGTAGCAGACCAGGCTACAGCTCTTATGGAAGTTGCTTCAGGCGTTTCAGATGCTTGCGTAGTTGACTATGTTCTTTCAATCGGTATGATCGGTGAAGGCACAGACTATGAAGATCTCGTAGTTGTTGACGAGCTTGCATTCGCTGACGAAGAATACGGTATCGCATTCCGTAAGGACAGCGACACAACAGCAGCTGTTAACGAAGCTATCACAGCTCTCGTTGAAAACGGCAAGCTTGCTGAAATCGCAGCAGCTTACAAGCTTGATGCACAGCTTATCGCTAAGTAATTAAAAAGTAAAAACATATTTCGGAATGCCGTCTATGCTGACGGCATTTCGGTTGTTAAAAAAGATTTTTAAATTGAGGATGTATTTATGAGCTTTGGAGTTATTAACAGTGAACTTCTGAAAGGCTTTATAGAAAATATTGAGCTTTTCTCCATAACCCTTCTTTTTGCTCTGCCTCTTGGTCTTATAATCGCTTTTGGCTCAATGTCAAAGATTAAGGTTATCAAGGGTGCAACAAAGAGCTTTGTCTGGGTAATCAGAGGCACACCGCTTATGCTGCAGCTTTTTGCAGTTATGTATGTGCCGGGCTTTGTTTTCGGCTGGCAGATTCCGGGCAGTAACCCGAGAATGACAGCGGCAGCAATTGCTTTTGTAATCAACTATGCCTGCTATTTCTCAGAAATTTACCGTGGCGGTATTGAAAGTATACCTAAGGGTCAGTATGAGGCAGGTCAGGTGCTTGGTATGACAAAGACACAGACCTTCTTTAAGGTTGTGCTTCTTCAGGTTGTAAAGAGCATTGTTCCGCCTATGAGTAACGAATTTATGACTCTTATTAAGGATACAGCCCTTGCAAGAGTTATCGGTGTTGTTGATATCATTATGACAGCCGGCTCATTCTCTGCACGAGGCGTAATCTGGCCGCTTTTCTACACAGCACTTTTCTTCCTTGTTTTCTGCGGACTTATGACAGTTATTTTCGGCAGAATCGAGAAGAAGCTGGACTATTTCCACAATTAAGGAGGGGCGAAGAATGGCTATACTTGAAGTTAATAATATTAATAAAAGCTTCGGTAAAACCGAGGTTCTCAAAGGCGTTTCCTTCTCCCTTGAGGAAGGTCAGGTGCTTTCAATTATCGGTTCATCAGGCAGCGGTAAAACAACTCTGCTTCGCTGCATAAACTTCCTTGAAACTGCAGACAGCGGTAAAATCACTGTTGACGGCGATGTGCTTTTTGATTCTGAAAGCACAGAAAAGCTTACTGCAAAGCAAAAGAGAGATAAGCAGCTTTCAATCGGTCTTGTTTTTCAGCAGTTCAACCTTTTCCCTCAGTATGATGTGCTTGGAAACGTAACTCTTGCACCGAAGCTTCGTGCAAAGGAAAGACCTGATTTCAAAAAGAACAAGGCACAGATTTACGCTGAAATTGAAGAAAAGGCTCTTAAGCTTCTTAACCAGATGGGACTTTCCGAAAAGGTGCACAATTATCCCTGTGAGCTTTCAGGTGGTCAGCAGCAGAGAGTTTCAATTGCAAGAGCTATGGCGCTGGAGCCGAAAATCCTTTTCTTTGATGAGCCTACATCAGCTCTTGACCCTGAGCTTACAGGCGAAATTCTTAAGGTTATCCGCGAGCTTGCAGAAACCAATATGACAATGGTTATCGTAACTCACGAAATGAACTTTGCCAAGGAGGTTTCAGATTACATTGTATTTATGGATCAGGGTGTAATTGCAGAAGAAGGTAAGGCTGAGGACATTATCCTCAATCCTCAGACAGAAAGACTCAAGGCATTCCTCAATAAAGTTAATGACAAATAAAAATCAGCCCTGCGAAAAAAAACTTCGCAGGGCTTTCTATTGTATATAGTTTAAGTATATGGTATTATTTAACTGTAAAAGCTTACAAAGGAGTGATAATATGCAGAAGAATATTTCAGAAGCTCTTGAAGAGCTCAGAAAAATAGATGCAAAAGACGTTGATGCCATAAGCGAAAGACTTCAGGAGTTTTCAACAATGATGGCTTATTACCGATGTGCCATTATGGAAATTGAAACTAAATTCAATGTACTTAATGAAGAATTTTCATTGCAATATGACCGCAACCCCATAAACGGAATGAAAAGCCGCCTTAAAAGTCTGCCGAGCATAAAGGGTAAGATTGAAAGAAAGAGTCTGCCGTTTACTGTTGAGAATATAGAAGAAAACATAAACGATATTGCTGGAATAAGAGTTATATGCTCTTTTCCAAATGATGTGTACATGCTGGCCGATGCTCTTCTTAAGCAGGATGATATAACTCTTGTAAAGAAAAAGGATTATATAGAAAATCCTAAGCCTAACGGCTACAGAAGTCTGCATCTTATTGTCAGTGTGCCCATTTTCCTTGCAAAGGAAAAAAGACCTATGAAGGTTGAAATTCAGCTCAGAACAATAGCCATGGATTTCTGGGCAAGTCTTGAGCATCAGCTGAGATACAAAAAGGATTTTGATTTCACCGAGGATATGGCAAGGGAGCTTCTTTACTGTGCTGAGCTCAGTGCAGAGCTTGATTCGAAAATGGAAAGCTTAAGAAAGCTTACAATAAACGAATGATAAAAATTGTACAAAAAATCAGATTGATTTTTATAGAAAAATACAAAGAGTATTTAATGATGTTGACATTTTTTTTAATAAAGCTATAATTGATTTAACCCCTAAAAAAATCAGGAGGAAAAACAAATGAAGATTATGAAAAAAGCGCTTTGCATAATTCTGTCACTTCTTATGGTTCTCGGTACAGTGATTTTTGCAGGTGCAGAAAACGAAACAAAAGCAGCTGATGCTGTAACCGGCTTTACTGATGAGGATTATCTTGTTGTAAAGGGCAGAAAAATGTATAACAAAAAAGGCGAACACATTCAGCTTAAGGGTGTAAACCTCGGTGCCTGGCTCACAAGAGAAGACTGGCTTTGTCCTGACCATGTTCCTGAAGGCACACAGTATGACGGTGAATATATCTATGATACTCTTGAAGAACGCTTCGGCAGAGAACAGGCTAAAGAGCTTATGGATATGTACTACCAAAACTGGATTACAGAATGGGACCTTGACAACATCAAGGCAAAGGGCTTTAACTGTGTAAGAGTTCCCTTCTGGTATAGAAACTTCTATTACGATGATAAGGGCACAAAGATTCTTGACGAAAACGGCGAGTGGGATTTCTCAATTCTTGACTGGATCGTTGAAGAGTGTTCAAAGAGAGAGCTTTATGTAATTCTCGATATGCACGGTGCAGTTGGCTCACAGAGTGATGCTCCTCACTCAGGTCGTGCTTTCCAGGGTGCTCAGCTTTATGAAGACAGCGCACGCGGTGAAGAATACAGAAGACTCACAAAGGAACTCTGGACAGCAATTGCTTCACGCTTCAACGGTAACCCTGCAGTAGCTATGTATGACCTTCTCAATGAGCCTATGTGTGACGTAGAGTGCACAGAAATTGAAAGAAGAATCAAGAACGAATGGATTTACGGCATTCTTTATGATACCGTTCGTGCAGTAGACGAAGACCACATTATCACAATGGAAGCTATCTGGACAGGCTTTGCACTTCCCAAGACCTTCCTTAAGGGCTGGAAGAACATTGTTTATCAGGTACACTTCTATAACAACAATGACTTTATCTTCAATTTCTTCCTTCTTCTTACAATGGCTCTTCATCCCAATGTACCTCTTATGGTTGGTGAATTCTATCCCCATCAGAAGACAACTTGGGAAAACTGCTTCAGCACTATGAACAAGCTGGATTACAGCTGGATGCTCTGGACTTACAAGGCAACAGGTCACGGTATGTGGAGCTCAGACTGGTGTATGTACGGTGCGAAGGACGGCTTCTGGAGAGCTGACATTGCAAACGGCTCATACGAGCAGATTGCAGAAGCATGGTCAGCTGAAAGACTCAACACACAGACAGGCTTCCAGGATACAGGTCACTATGCAGCTAATGTAGAAGCACATCTTTAATAAAAAGAGCCGAAAGGCTCTTTTTAAATGCAAAATGACTGACGAAAAGGCAAAGGAATGATACAATGATTTTATATTTTACAGGCACAGGTAACAGCAAATATGTTGCCGATTATCTCGCTGATAAGCTTCAGGATGAGGTTGTATCACTTAATGATATGCTGAAAAACGATTTACCGCTTATTGCAGAAAGTGAAAAGCCTTTTGTGTGGGTAGCGCCTATTTACGCCTGGCGTTTTCCTCAGGTGGTTGATGAGCTTTTCAGAAAAATTGACTTCAGAGGTAATACCACATTTTACTTTGTTGCAACAATGGGCGGAGACAGCGGTAACTGTGAAAAGGTCTGCAGAAAACGTGTCCGTGATAAGGGTATGGCTTACGGTGGCTTTGCAGATGTAATTATGCCTGACAACTACTATGGCGGTTTTGAAATTAAAAATGAAGAGGATATGATTAATATTGTAAAAGCTGCCCATCCTACTCTTGAGGAAATTGCTGATACAATCAGAAAAGGTCATTTTCTTAATATCAGAATCAAAACCTTCGGCTCAGCATTCAAGTCAGGTCTTATAAATTACGGCTTCAACAAGTATATGCTGGAAAAGGCAAAATACACCGTAAATAACAGCTGTATCGGCTGTGGAAAATGCGAAGCAATCTGTCCCGTAAATAATATTACTATGAAAGATTCAAAGCCTACCTTTAACGGCAGCTGTGCAGGCTGTTACGCTTGTATTCACAAGTGTCCTGAGAAGGCGATTAATATTGGCAAACGAACAGAAAATAAAACAAGATACACTTGTATCGAATATAAAAAGGAGAAATAAATTATGGCAGAAATTATTCTTACATCAGAAAATTTTGAAGCAGAGGTGCTTAACTCAAAGGAAAATGTGCTTGTAGACTTCTGGGCTTCATGGTGCGGACCTTGCAAAATGCTTGCACCCACAATTGAAGCAATTGCCGAGGAATACAGCAGCTTCAAGGTAGGTAAGGTAAACGTTGACGATGAGCCCGACCTTGCTCAGGCTTACGGAATTTCAAGCATTCCCACACTCATTCTTTTCAAGGACGGTAAGGCTGCTGATATGATGGTTGGTCTTCGTTCAAAGGATGAAATTGTTAAGTGGGCAGAGGGTTGATTATGGGACTTTTCAGCTTTCTTAAACGCCCTGATATCAATGAAGGACTGAAAAGCTTCAAAGCCACCGAGGGTGCAGTGCTTATTGATGTCAGAACAAAAGAGGAGTATGCCGAAAGAAAAATTGATGGCAGTATAAACCTTCCTCTTGATGAAATTGACAAAATCACCTCAGTTGTGTCCGATAAGAATACACCTATATTCCTTCACTGCAGAAGCGGTAAAAGAAGCGGCAAGGCGCAGAAAATACTTGCTTCTATGGGATACACCAATGCAGTAAACATCGGCGGCATAATGAATTACAAAGGATAAAACAAACCCGTAAAACCTTTTCTTTTGGTTTTACGGGTTATATCTTTATTTGCAAATAGCATCAACAACTCTTTTTGCACTCTTATTGTCATCAAAGCTGAAGTTGAAACTTCTGAATTTTTCGTTTCTTTCTGCCTGAAAATCAGCCTTTACAGCTGAGATAAGCTCATCGGTAGTTTTAGCTACAAGACCCGGCACAAAGCCTTCATAATCAAAATAAAAGTCTCGTCTTTCTGTGTACCAATCTAAATCGTAAGCGAAGAAAACGGTCTTTTTGTTGAGGAAAGCAAAGTCCATACAGATTGATGAGTAGTCAGTAACAAGCACATCTGAGGCTAAAATCAGCTTTCTCACATCGGGATAATCGGTAACATCCGTTGCTCCGAGAGTTTCTCTGTCGCTTACATGTATCTGTGGGTGAAGACGGATGAAAATTTCGTATTCATCACCGAGGGCTTTTTTAACCTTAGGAAGATTGAAGTTGTTAAGAATCTCCTTGTCTCTTTCACTGTCATCTCTGAAGGTGGGAGCATAAAGGAGAATTTTTTTATTTTTTGTCTGAGGATACCTCTGATGAATTTCCTCGAGAGCTTTTTCCTGATTTGCTTCATTTTTAAGGTAATCTACTCTGGGTGCGCCTAAGGGAAGCACCTTTTCTTCGTCTATGCCAAAGGCTTCAGCATAGATTTTTCTCACACCCTCTGATGAGCAAACAACGTAGCTGAGCTTACCGTTTGCGGCAATTTCAGCCTTTCTGAGTGCATCATTCTGCGGAATGTGCAGACCGAATTTTTTGAAAGCACCCTCTGCGTGCCAGAGCTGAGTAATAACAGCTTCCTTGCGGAAGTTGAGCTTGCCCATAGGCATAAAGTTATCGTTCAAGAAAACATACTCAGCCGTTGCAAGAAGCCTTGATTTAACAAGGAAAAAGCTCAGTGCCTTAAGTGGGTTGCTCAGTGATAAATCCTGACGGGTTATGTAGATGAATTCATATCCACCACGGCTTTTCAGCTCATCTCTTACTGCACCGAGAGCATCACAGAAATTTTCGTTGTGCATTGAAACAAAGGTAACTCTGTTCTTTTTTATGGGGAAGAGTGCTCTGCTGATATTAAAAAGCAGGGCATACAAGGTGTAAAATAAATTTTTCATTTAAAACTTAAGCCCCCATTTAAGGAAGTATTTAAGAATTGACTGAACGTGAATCATAAGAAGCCTATAGTTTCTCTTGCTCTCTCTTTCCCAAAGGTGGTAAACCGTAACAGTGGGAATGTGAAGAGCCTTATATTTTTCTGCTGTTCTTCTTGCAATATCGCAGTCCTCAAGATACATAAAGAAGCGCTCATCAAATCCACCAAGTTCCATAAAAACTGAAGTACGGAAGAACATAAAGCAGCCTGTAGCATTGCTGATTTCAAAAGGCTCATCACCCTCTTTATCCAGCATACAGTAGTCGATCATTGTCTTTGAAGGCTCGTCACCCTTGTGGAAAAAGTGATCACCGAGATAGCGTACAGTGGGATTTTTCTTTCCGAGCATCTGCAGTCTGCCATCCTCAAAGCGAATCTGCGGTGAAAGAAGACCGATTGTTTCGTCAGTGTCAGCATAGTCGCAAAGCTGACTTATAGAATCCTCACGAAGAAGAATATCGGGATTGATTACCACATGGTATTTGCTCTTAAGAAAAGGTATAACCTTGTTATGACCTGCACCAAAACCGCTGTTTGACCCTGCTCTGATAACAACAACCTCAGGGAAGGTCTCTTCAATAAAATCAGCAGTGCCGTCGGTGGAATCGTTATCAACGATATAAAGAGTGAAATCAACGCCCTTTGTCATTTCAAGAACAGATCTGATAGTGGGTGAAATTTTATCCTTGCTGTTATATGTTACTATACAGCCGCTTACACTGTAATCTTTCATATTTGTCTCTCCTTTTATTAAGCCGTCCCCTTCAGGGAAAGGTGGATTTTCGCAAAGCGAAAAGAGGTCAGGGGCAAGTCATTTCTTAAACACAACTCTTCTGATGAGCTTATCAATAAGATATCTGCGCCATTTCATTTTCTGGCTGAAGGAGGTCGCACCGCCTGTTACATTACCGCCATGTACACGGTAGTAAATAAGAGGCATATCAATAAAGGTAACCTTGCCGTAAATTTCAGCCATAAGACCAATCCACTGGTCGTGCATAGGAATAAAACGGGGCATAGGCATAATTTTTTTGAGAAGCTTTCTGTCAAAAGCCATACAGCAGCCCATATAGGAGTTTTTCATAATGTTGTGAAGCACACCCTTTTTACTGCCGCGCTTGTAGAAAAACGAATGCTCAGTAATATTCAGGTTGCCGTCGGTTACATAGGCGTTATGAAGCACAAGGTCAGCGCCCTCATCGAAGGCTGCCATAACTCTTTTTACCTTATCGGGCAGCCACACATCGTCCTGGTCGCAAAGAAAAATCTTGTCGCCCTTTGTGTAGCGGATAGCATTGATAAAGTTTGTTACAACGCCCTTGCCCTTACCCTCAACATAGATAATACGGCTGTCCTCTTCGGCAAGCTTTTTGACAATTCGCTCTGTCATTCCGCCGGGCTTGTCGTCAGAAACGATAATTTCATCCCCGTGAGAAAGCTGAGGGAGAATTGAGCGTATCTGCTGTTCTATATATTTTTCGCCCTTGTAGGCGGCTAAAGCAACGGAAATCATAAAACATCCTCCGGAAATCATAAATATACATTATAAGTATAACACAGGAGAGGCTGTTTTTGCAATAGTGAGATTAAAAAGGAACAGCCCCGCCTCGGTGTGAAGAGGCAGGACTGTTCGGGGATATTGAAAAAGATATTGAAAAATGCAAATTAATTTATACCTTGCTGTACGACACCGAATAAACCTTTGCATTCTTTGTTGCGGTATTCTTCAGGTTGGTTTTTACTTTCTTTGCAATTGCCTTATCGGCAACGAATTTTATTCCGTCTGCTGTGCCTGAGAATGCTTTTCTGCCGAAGGTGGGAGCTGCTTTTGTGCTTTCGAGGTTTACTCTTGCGAGCTTTTTACAGCCGAGAAATGCCTTTTCACCAACGGTTTTGAGATTATTTCCGAGGGTGATTTCTTTAAGGCTCTTGCAGTATGAGAAAGCGGCATCACCGATTTCAACTATGTTTTCACTGCCGTAAACCTTGGTAAGGCTTGTGCAATTTTTGAAGGCTCTCATGCCGATTGTTAACTTCGTGTCTTCGGGGAGATATACTTTTTTGAGGGCTGTGCAATTTGTGAAGGTATAATAGGGAATATAAAGTTTGCTCTTTTCTTTGTCTTCAAAAACTACGGTTTTGAGGTTTTTGCAATCTCTGAACTGACCGCTCCTATCTTCGTAAGGGAACCCATCGTCGTGGTCACCATCGGCAGATAATTCACAATCTAATTCAGTTTTTGACGGTATCGTAACCGTTTTAATACCTGTTCCTGCAAAAGCATGACAACCGATTACTTCAAGGTTGTCTGAAAAATTAACCTTGGTAAGGTCTTCGCAGTTTTCAAAGGCCATATCATAAATTGAAATTACGTTTGAAAAATCAAAACTTTTAAGATTCTTACAGTTAAGGAATGCCCCATAGTCAACAAGTATTTTTTCTACATTTTTGGGAAGCACAATTTTTTCAAGGGATGTACAGTTTAAAAAAGTAAATTCATCTATAGAGAATGTTTTATTGTTTTCAGCTCTATCTTCAAATATAACAGTTTTAAGATTTTCACAACCGCTGAAATAACCACCTATTGCTTCCATCTTTGTGGAAGAAAGCTTTGTTTTTGCCGGAATTGCCACAGCCTCTAATCCGCTTTCTCGAAAAGCACCCACATCAATCATTTCAAGATTTTCTGAGAATGTAACATTTTTAAGATTTTTACAACCACAAAACGCCCACGGACCAATATACTGTATGTTTTCAAGATTGATTTTTTCAAGGTTTTCACATTCAAGAAAAACATTCTCATTAAGGTTTCTGACAGAATCGTTAAGGGTAACTTCTTTTAAATTTTTGCAGCCGTTGAATGCACCTTTCCCTATTTCTGTAACAGCAGAAGCATCAAAGCTTTGCAGATTTTCGCAATACGCGAAAGCGTGATCTCCCACTTTTGTAATCTTACCCTCAAAAATTACTTCTTTAAGGCTCTTGCAGCAATAAAAAGCATAGTCGGGAATCTCTGTAATTGAATACGGTATTACTAATTTTTCTATGCTTTCGAGATGGTAAAACGTTTTATAACCAAGTTCAGTTACAGTTTCGGGTATAACCAGTGACTCAAGTCCTGAAAGTCCACCGATATCTATTCTTGTAACACTTTCTGGTATAGTGATTTCTTTTATATTGGGATAATCTGCTCTGTATGGTGGATTTACATCATACGGAACCAAATCAATTCTTGTAACAGGATATCCGTCAATTTCACTTAAAAGTTCAACATCTGTAAGCTCCTGTCCTTTTGAAAAGCTTGTGGCTAAAGCTCTTACATAATACTGCGAAATACCATCTTCCTCAAATTTTTCATATACTACTCCATTTACAATCTTTATTGTATCAGTTTCTGTATATTCAAATTCAGCACTGGCTGAAATACAAAGCAGAGACATAATTAGCATTACGGTTAACGAAAAGATAATTGCAGATATATTCTTTTTCATGTTTTTCACTCCTTATTGAAGAACGAAGTTCTGTCCGTTGTCGTGGGTTAACTTAAATACGCTGTCCGAACTGGTCAATTCACCTTGTTGTCCATCTGCTTGTACAACGTTTGCACTGAACAGCATTTCATCGTTGTCGGTTATGGCGATAGATTCAACTTCAAATGTATCATATCCTTTACCAGATTGATTCACATTAATTTTATCAGGTTGGGTATAGTATCGATAGGTTACGCCGTCTATTGTGATTGTTGACAGTTTTGGATTGTTTGTTGTTGAAAGATCAACCCACATAATAACATTTTTATTTTTGTTAGTGAGAGGATTAGTTTTGTTATATTTGTCATAATACCAAATTGGAATAAACAAGCCATTGCCAGGTGAGTAGCAAATATCTTGTAATGTTCCATCATAAAACAGAACATTATTTTCTACAATGAAGATATCATCAGGGTCGGTTGAAACATAGAATTTTTCAACACCGTTTTCTGTTACTAGCCTTGCTGTTGTATAAGCAAGGTTGTTGCCAATATTTTTATTCCAAAAATATTGGACTATAAATGTCTTATTTGAATTGTATTTTGTTATATTTCTGATTTCATAAGTAAAGGGGGTATCTACGGTACCATCGATTATAGGTTCTAAAACACTGTAACCTTGTTTTGTTGGTGAATCAGGGTCCAAAACATCACCATTACACTCAGATCTAAAATAGGAAAAATAACTTCTTGGAAGTTTTATAATCCAATTGTTTGCATCATTACCTGTTTGATTTCCTGTTTTTGGAACATTTCGCCATCCACAAATATAAATATTGTAGTTATCTATTGCCATTCCATTTGCGTGACCCGCCTGTGGAATATAGTAGTAGTAATAAGTGGAAGTATCATTGATATTAGGGAAATCATAAAACAGTGCTAATTGTTCAGTTGCAAGGTTATCTTCATTTGTTTCAGCCTTTGTAACAAACATACTCGTTCTGTTTGTGCCTGCTGCAATACCACCAACACCACTATATCTTCTTCCGTTTAATGTTTTGGATGGCGTTTTTGTAATAAACTCCAGCTCAATATTATTATAAACAATAGCCGCAGCGTAAGCCATAGTGCAGAAGGTTGCCGTGCAAATAACCGCTAATAAAAAAGCGGTAAGTCTTTTTTAAATATTTTTCTTCATATCATTATTCTCCTTTGTTTTATATTTGTTCTGTTAGGTGAGTATTATAAAAACTTAACATCACACCGGTATCACCACTTTCTGAAAATGTTCGTCTGTAACTTCATTATACACAAGCAATATAATTTTGTCAACATATATTTTTAGCAAAAGTATTTACAGTTATAGATATTTGTGATATAGTATTATCGAAGAAAGGGTGATTTTTTATGGCGAGTCAGAATCAGGAAAATTTTAAAAGAGGTTGTGCGGAGCTGATGGCCCTTTATCTTCTTTCAAAAGAGGATTTATACGGATATCAGATATGTCAGCTTATGGAAGAAAAAAGCGAGGGCAGATTTACAATGCTTGAAGGCTCACTTTATCTTATTCTTTATAAGCTGGTTGAGCTTGGATACCTCACAGCCTACAGTAAGCTTGTGGGAAAAAGAAGAACAAGAAAATATTATCATCTTGAAGACTCAGGTAGAGAATATCTCTACGAGATGATGCACGAATATGATGAGGTTTCAAAGGGTATTCACCTTATCCTTGACCGTGATACAAATATCAAGGATTTTAATCTTGAAAAAAAGGTAAGGGAAGTGGCAGGAAAATAAAGCTTGCTGTCTGCTATGGAAAATACAATGATAAAGCTTGAAAAAGACATTGAAAAATATATGAGGGCGGTTGAAGAGTATCTTGTCTGCCTGAAAGAACAAAAAGAAAAAGTGCTTTCTGAAATCAGAAATTCCATTTATGTTTATGCCGAGGAAAAAGGCATTGCTGATATAAGTGAGATTTATGACCGATTCGGTACACCAGAAGAAATTGCAAGTCAAGCTCTTTCAACGGTTGACCCGAAGATGATAAAAAAGGCTCTCAGTATTAAAAGAATTGTTGCAATTGCTTTAACTGCGATAGTAGTTTCTTTTATTGTTTTTTTAGTGGTTATGTTTATGGATGCCCACAAAGACAATCACGGCACATTTGAAGAAACAATGATTGTTGGAGAAGCATATACATTAAATGAAGAAAATGGTGGAGATGAATAATGAAAAGGGTTCTTAGTTTTTTATTTATAGTGTTAATTGTTTTTTGTGTAAGCATAAATGCGTGTGCAAGTTCTGATAACACAATAACTGTCGAATATTTTGCAGATGGTTCGTGCATTGAGACAACTCTTGTTGTAGAAAAAGGCGTTTCTGCATATGCAACGCAGTATAAAGATGGCACAAAAAAGATAACATATAAAGACGAAGACGGTATAGTTTGCTGGTCTGCAACACTGACCGCCACCTTCAGATATACAGGCAGTTCAGCCACCTGTACAGACTCAGATGTAACTTATACAATTCATGATTCTGCATGGAGAATGACTTCCGCAACGGCTTCAAAAAGCGGAAATACCGCAACGGCTGATGTAACCGCAAAGAGATATACATTAGGTATACCGTTCAAAACCATTGACAGAACCATCACAATGACCTGCAGTGCAAACGGAACAATTTCATAAAATAAAAGGAGCTTTCAAAAGCTCCTTAATTTTTTTCTTTTACACCTTGTAATTATTCTCTCATACAGTTATAATATATAATAGATTAATATCGAAAACGGAGAGGAAGAATATGAAAGAAAACAAATTTCTCATTGTGGGTGCAGGCAGAAGCGGTATTGCTGCAGGCAGAATGCTTCTCACTCTCGGCAAGGAGATTGTAATTTACGACGGCAACACCGACCTTGACACAGAGGCTGTAAAGGAGCAGATAGGCACCAAGGAGGATATTCTCTTTATTCTCGGTAAGGTGCAGGAAAACGACTTTGACGGAATAGAAAAGTGCGTTGTAAGTCCCGGTGTGGCACTTGATACACCTGTTATGAAGGCTGTAATTGAAAAGGGTATTCCCGTAATCGGTGAAATTGAGCTTGCTTACCTTTATGATAAGGGTCAGGTTGTGGCTCTTACAGGCACAAACGGCAAAACAACTACAACCTCACTTACATACGAAATTGTAAAGAGCTTCAACGAAAAGACTCTTCTTGTGGGCAATATTGAAATTCCCTACACAGGTCTTGCTCTTACTTCAGAAGAGGGCGGTGCAACAGTTGCGGAAATAAGCTCTTTTCAGCTTGAAACAATGCACACCTTCAAGCCTAAGGTAAGTGCAATTCTCAACATTACTCCCGACCACCTTGACCGTCATAAGACAATGGAGAATTATATTGAAATCAAAAAGTCCATTGCAAAAAATCAGGGTAAAGATGATTATTGCGTACTCAATTACGAGGATGAAATTCTTCGTGAATTCGGTAAAACACTCAAGTGCAACGTTGTTTACTTCAGCTCAGAGCACGAGCTCCAAAACGGAATTTACTACAAGGATAACATCATCTATATTGCAAAGGACGGCAAGGCAGAGGAATTCTGCGATGTAAGAGAAACCAACCTTGTTGGTGTGCACAACTACGAAAATATTATGGCGGCTCTCGGTATCACAATGAGCTTCGGTGTGCCTCTTGATATAATTAAAGAAGCAGTTAAGAAATTTGTTGCCGTTGAGCACAGAATTGAATTTGTCTGCGAGAAAAAGGGCGTAAAATATTATAACGACTCCAAGGGTACAAATACCGACGCTGCAATCAAGGCTATTGACGCAATGCCATCAACAACTGTTCTTATTGCAGGGGGCTACGACAAAAACGGTGATTATACCGAATGGGTAAGCCGTTTTCCGGGTAAGGTGCGTAAGCTTGTGCTTATCGGTCAGACAAGAGAGAAAATTGCTGATGCTTGTATGAAAGCACAGTTCAGAGATTTCTGTTATGCGGAAAGTCTTGAGGAAGCAGTAAAAATCTGCGCTGAAAGTGCAAAGGAAGGCGATTGCTGTCTTCTTTCACCTGCTTGTGCAAGCTGGGGCATGTTTAAAAGCTATCAGCAGAGAGGAACTATGTTCAAAGACTTTGTAAGAGAATTAGAGGATTAAACTATGAGAAAGATTGAACTTTCAAAAACAGGGCTTATGGTGCCCGACATAGCAATAGGCTGTATGAACTATTGCGGTAAAGAAGAGAAAGAAATTGAAGTGCTTGTAAAAACAGCTATGGAAATGGGTGCAAACTTTTTTGACCACGCTGACATTTACGGCGGTGGAGAAAGTGAAAGAAAGTTTGCTTCAGCCATTAATATGAACGGTGAGCTGAGAAGCAAAATGATTCTTCAGTCAAAGTGTGCAATTGTACCTCACCAGAGATACGATTTTTCAAAGGAGCACATTCTGAAAAGCGTTGACGGCACACTGCAGAGACTTCGCACAGATTATCTTGACGTGCTTCTTCTCCACAGACCCGACACTCTTTTTGATGAAGAGGTTGCAGAAGCTTTCGCTGAGCTTAAAAAGTCAGGTAAGGTGCGCTTTTTCGGTGTGTCAAACCACAACCCTATGCAGATGCAGCTGCTTGAAAAAATAACCGGTGAAAAGCTTGTTGCAAATCAGCTTCAGTTTGGTGTAGCCCACTCAGAAATGATTGCAAACGGCATCAATGTAAATATGAAAACACCATCAGCTAATGTAAAAGACGGTGCCGTGCTTGAATACTGCCGACTTACCGATACAACAATTCAGGCGTGGGGACCCGTAAGAGGCACCGTTAAGGGTAAGACAATTTTCAATGACGAAAACTGCACTGACCTTCTTAAAAAGCTTGAAGAAGTCGGAAAGGAATACGGTCTTTCAAAGGAAGCAACCGCAATTGCGTGGATTCTCCGTCATCCTGCCAACATGCAGGCAATTCTCGGCACAACCAATGTTGACCGCCTTAAGGATTACCTTTCAGCAAGCGGTATAAAAATTGACCGTCAGCACTGGTATGACATCTACGCTGCAGCAGGAAACAACCTGCCGTAAAAAAGTTTAAAGTTGAAAGTTAAAAGTTGAAATAAGGGTCGCTTCGCTTCGAATGTATCTGTTTCAGCTTAGTGTTTAATTTAAAATAATAAGTCCGCCAAAGTAACTTTGATTACTTGGCGGACTAAGTTTTTACGGTTTGATTTTATTCGTTGTAATAAATTCTGCACCGAAGAGTGCCATTACATCTGCGTAAATTGTGTTGTCAACTGTCCATGCACCGATGGGCACATTATTTTCTCGTGCATACTTAATTGCCTTGTGGCACTTTATCAGGTCTTTGAAGTAGAAATTGATGCCGAAATTCTGCTCAATGCACATATCAATATCCTCTGTTGTGGGGTTGTGCTTAAGGAAAAGAATAGTTGCATCCTTATCAAGCTTACGGTATTCTGTAAGATAATCTTCATTGAATGAAATGAAAACAGCCTTTTCTGTAAGGTCGAATTCTGAAACGATTCGCTTAAGTGAAGGAAGATACTTTGTGTCGCAGCTCTTGATTTCAATAACGGGAACCATTTCACCGTCGTTTACACATACCTGAAGATATTCCTCAAGGGTGGGGAGAGGCAGAGTGCCGTATTTTCTGATTCTCTTGCCTGAATCTACCTGGATTTCTCTCAATTCGTCAAGGGTGTAATCCTTTATATAACCCTCGCCGTTGGTAAGCTTTGAAAGGTCTTCGTCGTGGGTAACTATCCATTTGCCGTCCTTGGTTGTGTGAATATCACATTCAGCGCCCCAGAAGTCAGCTTCAGCAGCACCTTCAAAGGCAGGAATTGTATTCTGCGGATAAACACCTGAAAAGCCTCTGTGAGCAATAAGCTTCGGAGCATTCTGGCTGTGCTGTGAAATTGAAAATATACTCGGAACAATGGGCAGAATTCTGTGTGAGGTAATAATGCCAACAAAGGTGAGAACAATAGCTGCAAAAATTATGAGGGCAGTTCTTATGCCTTTTTTGTTTTTCATTTGATTTCCTCCTTCAGTGAGATGGTTATATTATATACTGAAGAAGGAAAAAAGGCAACTATTTGCGGTAGGCTATTTTATACACCAGCTGATACTCACTCAGAAAATCGCTGAGGGTTGTTCGTGTTTTTGAGCCGGGATCATTGATGGTAAATCTGCTGTCCTTAAGCTTTGCCGCATTAGCTGTGTGACCTGTAACAACAACCCAGTGCTGACGGCCGCTGTAGCTTTTTGCGCCGAGAATAACAGGCTTGCCCTTTGAAAGCACACTGTGGATTTTTCTCAGATAATCACCTGAAGAAACAAGCTCTGTTGTATATTCATTGGGCCAGAAAAGTGAGCCTGAGGGTGTGTAGGTCAGTCTGTTTTTCATCATAGGCGGTGTAACTGTGGTGCCTGAATGAAAGCTTTCTGCCATAGCAAGAGCCGTTGTTGTGCAGCCTATTGTACCTATAGTGTCACCGTAAGAGCCGATGGGAACATTTTTCCAACGGGTATCGGTCTGATTGTATGAGGGCACAGAAAGAGTAACCTTTTTGTGATAAGACGGTGCTTTCAGAAGATAATCCTTAGAAACATAGCCTGTTTTTGTGCCGTTATAGAGAATTTTATGAAAGCTGCTACCTTCTGAAATCACAGTAACTACAGCACCGTCAGAAAGCTTGTCCTTAACCTCGTAAGAAGTGCCTCTGCCTTTTCTTACGTTAAGTGAGCTGCCGTTGGTGTTTATATAAGCTCTGTAAGAATTTTCCTTGGGTGTGAGATAATCCTCGTGGCAGTAGCCGTACTTGTTGTTTTTATATTCAACTTTGTACCAATTACCACTCTTGCCGTAAACCGCAACAGTTTTCTTGTTTGGCAGTACAGTAATGACATCAGCTGTAGATGAAGCTTTCTTTCTTACATTAAGATTACCACCCTCAGTTGTAACCGTGTAGCTTGCTGAAAATTCTGCCGCAGAAGAGGGCAGTGCCGATGCAGAAATAAGCGTGATAAGAAAGAGAAAGAAATATAAAACTCGTTTTTTCATTTTTTACCTCCGTTGTTTTCTAAGGCCTTCTGAAGCCCGTCGCAAAAAAATTGTAACACGGAAAAGGTGGTTTTCCGCCTGGTAAATCCAACCACGGAAGAATTGAAAAAGGATTTTTTATTTTTATACTTGAACATTTTTTAAAAGTGTGGTAATCTATTATAAAGTAAAATTGGTGTATTATTGAATAAAAAATAGAAAGGAATACGAATTATGTCAGAACGTGTTGACCTTAAAATTCAGGAGCTGAAGAGAATTCAGGCTGAAGAATACTACAAGAAAAAGGATGCAGACCTTTACTCATGGGAGCTTACAGAAAAAAATGAAAAGGGCAAGGAAGTGCCCATTACAATAAGCGATGAAGAATATGAGGCTCTTATTGCTGCTTCAAACGGTGTAAATATGCTCGCAAGCCGTAACAATGTTGCTAAGGCTCTTAATGTTGTTGCAGTTGCCACAATTGTTGTGGGCTTTATTGTTGGCTTTGCTGTTATGACCTTTACAGAAAGCAATTTCGGCTTCGGATATCTTTCAATAGCTATGCTTATCAGTGTTCTTATGGCTGCTATGTTCTGGGGCATTGCTGAAGCAATTAAGCTTCTTCAGCAGCTTATTGACGGAAAAACTCACGAGCGTCCCTCAGTTGAATATCAGCCCGCAGCTCAGGCTCAGACAATGGCACAGGCTCCTGTTCAGGCTCAGCCTGCAGTGCAGATTCCTGTTCAGCCTCAGCCCGTTGTTCGTCCTCAGTATCAGGCATATGCTCCTGCGCAGCCTGTAGTACAGCCTCAGGCTCAGCCGCAGTATCAGGTAACCTACACAACAGCAACACCTCCCTTTGTACAGCTGAATCCTCAGCAGTATCAGCCCGTACAGCCTCAGCCTGTACAGTATCAGCAGGTTCCTCCCACAATGCCCAGATAACAGATAAAAAATAATTCCGCAGTTTATTACGACTGCGGAATTTTTATATGTCCTGAAGCTTTATCTGCCGAAGTTCGGGAAAAATCTTCTGATAAGATTTGTAAAGTATTCTCTTATTGATGAGAACATTCTTCTGAGGAAGGAAATGTAGCCCGAAACGAAGCCTTCATCATCTTCTACGGGGTCAGGGCCTTCAACAGGTGACATAACACCTGAGGTTTTGTCACCGCCTGCAACGAAATCTGTAAGCTTGAGATACTGCGGATATTCGTCATAGGTGAACACTGTCATATTCTTATCTCTTAAAAACTGCATTGCCATAGCGTCCTGAGGTTCAGGCCAATGGTCGTGCAGACAGTATTTGATAAACCATGTGGTTTCGGGGAAAAGGCAGGTTGAAGCATCAATTTTAAGGTCGGGAGAAAGGAATCTTTTCTCAATTGCATTGAGAGAAGAAATATGCTTTTCTGAAAGAGTTTCACCGTAAGGTGCACAGGTTGCACCGAACGAGGAAAGCTCTGTTTCTGCGTAGAAGTCGCCGTTATAATCGGCTTCGGGACCGAGAGGAACAACGGGTGTATCATATTTTGAAACAATCATAAATCTCATGCCGTCATTACGAAGCTCTGTCATTGTATCATAGCAGGTGAGCTGCACATTTCTGTGGAAATCTCTTGCTTTTGCAATAAGACCTGCAAATTCCTTTTTAAGCTCAGGAGTGTTGAAGGTGAAGTCAATTGCAGCCTCGAAGTACTTGGCAGGAATCATAGACCAGAAAGCAGGAAAGGTGCCGTAGGTTGCACGGATGATTCTCGGAAAAATATCGTCGATAATATTGTATAGTGCTTTTTCAAGAAAGTCGCTTGCAACGCCCAGTGCTCTTGCCTGATTGAGGAAGTTTACATAAGCAATAACAAAGCTGTTCATACCGGGGTCTTCAATAACAACATTGTTTGTAAGGTAGTAATCAAGAAAGGTGTTGATATTGTCGGAGTCAAGGTCAATGTTGCCTGAGAAAAGTGCACCAAGAACATACATACCCATTGTTCCGGGAATATACATTACAATGTCGTCAACCTTGCTGAGGTTTTCACCGGTTTCGAGATAAGCGTTTACAACAGACATACCGAGACAGCGCCCCATAATATCAACCTGACTTACGCCTTTTTCTCTGCAGACTCTGTCGATGAATTCTTCAAGAATCTTTGCATTGTACTGAGGTGAAAGTCTCCAGTCATAAGGAAAGAGAATGCTGTTTTCGGGAGTGTTTACCTCAGAAACAATGAAATCGTCTGTAAGAGCGTTACCGCCGTAGCCTGAGCCGTCAGAGGCTTCGCCGTTGCTGTCAAGAAGACAGTCCTTGAAAATCGGCTCAACAGCTGCGTAGATTTCATCACAGTAATCATCATAATTGTCAGTGATAAGACCCTGAGCAAGCTCTGAAAGAATGGGAGTGAGAGATCTGGAAAGTATTCCGCTTATGTCAATGGGCTTCGGAAAAATTATGTTCTCCTCAGCGGGGATGTTGTCCTTATATATTGTACAGCCGTAGCCCTTTATGTAAATAAGAACGTCGTCGGTGCTTTCAACCCTTGCCGCAAAGGCGGGAATCACAAGAGAAAAAGTCATAATTAATGTCAGCAGAAGAGCTGAAAAGCGTTTTATTTGTTTTTTCATATTATACGCCTCCGTATAGCAGAATGGTATAAGCTTATAATAGACCTCTAAGTTGTAATTGATGTGGAGACTTTTTTTACATTTTTTAACAATTGGTTTTCAAACAGAAAGGACACAACCCTGTTTTTACTCAAGGTTGTGTCCTGTGTTTCAATTCAGCTTAGATAAGACCACCGATTGTGCCCATAACCTTGATAACAGCGGTGAAGAAGTTGATTATCATATCAATAACTCTCTGAAGGAAGCCACCTTCTTCTGCTTCGGTCTGATAGTCTGAAAGAGTCTGCTGAGAAAGCCAGCTGATGAGACCGTTGGGATAAGTAAGCTCAACAGCTTTTCCGAGACCGTCTACAATTTCCATATCCTTGTACTGACTGCCGTCATTCATAAATAAATCGTAGCAGGCAGGCTCCCAGGTGTTATGTACCTCATCGTCACCACGATAGCTGCCGTCGGGATAGTAAATGCCGTCAAAGGTGGACATTCTGTTCTTTTCGGGATACTTGGCTACACCTGCAAGGTAAGTCCAGTTGCTTTTAACGGTAAACTGATTAAGTGAAAGGTAGTTGTCGTTTTTGCACACCATAAGCCAGGTGGGTGTTTCGGCAAGAGCATCAAGCTCACTGTTTGAAGGTGCGTAAACCGGTGACATAAGGAAGGTTGCAGCGAAAAATCCGGTGTATCTTGTTGCCATAATCAGTGCCATTTTGCCACCCATTGAGTAACCGCCGATGTAAATTCTGTCAGTGTCGATGTGGTTAACATTTTCTGCAATGAACTGATCAATTGTGTTTTTAAGTACATTCTGCTTTCCTTCCCATGCAAGAGAAAGAGATCTTGTTGAACAGCGTGGGATGAAAATGTATGCACCCTCTGTACCCTCAAAGCGCTTCTGATATTCCTCACTTGACCACATTGCAATATTGCTGTTTTCAAGCTGATGACGAGGGTAGTCGCCTGAGGAGTTGCCGTGAAGCCAGATTACAAGAGGATACTTTTTAAGGTCAAAGCCCTTCTGCACAGGATTATAATAAACATAGTCCATATCATCTGTGCCGCCGTCCAGGAACTGATCCTGAAGTGCTTTTATTCCTTCGTTGTAGCTTACTGCAAAAGAAGCAACAGAGCAGATGCTCATAAGCATAAGCAAAAATAAAATAAGCGATATAATTTTTTTCATAGTTACCATCCTTTTCTTGATGGCTTAATTATATCGCTTATATTTGTTTTAGTCAATATTAAATTATGCGAAGAGGGGAGCGGGATAAATGCCTTCTTCGGTCTTTTCCTTGAGAGCCTTTTCAACAACAGGCTTATCTGCCTTGTATGTTACACCGTACCATTTTTCATTTGTTACAACAACAGTAACCTCAGCCTTACCTGCTTTGATAAGATCATCAACAGCAAAGGGAATATAATATTCGCACTTTGAAAGGTCAGCCTTGTTCTTTTCAAAAAATTCCTTGAAGCCGACTTCGAGTTCATCAAGCATATCAGCAGTAAAGCCCCAGAGGTTCATAGAAACAGTTGTGCCTTTCTGAATTTCTGTCCAGCTTTCACCGTCGTCCTCGGTATACTTGATTTTGTCACCGTCTTTTACGATTTTTGTTCTTTCTGTTACACCGATGAGTCTGTTGCCCTCTGTGTCGCATACACCTCTTGCAACATGACCGTTTTCAGTAAGGGTGTTTTCAATTTTGAAGCCTGCCATACAGAACTGATATTTGTCGCTTTCAGGCTTTTCTCTTGTAAGCTCATTATAAAGTGTTTTGAAGGTTTCCTTGCCGTAGAAGTCGTCTGCGTTGATAACAGCAAAGGGACCGTCAACAAGACCCTTACAGGAAAGAATTGCGTGACCTGTGCCCCAGGGCTTTGTTCTGCCTTCGGGAATTTCATAGCCCTCGGGAATGTTATCGATGTTCTGGAAAGCAAAGTCAATCTTGATTCTGCCGTCGTATTTGTTTCCGATTATTTCTTTAAAGTCCTTTTCAATTTCGTGCTTGATTACAAAAACAACCTTTGTAAAGCCGGCTTCAATTGCATCGTAAACAGAGTAGTCAAGAATAATTTCGCCATGAAGACCAACTGGGTCAATCTGCTTGAGTCCGCCGTATCTGCTGCCCATACCAGCAGCCATAATTACAAGAGTTATATCTTTCATAATACTGTACTCCTTATATTTTATTATCCATATAATACCACTATAGCAGCAAAATAGCAAGTGATAATAAAAAAATTCCGGCCATCGGTTAACCAACAGCCGGATTTGAATTGCTTATTTCTTTGAAACAGCTCTCTGAATTGCCTTGATGATTTCAACAATGGGAATAACAAGGAATGCAAGACCGATTGAGATGCCGTATGCAAGAGGATCAAGGTGTGTGAATTCGAACATATCAGCAAGGAAGGGAACCTCGATAATTGCAGTTGTAAGAAGGAGAGAAGCAACCATTGCACCGTAAAGAACAATGTTGTGTGACTTCTGACCGAATACCATACCGATAACTGAGCCTCTCTGTGAGCGCATATTGAATGAATGGAAGATTTCGCACATTGACATTGTAAGGAATGCCATTGTCATACCCTCACCGCTGTTTGCGGGATCAATGTTTGTAAACTGCCAGTGACCTGTCTGAAGGAATTCACCGATGAAGAATGCAGCAAGTGTAAGAATTGTAACAAGCGCACCCTGATAGAATACGTCAAAGCCCATACCGCCTGCGAAAACGCCTTCCTTACTGTTTCTGGGTTTACGCTGCATAATGTCTCTTTCGGGCTTTTCAAGACCGAGAGCAAGAGCAGGAATACTGTCTGTTACAAGGTTGATGAAAAGAAGATGAACGGGCTTGAGAATTGTGAAGTTAAGAATTGTTGCAATGAAGATTGAAAGAACCTCTGAAAGGTTTGAACCGAGAAGGAACTGAATTGCCTTTCTGATGTTGTCGTAAATTCTTCTGCCTTCTGAAACTGCTGAAACGATTGTTGCAAAGTTGTCGTCTGCAAGAACCATATCAGCAACATTCTTTGTAACGTCTGTACCTGTGATACCCATACCGACACCGATGTCAGCGCTCTTGATTGAGGGAGCGTCGTTTACACCGTCACCTGTCATAGCGGTAATCATACCCTTAGCACGCCAAGCGTTAACAATTCTTGTCTTGTGTTCGGGCTGAACACGTGCATATACTCTGAATTCTGTAACTCTTTCAGCAAAATTCTCATCGCTGATTTCGTCAAGCTGAGCACCTGTGATAGCGCCTGAAGCATCTTCAATAATGCCGAGCTGCTTAGCGATTGCAACAGCTGTATCCTTGTGGTCACCTGTAATCATAATGGGAGTAATACCTGCTGAACGGCATTCCTCAATAGCAGCCTTAACCTCAGGACGGGCAGGGTCGATCATACCTGTAAGACCAACGAAGATAAGGCTTTCTTCAAGTGCTTCGGGAGCAAAATCTGCGGGAGCTGATTCGTAAGCTCTGTATGCAATTGCAAGAACACGGAGAGCCTGGTCAGCCATTCTCTTGTTGTCCTTGAGAGTAAGCTCCTTGAGCTCATCGTTGAAGGGAACAACCTGTCCGTTCCAGAGAGTGTGAGTACACTTGCCGATAATTACGTCGGGAGCACCCTTGGTGTACTGAATGATACCTTCAGCAGTGTTGTGAACTGTTGACATCATCTTTCTGCCTGAATCGAAGGGAGCTTCGCCAATTCGGGGATTAGCCTTTACAAGGTCGTTCTTGTTAAGTGAAAGTGAGTTTGCATAAGCAACAAGTGCAGCCTCTGTGGGTTCACCTGTAACATCACCGTTTTCATCAATTTCAGCATCACAGCAAAGAGCCATTGCCTTTGCGATAAGAGTCTCGTTGTCACCGAAATGGTCAACAACTGTCATCTTGTTCTGAGTAAGAGTACCTGTCTTGTCTGAGCAGATAATCTGAGCACAGCCGAGAGTTTCAACAGCTGTAAGCTTTCTGATAATAGCGTTCTTCTTTGACATATTTGTAACGCCGATTGAAAGAACAATTGTAACAACAGCAACAAGACCCTCGGGAATAGCAGCAACTGCAAGAGAAACTGCAACCATAAAGCTGTCAAGAATCTTTGTGATTTCGGGCATTGCACCTGTCTGAACATATGCAACCACCATCTGATAAGCGAAAAGAACTACGCAGATGCCGAGAACGAGCTTTGTAAGAATCTTTGAAAGCTGAGCGAGCTTAATCTGAAGAGGTGTCTGACCTTCTTCAGCCTGAGCAATTGCGTTTGCAATTTTACCCATTTCAGTAGCCATACCTGTTGCAACAACAACTGCCTTACCACGACCGTAAACAACGGTTGAGCCCATGTAAGCCATATTCTTTCTGTCGCCAAGAGGAACCTCACCTTTGTCGCCACCGTTAAGAAGATCAATAAGCTTGTCAACGGGAACAGATTCACCTGTAAGTGCAGCCTCTTCAATTTTCATGCTTGCGCATTCAAAAATACGGCAGTCTGCGGGAACAGCGTCGCCTGCTTCAAGAACGATAACGTCACCGATTACAAGGTCTTCACTCTTAACAGAAACAAGCTTTCCGTCACGGATAACCTTTGAGGTTGCGGCTGACATTTCCTGAAGTGCTTCAATTGCTGCTTCAGCCTTGCTTTCCTGAACAACACCGAGAATTGTGTTGATAACAACAACAACGAGAATAATAACTGTGTCTGTGGGGAAAACAAAGTGGAAGTAACCGTGCTCAAACCATTCTGTAACTGCTGAAATACCTGCAGCGATAATAAGAATGATAATCATGGGGTCTGAAAGCTGTTCGAGGATTCTCTTGAAAATTGTTTTTTTCTTGCCTTCTTCAAGCTTGTTTTTACCGTTTTCCTGAAGTCTTTTCTCAGCTTCAGCTTCGGTAATGCCGGCTTCTGAAGATTTTACATCAGCGAAAACCTCTTCAGCTGTGTGTAAATAGTGTTTCATAAGATAATGCTTCCTTTCTTGTTTTATTATGGTCTTTTCTTATTTATAATATAAAAACCTTTAACAGAACTTAAAAGTCTGTTAAAGGTCTTGCTACCACTTAGGGCCCGTAAACCAGCCATAAGGCGGTTGTTGATTTACGGCTATGAGCTACTCCCCTTTAAGGAAAGTGTCTTGTGCTTAGAAAATAATAGCATAACTGAAAATGTTTGTCAATAAGTTGCCGCTATTTTATCCTTTTCAGAAGCTGTTTTTCCTGCCTTGAGATTTTTAAGGAGGCTGATATGAAGCCAGAGTGCAGAGATTACTGTTGTTAAAAATGCAAGAAGAACATCATAAACAGTGTCGAAGAGGTAATAGAGCATTCTGTTTTCATGACCTCTGCCGAAAAGCTTAAAGAAGAAGGAATCGTCACCGGGCACCCAGTAAAAGCCCTGGTTTGCTGAGCCGAAAAGGAAGTCACCGATAAATTCAAATACCTCCCAGAAGGGGATTATAAAGCATGAAAGACAAAACGCATAAATTACTGCAAGAAAAACCTCTTTCTTTGTTTCGAGAGCCTTAAAGGTCTTAAGAGCATAATAACCGGCTGCAACTGCAATAGGTCCTGAAATGAAGTGAAGGAAAAGGTCGAATCTCGGAAGATTATTGTATACGAAAATGTAGTTACCCATATATGAGCCTGTGAAAACAATAAGACAAATCCAGGACTGAAGACGGTAACTGATTTTTCCGAAAAGTGATTCCTTCGGGAAGACAAGGTGCAGAAGTGTAATTGCAAAGGTTGCAAGAAGGTTTGCGATTATAAGAATTCTTTCTGCATTGTCTTCAATTGTAATTGCAGCATAAATCATAGCGCTTCTTGTAAGCCACCAGGTGAGTGTATCAACAATGCTTGTGTCCTTCTTTACTGCTTCAATTTCAGTGTAAATTTTATCGTATATTTTTGAGGGGAGAGCCTTAACTGAGCTTTTCAGCTTTTTCTCTTTTACAAAAAGAGTCTTGTTTCTGATTTTTAGAAAAGCATAAAGGAAAGCAGTTGTTACAGCTGATGAAAGAAGAGAAATAAGCATATCCTCGTCGGTGTCTAAAAGTGGTCTCTGCTGAGGAATGTTACTGCCTACACCTAAAAGTCTGAAGAACCAATGATCATCACCAATCTGCTCAGCGTGAACATAATTTGTGCCGAAAAGGTAGTCTGAGAAAAATTCAAGCATCTCACGGAAGAAGATAATTGTTCCGCTTACGAAAAGTGAGGAGCTTGCAATAAATGAGCAGTCGCGCTTGTTTTCAACACTTTTTATTGAAACTGTTAAATAATAACCGAAGAGTGTACCCGTCACACCTGTAGCAAGGCTCATTACTATGTCGTAATCAGGATTCTTTGTGAGTACACCGAGAGTCTGACCGATAAAGCAGCTGATGAGTGAAGCAAAGCATATAAGTGCAGTAACTTTGTGGCTGAGTGCAGACAAAAAGGAATCCTTCTTAGAAACAAGATGTAAAAGGCTTACAAGATATGTAAGGGCAAGGGCTGTGAGTGAAAAAACTGCCGATGAGGGCACAGCCACAGCAGAAGCAAGAAAAATTGCTCTTGAAATATAAACGAAAACTGCAAGGGGTAAAGGAAGCTGCTCTTTGAAAATAATCATTTCTGATTTCAGCTTAGTCATATTAAACCTCCTGAAAATTATTCAAACAGTGTAGATTATATCACAGGAAATCAAAAAGTAAATACCATTAGAAAAAATATCATAATATTGTTATTATTTTTATGTAACTATTGTGTTTAAAATTGGTTGAAAATACGCAAAATTTGTGGTATCATTAAGGTTGAAAGTTTCTTAAGGGAGTGATTCTGATGAAAATCGGTTACGATAATGATAAATATATCAAAACACAGTCAGAGCAAATAAGAAAAAGAGTAAACCAATTCGGAGGAAAGCTCTATCTTGAATTTGGCGGAAAGCTTTTCGATGACCACCACGCTTCAAGAGTATTGCCTGGATTTCAGCCGGACAGTAAGCTGAAAATGCTTCTTAAATTAAAGGACGAGGCTGAAATTGTAATTTCTGTAAGTGCAACTGCAATTGAACAGAAAAAATTAAGACGCGACCTCAACATCTCTTACGATAAAGAGGTGCTGAGACTTATTGACCTTTTCAGAAGTGTAGGTCTTTATGTGGGCAGTGTTGTAATCACTCAGTACAGCGGTCAGGCTTCTGCTGATAAATTCAAGGATAACCTCAGAGACCTTGGTATCAAGGTTTTCACTCACTATAAAATTGCCGGTTATCCTTCAAATGTACCTCTCATAGTTTCAGATGAGGGCTACGGTAAGAATGAATATATTGAAACTGAAAGAAAAATTGTTGTTGTAACTGCTCCCGGACCCGGCAGCGGAAAAATGGCAACCTGTCTTTCTCAGCTTTACCATGACCATCTTCGCGGAATTGAAGCGGGCTATGCAAAGTTTGAAACCTTCCCTATCTGGAATCTTTCAATCAATCATCCGGTCAATCTTGCTTATGAGGCAGCCACAGCTGACCTTAACGATATGAATATGATTGACCCCTTCCATCTTGATTCATACGGTGTACCTACTGTCAATTATAACCGTGACGTTGAAATTTTCCCTGTACTCAAGGCTATTTTCACAAAAATCTACGGCTCATGCCCCTATAAGTCACCTACAGATATGGGTGTAAATATGGCAGGCAACTGCATTACTGACGACGAAGCAGTAAGAGACGCAGCTAATCAGGAAATTCTCAGACGCTATTACAGTGCAATGTGTGAGGAACGCTTCGGTGCTGACACCCGCAAGGAGCAGGAAAAGCTTCTCCTTCTTATGAACAAGGCAGGTATCGGTATTGCCGACAGAAGAGTTGCCATTGTAGCTAACGAGGTTGCTGAAGAAATGGGCAGCCCTGCAGCAGCAATTGAGCTTTCAGACGGAACAATAATCACAGGTAAAACAAAGAAGCTTCTCGGCTGTGCATCAGCAGCAGTTCTTAATGCACTCAAGCACCTTGCAGGACTTGATGACAAGCTTCTGCTTCTTCCGTCTTATCTTATCGGACCTGTTCAGGACCTTAAGGTTAACTATCTCGGCAGCAAAAACCCCAGACTTCATGTTGATGAGGTGCTTGTTGCACTTTCAGTAAGTGCGGCAACAGATGAAAACGCAGCTAAAGCACTTGCTTGTCTGCCTCAGCTCAAGGGCTGCGATGCACATCTTTCTGTTATTCCCTCAAGCGTTGATATGATGTTCTACAGAAAGCTGGGTATTCACCTTACAAGTGAGCCCGACTATGAAAACGATAATCTTTTTCATGTAGGACACTGATAAATTCTTGTCTTAATGAAATCAGAGGAGTTTAGAAATGAAAAATAACAAACTTAAACCTATGTTGCTTGTGCTCGTTCTGCTCATAGCCTTCTGCTTTGGCTTTTCTGCTTCAGCGGCTACTGTGGAAAAATGTGTTGGCGCAAGTGTAGATGTAAGCACCTTTGCTCAGCTTAAGGATGCTCTTGAAAATTACAAGGCAGGAGCAAATATCGTGCTTAAGGGCAATATCACACAGACAGACGATACTAACAGCTGTGAAATCAATATTGACGATTCAGGTATTATTGCACTTGACCTTAACGGCTACAACATTACAGTTAATTCAAGAGCTACAAAATATCTCTTCAATATTACAGGCTCTGCAAAGCTTTACTTTATAAACCAGTCAGGCAACAGAGCTGATGTAGGTGAAAGCAGCCGCAGTATTGTTAAATTCAACACAACCTCATCAGGTGCGGCAATTGTAAAGCTTGACAACAGCTTAGCAGAGGTTACAAATGTAAATGTTGATTTTATAATGGGTGACAACGATGCTTATAAGCAGACTGTTGACTCATCAGATACTGCAATTTTCCTTTCAGATAAGGGCACAGCAATCAATATTTACAGCGGAACTCTCCGCAACTCAATGAAAAACGGATGCGGCGTTGTTGTTTCTGCAACAGAAGCCAACAAGAATAAGCTTACTCTTAAAATTGGTGGTAATACAACTGTAAGCGCTTATAAGTACTCCGTTTCACTTGACCGTAATTACATCAGAAGTGTAAAATTCGGCTCAGTTTCATTTACAAGAAACGGCTCAGATTCATTCAGCAGAATTAATGTTCCTTCAAATGCATCCACAACCCTTAAGGATTTATGGGGCGCTGAGGAATCAGGCGGCAAGGTAACAATAAAAAATGGCGGTCTGTTTTCAGTAAGCCAGAGTAAAAAGGTTACAAGCCTTGACAAGGATGAGGATTTAACTGCTTCAAAGCAGTGTGAAGTCTGGAGTAACGCAGAGGATGTCGTTATTCTTCAGTGCAGAGCGGGTCATGTAAAGGTTTGCGGAACCTGCTATACAGCCTACAGAATGATTAATGCACACACTACTGTGTCTGAAACCGGCAGACCTGCAACCTGTATGGGTGTTGGTAAAACAAACGGTGAAAAGTGTAAGGAATGCAGCTATTCAACTGCAAAGGAATTACCGAAGCTCAGCCACGATATGGTTTACAGACCCGGTGTTGAGGTTTCATGCGGTGTGAACGGTGAAAGAGAAAACTATTTCTGCAAAAACTGTTCAGAGTATTACGCTGATGCAAACGGTGATGTAAGACTCGACAGAAACGAAATCATAATTGAAAATAACCATGTAATAGTACATAAGCCCGAGGTTGTTGCAACCTGCACAAAGTCAGGCTATACTGCAGGTATCTATTGCGAAACCTGTGGTGAAGATAAGGTAAAGCAGGAGCTTGTTCCTGCAAAGGGACACACTATAGTGCCCATTGAAACAGCACTTAACGCAACTTGCTCACTGGAAGGCAGAACAGCAGGTAAAATGTGCAGTGTTTGTGATACAGTTCTTGAAGAATCTGAGGTTATCCCCAAGAAGCCTCATCAGACAAAGGTTGTTGAGGGCTATCCCGCAACCTGTACCGAAGAAGGCTTAAGCTTCGGTGAAATCTGTATTATCTGTGGCTTTATGGTTAAGGAGCAGGAGGCTATTCCTGCAAAAGGCCACATTGATATGATTGTTGAAGGCAAAAAGGCAACCTGCCTTGAAGACGGTCTTACAGACGGCCTTGCTTGTGAGGTCTGCGGAATTATAACCAAGGAGCAGGAGAAAATTGCCAAAGGCGCTCACGTGCCGAAGCTTATTGAAGGCAAAAAGGCTTCATGTATGGAGGACGGTCTTACAGACGGAAGTATCTGTGAGGGCTGTGGAATCATCCTTGAGCAGCAGGTGGTTATTCCTAAGAATGACGACCATAAGGAAAGCGTAATCAAGGGTACACCTTCTACTTGTACTGTTCAGGGTAAAACTGACGGTGTTGAATGCTCACTTTGCAAAAAGATTCTTGAGCCTCAGGCTGATCTTCCGTTGCTTCCTCACACTGAGAAGGTAGTAAAGGGCAGACCTGCAACCTGTAAGGAGGAAGGTCTTACCGACGGCATAAGCTGTGCATTATGTTCATTTGAAATTGAAAAGCAGGAAGTGCTTCCTAAGCTTTCTCATACAGAAAAGATTGTTCCCGGTGTGGATGCAACCTGCGAAAATGACGGCACAACCGACGGTGTCATCTGCAGCGTTTGCGAAACAGTTATTACTGAGCAGGATATAATTGAAAAGCTTCCTCATACTGAAAAGGTGCTTGACGGAATTGAGCCCACCTGTAAAAAGGACGGTGTTTCAAGCGGTATTGTCTGCAGTATCTGCGGTGAGGTTATAAAGGCTCAGAAGATTCTTCCCAAAAAGGAGCATACAGTTTCCTCCTCAGTTATAAGAGCTGATTTTGACAGCGACGGTGAAATCAAAGAAACCTGTGCGGTTTGCAAGGAAGAAATCAGCAACAGCAAAATCGGCAGAATTGAAAGCGTAAGCCTTTCCACAGTGAAGTATACCTTCAACGGAAAAGCAAAGAAGCCCGCACTTGTTGTAAAAACTGCTGACGGCAAGGAGCTTAAGAGATATACCGATTATAATCTCACTTACGATAAGGGCAGAAAAGCAATCGGCACATACAAGGTAAAGGTTGAGTTTATCGGCAATTACAACGGTGAAAAAACTCTCACCTTCACTGTTCTTCCTTCAAAGACAGAGAAGATTACAGTAAGTCAGACAGCTGATTCAATAAAGCTCAGCTGGAAGGCTGTTGAGGGTGCAACAGGCTACAGAGTTTATCTCTACGATGCAAAGGCAAAGAAGTATAAAACTCTCGGAACAACCGAAAAGCTCAGCTGCACAGTTAAAAAGCTTAAGGCCGGCACTGAATATAAGTTTGCAGTAAAGGCCTATACTAAGACAGAAAAGGAAACACTCTGGGCAAAGAATTACACAGAGCTTCTTACCTCAACAAAGCCTGCTGTGCCTGCAGTAACAGCCAAGGCTGAAGCAGGAAAGGCTTCACTTTCCTGGAAGGAAGTAAGCGGTGCAACCGGCTATGTTGTTTATATGTCTGAAAAGAAGGACAGCGGTTTTGAAAAAATCGGTTCAACAAAGAAGCTCAGCTGCACAATTAAGAACCTTAAAAAGGGCAAGACCTATTACTTTAAGGTTAAGGCTTACACAAAGGTTGACGGCAAGAATGTTTACAGCGGTGCAACAAAGGCAATTGCTGTGAAGGTAAAGTAAGATAAATTAACAGAATTTAAAATCGGCTCTCTGTTTATAAGGCGGAGAGCCCTTTTGTATATAAAATGTTAATGGGTTTTGCTATTGCATTTTATTAAAGTTCAATGTATAATTAAAGGTAATATTTAACAGACAGAAAAGGAGATAAGCTTATGGAACCAATCAATGTTGATTTCACAGGTAAGGGCAGCTCAGGCAAGGGCTCAGGCAAATCAGCCTATCTTGTTCCTGCTAAAAGCGGCCTTAAAACAATTCTCTGCATCATCGGCACAGTAATCGGTGCTATTGTTGCATACTACTTTATGCTTCCGCCTCTCAATTTCAAGAGCACGGAAACCTATATGTTCATCGGTATCGTTGCTGCAATTTATATGGGTCTTACCTTTATAACCTCAAATGCACAGCTTCACCCTGAATATATGGAATATGTTAAGAGACGCTCAATTGTTTCAGTTGTTGTAATTGCAATTCTTGTTGCAATTGTAGGTGTCGGCACTGCAATTTCATCAGTTGTTCTCAGAGCAAAGAGCTACAGCCAGATTATTGCAGTTGACGAAAGCAAAAACTTCTCTGAAGAAATTGAAGAAGCAGACTTCAAGAGCGTTCCCGTTCTTGACAATGCAGCTGCAAGCGTGCTTGCTAACCGTACTCTCGGTGATCTTGCTACAATCAATAAGGTATCACAGTTTGAGGTTGCTCCCACTCTTACACAGATTAACTACAAGGGCTCACCCGTAAAGCTTGCAACTCTCGCTTACGGTGACGTTTTCAAGTGGCTTAAGAATACAGGCGAGGGTCTTCCCGGTTATATTATTGTAGATATGGTAACTCAGAAGGCTGAGCTTGTAACTCTCAACGAGGGCGAATATATCAGATATTCACCCAACGAGCATTTTTCAAAATATCTTATGCGTCATGTTCGTTTCGCATATCCCACTTACATTTTTGACACACCCCGTTTCGAAATTGACGAAGCAGGCAAGCCCTTCTGGATTGTTCCCGTACTTGATAAAACAATCGGTATGTTCGGTGGTACAGACGTTAAGGGTATTGTAATCGTTGATGCAGTAAGCGGTGATATGGTTGAATACACAATCGACGAAGTGAAAGAAGACAAGAGTCTTCAGTGGATTGACGGTATTTACTCAGCAAATCTTCTTGTTGAACAGTATAACTACTACGGTCAGTATCAGAAGGGCTTTATTAACTCAATTCTTGGCCAGGATGGTGTAAGACTTACAACTGAAGGCTCAAACTTCCTTGCTCAGAATGACGACGTTTATCTTTATACAGGTGTAACCTCTGCTACAAATGACCAGGCTATTATCGGTTTTGTTCTTATCAATATGAGAACAAAGGCTGCTGATTACTATGTAGTTTCAGGTGCTAAGGAATACTCAGCAATGACATCTGCTCAGGGTGAGGTTCAGGACTATGAATACACTGCAACCTTCCCGATTCTCCTTAACATCAAGGGTCAGCCCACTTACTTTATGTCACTTAAAGCATCAGACAATATTGTTAAGCGTTTTGCAATGGTTAATGTACAGAACTATCAGGTTGCTGTAACAGGTAACACAATTGCTGAATGTACTGAGGCTTATGCTGAAAAGCTCAAGCAGAACAACATCAATATCAATATCAATATTGATGAAATTATTGATGCAACTGAGGGTAACGAAGGAAGTACAGAAGCAGGCAAGGAATACGCAACAATCAAGGGTGTTGTAACTGACATCAGAACAGCTGTAATGAGCGGCGAAAGTGTATACTTCATTGAGCTTGACGGCAAGGGCGTTTACTATTCAATTGCTGCTTCAGATGCAGAAAATGTTGTAATTATGAATAAGGGCGACAAGGTAACAGTTAAGTTCCTTGCTTCCGATGAAAAGATTATTGATGCTGTTTCAGTAAAATAAAAGAATAACTAACCGACCGCAAAGGAAAAACTTTGCGGTCTTTCTTTGTTAGAAATTACGGAATTATTACTTTGTTAACAATTTAGCAATAAAGCTTTGGTAAAGTGTTAAAGGTAAAAAATAGAAAAAAGGAGACACACACTATGAAAAAATTAATTTCTCTTTTACTTGTGCTGGTAATGGCTTTTACCTTTGTAATGCCTGCATCAGCATTCGAACTCAGACTTACCGGTGGTGATGTTCCTGTTGTTACTATTTACGGTGACGGTGAACCTCTCTACAACGCAGACGGCACAGAAAAGATTTTCCACTTCAGTGAAATCGTTGATCAGCTTATGAGCAGTGCTAAGGACTCTCTCGGTGAATCTCTTATCAATATGGTTAAGCCTTTCTTCGCTGAAGGTCTTGCTAAGGATGAATGGGATAACTTCTATGCAGTTCTTGAACAGGAAATGAGCAGAATTTTTGCAAAGTCACGCTACAGTGACGACGGTGAAAATATTGACGGTTCAGACGTACATCCTGACAGAAGAAAGCAGATGGCAGAGCTTGCAGATCGTGATGCCAAGGTGGTAAACGGTGAGTACCATTACCGTGACTATCAGTTCTGGTATGACTGGAGACAGGATCCCTACGAAACAGCTGATGAATTTGCTGCTTACATTGAAGCAATTAAAACAAAGACACAAAAACCAAAGGTAGCTGTAATTGCGAGATGCCTTGGCACAAGCGTGCTTATGGCATATATTGATAAGTACGGCACAGGCTCACTCCACGGAATTTCATTTGACGGCAGTGTTGCTGCAGGTGCTGAGCTTGTAAGCGAAATGATCAGCGGTAAGTCAGATATTGACCTTACAGCACTTAACAGAATGCTCAGCGACCTCAACAATGATGGTACAATGGGTCTTGATTCATTTGTTCTTGCAACTATTGACCTTCTTGCAAGAACTCTTACAGCGGTTGGCTTTGACCTTGAAGAAACAGCTGCACACAAAAAGCTTGCTGCAGGCGTGTTTGCTGCAGGTTCAAGAGCAACATTCTTCACATGGCCCGGTTATTGGGCACTTGTAACTCCCGAGGATTATGAAGATGCACTTACAGGCGTGTTCGGTCCTGAAGGTAGTGCTGAACGCGTAAAGTATGCGAAGCTTATTGAAAAGGTAGATTACTATCAGAAGCATGTAGCATGTAGACTTGAAGAGCTTCTTAAGGGTGCAGAAAAAGACGGTGTTAATATTGGTATAATTTCAAAGTACGGCTATCAGATTGCTCCCGTTATTGAATCAAAGGATATGGTAGCTGACCAGTATGTAACAGTTGAAAAGTCATCATTCGGTGCAACAACCACAACTATCTATGATAGATTCTCAGACGAATACATTGCTGAAAAGGCAAAGACAGGCGACGACAAGTACATCTCACCTGACAGACACATTGACGCTTCAACTTGTATCTTCCCCAAATACACATGGTTCACAAAGGGTATTTCACATTCAACATGGACAGACCTCGAATCAGCACTTCTCTTCCAGGTTGTAACAGCAGATAAGCAGCTTACAATTGACGACTTTGATTTATCACAGTTCATTATGTATGACAAGGAAACCGGCAACGGCTATCCTATGACAGAAGAAAACTGCGATATCGAGCCTTGGAATACAGATAAGAGCTATGACAGACCCTCTAATATTATGGAAAAGCTTGTGGCTCTTGCAAAGTCACTCGTTAACTGGGTGAAGGAATTTATCGGTTTTGCAGGCAGACTCACTGAGAAAAACGCATAACATGATTTATTTGAGAAGCTCCTTTTTGGGGCTTCTTTTTGTGTTTAAATATATGTGGTTTGCTCGAGCCGCAGGGCTTTTACTTTTGTCGGTTGTGACAAAAGTAAACAAAAACACGCTTTTGGTGCTATGCGTCCGTAGAATAAAAATTATCGCCACACCTTTTATCAAGCTTTTTTGTGGTATTTATCCCTGCTCACCATAGATAAAAGATTAAGGTTTAATTTAGCGATAATTTTTATTATTACTGCGTGGTATTTTTATAACTAATCGTCATCGGACAACTCAGTTTTTATTTACGCTTCTCAAAAAGGGTCGCTACATATCGGTCTTCATTAAGAGAAATCGTATCGGTACTCGTCATAAGACCATTTTACAGTGTGCAGTCCACACAGTCCGCTGCAGGGTGCCTTAAAAGTAAAGAATACCTCTTTATGTTGTATGAAAGAAGCTATCAAGTATTGCTTTACCGAAAAATATTTGTGTATTTAAACTTGTACTATGTACGGTAGAATGTCGGTAAATCCTCATAGAGCGATAAAGACCTACGAATTCGTTCGTAGGTCAAGCGACTGACTTTATGAAAGGTCGTTTTAAATTGAGCTTTACACTGCCGACTGTCTGATGGAATATCTGTAGTAATGCAAAAATTATCGTAAGATAAAGCCTTACTTCTTCAACCACGGTGAGCAGAAAGGAATACCGAGTAAAAGAGATAAACAAGGGTCGACGATAATTTTTGCCCTACGGCTAATTCCACCACCCCAAAGTGCTTTTGCTTACTTTTGTCACGCCTGACAAAAGTAAGTGCCCCCGCGGCATGAGCGGAGCACCATGTAAAAGCATCGTAAAATATAAAGGTGGGAAAAATCAACTTGCCAATAAAAACAAAGTGCCCACCGCACAGGTGAGCACCGCATAGAAGTATCGTAGAACATAGAGGTGGGAAAAATCAACCTTCCCAAAACGAACCCGGAAACAAGGTTTTGAATTTCTTAAAGTAAAATTAAACCTCATACCATACTATAGAGGTTGAAAAAATATTTATTATGTGATACAATAAAATGATTTAATTTGCACCCTTTTCGGGTGATAATACATTGAGGTGATTTAAATGGGCTTTTTAAAAAAGCTTTTTGGTGATTATTCAAGCAAAGAAATCAAGCGCATCAGACCTAAGGTTGATAAGGTGCTTTCTTATGAAGATGAATATTCAAAGCTCAGCGACAGCCAGCTTAAGGCAAAGACAAATGAATTCAAGGAGCGTCTTGATAAGGGCGAAACTCTTGATGATATTCTCCCCGAAGCATTTGCAGTCTGCCGTGAGGCTTCATGGCGTGTTCTCGGAATGAAGCACTTCCCTGTACAGATTATGGGCGGTATTGTTCTTCATCAGGGCAGAATTGCAGAAATGAAAACAGGTGAAGGTAAAACCCTTGTGGCAACCCTTCCTGCTTACCTTAACGCACTTACCGGTAAGGGCGTGCATATTGTAACAGTAAACGATTACCTTGCTCGTCGAGACAGTGAATGGATGGGTAAGGTTTACCGCTGGCTCGGTCTTTCAGTGGGACTTATTGTAAACGGACTTGAAACTGAAGAGAGAAGAGCGGCTTATGCAGCTGATATCACTTACGGTACCAATAACGAAATGGGCTTTGACTATCTTCGTGACAATATGGTGCAGTACATTACAGATAAGGTTCAGCGTGGCCACAACTTCGCAATTGTGGACGAGGTTGACTCAATTCTTATTGACGAAGCAAGAACTCCGCTTATTATTTCAGGTATGGGCAGTCGTTCTTCAGAGCTTTACGGTCTTGCTGACAGCTTTGTAAGAACTCTTAAGAAGTACAAAATTGCAGAGGTTGACACAAAGTCAAACCTTGAAGACCTTGCAAAGGAAGTAGGCGCTGACTATATCGTTGACGAAAAGGCAAAGACCTCAACTCTTACAAAGACAGGTATCCAGAAGGCAGAGCGATTCTTCAATGTTGAAAACCTCAGCGATCCCGACAACCTTACTCTTTCACATCATATCAATATTGCAATCAAGGCTCACGGTATAATGACAAGAGACATTGACTATGTTGTAAAAGACGGTCAGGTTCTTATCGTTGACGAATTTACAGGCCGTATTATGATCGGTCGTCGCTATAACGACGGTCTTCATCAGGCAATTGAAGCAAAGGAAAATGTAAAAATTGCAAGAGAAAACAAAACCCTTGCAACAATCACATTCCAGAACTACTTCCGTCTTTACGAAAAGCTTTCAGGTATGACCGGTACAGCTATGACAGAGGTTGAGGAATTCAGAGAAATCTATTCTCTTGACGCAGTTGAAATTCCCACAAATAAGCCTCTTGCAAGAAAGGATAACACTGACGTTATCTATCAGACAGAGCAGTTCAAGTTCAACGCAATTATTGAGCAGATAAGAGAATGTCACGCAAAGGGTCAGCCCGTGCTCGTTGGTACAGTTTCAATTGAAAAGAGTGAAAAGCTTTCAAATGCCCTCAAGAGAGTTGGCATTAAGCACAATGTGCTCAACGCAAAGCACCACGATAAGGAAGCAGAAATTGTTGCTCAGGCAGGTAAGCTTGGCGCAGTTACAATTGCTACAAATATGGCAGGTCGTGGTACTGATATTATGCTTGGCGGTAACGCTGAATATCTTGCAAAAAGCGAGATGAGAAAGCTTGAATACACCGAGGAGCTTATTGCTGAAGCTACTGCTTTCGGTGATACAGATAATGAAGACATTATTGAAGCAAGAGAAAAGTTCAAGGAGCTTGAAGCTAAATATAAGGCAGAAATTGCAGGCGAAGCTGAAAAGGTAAGAGAAGCAGGCGGTCTTTACATTATCGGTACAGAGCGTCACGAGTCAAGACGAATTGACAACCAGCTCAGAGGTCGTTCAGGCCGTCAGGGTGACCCCGGTGAAAGCAAGTTCTTCCTTTCAATGCAGGATGATCTTCTCCGTCTCTTCGGTGGCGACAGAATGATGAGCGTAATGAACTCACTTCCCGTTGACGCTGATATGCCTATTGAGGTTGCTATGCTCTCTAAGCAGGTTGAAGGCGCACAGAGAAAGGTTGAAGGCAACAACTTTGCAGTAAGACGTAACGTAATTTCATTCGACGACGTTATGAACCGTCAGAGAGAAATCATTTACGGTCAGAGAGATAAGGTTCTCAAGGGCGAAAACATCAAGCCTATTATTGAAAAGATGATTGACGATTCAATCGGTGATACCGTTGAATTCTTCTGTCCTTCAAATATTCCCTCAGATGAGTGGCATATTGCTTCACTTCGTGAAAAGTATAACGGCTGGCTCACAGACGAAAACGACTTCACAGAAGATAAGCTCAAGAGTGATGAAATCTACGATCTTCTTACAGAAAGAGCTCACAAGCTTCACGCTGAACGTGAAGAGCTTTACGGCGAAGAGGCTATGCGTGAAATTGAAAGAGCAATGCTTCTTCGTAACGTTGACCTCAAGTGGATGGATTACATCGACGCTATGGACGAACTCAAGCGCAGTGTAGGTCTTCTTGCTTACGGTCAGAAGGATCCCGTAGTTGCATTCCGTGAAATGAGCTACGATATGTTTGAAGAAATGACCAACTCAATCAGAGACGATACAGTTAAGGTTGTGCTTTCAGTACGTTTCAGAACAGAGGAAGAAATCAAGCGTGAACAGGTTGCAAAGGTAACAGCAACAAGCGGTTCAGGTGACGGCTCAGAAAAGGGCAGAACTGTAAGAAACGACAAGAATAAGGTTGGCGTAAACGATCCTTGTCCCTGCGGTAGTGGTAAGAAGTATAAAAAGTGCTGTGGTAAGCCCGGCGCAACTAAATAAAAATGCTGAGCATTTTTATTTAAATGAAGCGTGCCTTACGGCACATGAAAAATGAAGCAGCCTTCGGCTATGAAGCACACCTTTGGTGCATGAAATGTTTTCAGGTACGCTTTGCTTCATTTAAACAAGAAATACTGACGAATCGGTTATGTTCATAAGGCTTTAAAGCAGAGGTGCAGTTGTATCTCTGCTTTTATTTTAAAAATTTTCTTAAAGCTAATGACAATTACAAAAAACTGTGATATACTACTTAGTTGTATACCTAAAATTATATATTAAAGGAGTTATCCTGATGGCAAACATAAGAGAAAACTACAAGGCTGTCATTGACGGTCTTTCAGAAAAGCTTACAAAGCTTGGCTTTACAAAGGCTGACACAGCAGAGGAAGGTCTTGTAACAAGATATCAGAGTGAAAAGGGCGTTGTTGCAATTGCTCTTAATGACAACATTATTTCACTTATGGGTGGCGAAGACCTTGAAAACGTAACAGACACACCCACAAAGCTTGCAGCAAGTCTTTTTGAAGAAACAGCTGACAACAAGGATATCAAGTATATCGTAAATGAATTTTCTGACACACTTGATGCAAAGTACGGTCAGAAGAAAGCAATTCAGAAGAAGGCTCAGAATAACAAGGGACCTCAGACAGTTTCAAAGGCTCAGGTAAAGAACGGCTCATTCTATGACCCCAACACCCTTGCAAGCAAGCTCTGTCTTGTATTCCCTGAGCTTCGTGAGGCTTATAAGGCAACACTCGCTGAGTATGGCGAATTCTACGCTGAGGACTTCTTCCAGAATCACGGTACGGCAAGAGTAATTGCTGCAATCAATGAAAACAATCCTGCAACAATGAAAAAGCTTTTCCAGGTGCTTAATGAAATCTATGAGGACGGCACAAACGAAACTCAGTCAGTTATCGCTGTAACAATTCTCGGCGAGCTTAACAATGACCAGATTCTTCTTGCTCGTTGTGTTGACTATATGAGCACAACAATGGCTCCTCCTGTAATTGAGGTTAATAAATATCTTGCTTCAATGGGCGGTAAGAAGGCTAAGAAAAAGCTTCTCAATCCTCCTGCATACAAGCCCAAGAAGAAAAAGAAGCAGAGTGCATTTATGAGAGCTATGAGCGAAGGAATGGCTCAGACTCCCATTCAGTAAAATTTTATTTTGAAGGTGAAAAATATGAAGGTACTCAACAAAATTTTAGGCGCCTTCTGGGGAAACACCAAAAGGCAGGACGACAAGCGTATAGCTACACTCAGCTGGCCGGAAAATATTGAGGAGTCAAGAGATAACCCTTATATTGATGACGGCAATCCTATGCACCTTATTGATGTATGCTACCCTGCAAATGCAGAGGGTAAGCTTCCCGTAATTATTGATGTTCACGGTGGCGGATGGATGTACGGTGACAAGGAGCTTAACAAAAACTACTGTCATAATCTCGCTAAAAGAGGTTATGTAGTTTTCGTAATGAGCTACCGTCTTTATCCTGAGGTTACTGCTGATGAACAGCTGAGAGATGTTGCGGCTTCACTTAAGTGGATTAAGGAGCATCTTGATGATTATAACTGCGATAAGGACAGAATTCTTCTTACAGGTGACTCAGCAGGCGGTATGCTTGCAGGCTTTACTGCCCTCATTTCTTCAAGCGAAGAGCTGAGAGATGCCTACAGTGTTGTAGACCACGGACTTAAGTTTGATGCAGTGTGCCTTACTTCACCAATGCTTTATATGAATCCCGACGGTCTTACAGGCTATTACACAAGAATTGCTATCGGTAAGGATTTTAAAAATAAAAAGTGGGGACAGTATGTGAATTTTGACAAGCTTCTTGATGCAGGTAAAATGCCTCCCACAATTCTTGTTACCTCTTCAGGCGACTTCCTTGCAAGAAAGGATACACTTAAGGGTGCAGAGGATCTTATCAGACATGGCGTTGAAACAAAGCTTCTTGACTTTGAAAAACAGCCTGACGGTAAAGAGCTTCCTCATGTTTTTGCAATTCTTTATCCTGAAAAAGCACCTTCAGTTGATGCAATTGAAGAAATGCTCAGCTTTTTCCATAAGCACGCAGACAACAAAGTAACACAATAAAAAAACACAGCCTTGCCTCATTGGTAAGGCTGATTTTACGACTCAGATTATGAGGTGACAAAATGAAAACAATTTTGCAGATGTTTCTTACCTTTGCAAGAATAGGGGGCTTCACCTTCGGTGGTGGCTACGCAATGCTTCCTATGCTGCAAAGAGAGGTTGTTGAAAAGTATAAATGGGCAACCAATGACGAGCTTCTTGATTATTACGCAATCGGTCAGTGTACACCAGGTGTTATTGCAGTTAATGTTGCAACCTTTATCGGATACAAAAATAAGGGTATACCCGGTGCGATTTTTGCAACTCTCGGTGTGGTTACACCCTCAATGATAATTATCGGTCTTATTGCAGCCCTTGTAAGCAATTTCCGTGACTATGAGGTTGTGCAGTGGGCTTTTGCAGGAATCAGAGCAGCAGTTGTTGCACTTATTCTTTCTGCGGTGCTTAAAATCGCAAAGAAGTCACTTGTTGATATTTTCACAGTAATTCTGTTTGTGGCGGTAACAATTCTTTCCTTTGTTACAGATTTGTCACCGGTGGTTTTTGTAATTGCTGCAGCAGTGTGTGGACTTATCATTAAGCTTTCAAAAGAAAAGAAAGCAAAGGAGGATGAAAAATGATTTTCCTTGAGCTTTTTATAAGATTTTTCTTTGTGGGTCTTTTTGCAATCGGTGGCGGTCTTGCAACTGTGCCGTTTCTTCAGTCAATGGGCGAAGTGACAGGCTGGTTTACTCAGAGTGATATTGCGGATATGATTGCAATTTCTGAATCGACCCCAGGCCCTATCGGTGTAAATATGGCGACCTATGTAGGTTATCAGACAGGTGAAGTCTTTGGTGTTGCAGGTGGAATCTTCGGTGGTGTTATTGCTACCTTAGGACTTATCACTCCGTCAATTATTGTTATTGTAATAGTAGCCAAGATGCTTCAGAAATTTAAGGATTCAAAATATGTTGAATATGCCTTCTACGGACTTCGTGCTGCTTCAATTGCACTTGTTTCCTCAGCTTGTCTCGGTGTTGCAAAAATTGCCTTCTGGAATGCTGAGGTTATGGCTGAAACAGGCTCAGTTTTTGCAGCGGTGAATTACAAAAGCATAATTCTTTCAGCGGTGATTTTCTTCTGCATTACAAAATTCAAAAAGCTTCATCCCATAGCGCTGATTATCTTTTCGGCTGTGGTGGGTATACTTCTTAAAATGTAATATTTTTCCGTTATATCTATATATGGTATAACGGAAATTTTTTTATTGGCAGGTGTTGTAATTTCTGCCAATACTTGTTATAATATAGTATGTATATGTGAAAGTGGGTGAGTATATGGAGGTAGGTGCCTCGTCCTCGTGTTTTTATCCTCTGCAGACAGAAAAGGCTTTTCTCAATATTGCTTCATCAGGGATAAAAACAGCAGAGATTTTTCTTAATTCACCCTCTGAGCTTGAAAAGAAATTCATAGGTGAGCTGAAGAGCATAAAAACTTGCTACGGAGTTAATGTAACCTCCCTTCATCCCTTCCGTTCCTTCTCTGAGGGATATGACATCTTTTCAAAATACAAAAGAAGGTTTGAAGATTCGGCAGAGCTTTTAAAAAGATATTATGAGGCTGCAAATGAGCTTGGTGCTGAGTTTATAATTCTTCACGGCTCAAGAGGCAGAATTGAAATTTCTCCCGATGAGTATGCCGAAAGATACTTTAAGCTTTCAGAAATTGCCAAAAGAGAGGGCTGCACTCTTACCCACGAAAATGTGGTTGATTATTCCGGTGCAAGACCTGAGTTTATGGCTTTTATGAAAAACAGTCTTGGCGACAGCTTCAAAATGGTGCTTGATGTAAAGCAGGCCAGAAGAGCCAAGGCAGATGTACAGCAGTTTATAGATGTAATGGGTGAAAATATTGTTCACGTTCATCTCAGCGACTGCGACAGTGAAAGAGATTGTATACCACCGTCAGAAAAAGGGCTTTTTGATTTCAGAGAGCTTTTCATAAATCTTGACAAGGTGGGCTACAAGGGATGGTATATTGTTGAGCTTTATTCCGACAGCTTTTCATCTGTTGATGAAATTGTCCGTTCAACAGAATATCTTCAGGATATATTAAAAGAAGTAAAGGAAGGAAGAGTTTAAAAATGAAGTGTCCGTTCTGTGGCTATGAAGAGAGTAAGGTAATCGATTCAAGACCTACTGATGAGGGCGAAAAAATCCGCCGTCGCAGAGAGTGTATTTCTTGCGCAAAGAGATTCACAACCTATGAAATTATTGAAAGCGTACCTATTGTTGTTGTAAAGAAGGATAAGTCAAGACAGGCTTTTGACAGAGTTAAGCTTTTCAACGGTATGCTTCGTGCTTGCGAAAAGCGTCCTGTTTCAATTGAACAGCTTGACAGGGTTGTTTCTGAAATTGAAGCAGAGCTTCAGAATTCACTTGACAGAGAGGTTACCTCTGTACATATCGGTGAGCTTGTTATGGACAGACTCAAGGAGCTTGACGAGGTTGCTTATGTACGCTTCGCATCTGTTTACCGTCAGTTCAAGGACATCAACACCTTCATGGACGAGCTCGCAAAGCTTTTAGGTGAAAAATAAAATTTATATAAAGGAGTAAACCGAAATGAAAAGAAATTTCAAAAAAGCACTTAGCCTTATGCTCTGTCTTATTATGACAGTTGCAGTTATGGCGCCTGCTGCAGCGGCAGCAAGCAATCCTTATCCCGTTGTTTACCTTGAAGGCTACGGTGGAGCACTTTACGCAGAAGACGGCAACACTTCTTCAGAGCTTATTTATCCCACAGGCGCTGATGTAGGCGGCACAATCAAGGAAGCAATTCTTCCCTGCCTTAAGGAGCTTGCAAACGGTCTTGTTACAGATAACTATGACAAGTATGCAGATGCTCTTTATAATGCAGCTGCTCCCATCTGGGAAGATATGGTTCTTAACAAGGACGGCACTGCAAAGGACGGCAGCGGTGACAGCTTCGTAAACGGCGCACTTATTCCGAAAACATATTCTTCAGAGCTTTCAGGCTACAGATTCTCTTATGACTGGCGTCTTTCACCCTATGATATCGCTGATGAGCTCAAGGTTTATATAGACAACGTAATGGCTGCAACAGGCAAGGACAAGGTTAACCTTGTTGGCCGTTGCCTTGGCGGTAATATGATTACAGCATATCTTGCAAAGTATACTGACCACGCAAAGGATCATGTTGATTCAGTAATGCTTTATGTTACATCATCAAACGGTATCAAGGTTCTCGATGCACTTTTCACAGGCGAAATTGTTCTTGATGAAAACAACATCGAACGCTTTGCTGATTATCTTTTCAACAACAAGGTAATCATTTCTGATCCCGACCTTAAGTCACTTGTTGATACACTTGTTCCCTTCCTTAACGAAATCAAGATGCTTGGTCTTGGTATGGATGCTCTTCAGTTTATCGTTGATAAGGTTAAGGATAACCTTATTCCCAGACTCGGTCTTGCTTGCTATGTAGGCTTCCCTTCATTCTGGTCAATGGTATCAGCTGATAAGTATATTCAGGCAAGAGATTATATCTTCAAGGACGGCCGTGAGGTTGAATATGCAGGTATGGTTGAAAAGCTTGACGCTTACTATGAAAATGTTCAGCTCAAGATGGATGAAACATTTGACACACTTGAAGCAGCTGGCGTTGACTTCGGTGTAATTGCAAAGTACAACGTTCCCTCACTTCCTCTCTATGCAGAGGCTAATGAGCAGGCTGATTTCTTCACAGGCATCAGTAATGCTTCACTCGGTGCAACAGCAGCTCCTCTTGATAAGACTCTTTCAGACAGCTACATCAATTCACTTGCTGATAAGAAGTATGTTTCACCCGACAAGAAGATTGACGCTTCAACCTGTCGCTTCCCTGATACAACATGGTTTGTAAAGAATATCGTTCACGATGATTTCCCCGACAGCCTTCACAACTTTATTGCTAAGTTCATCAATTCAAACGGAACAATGACAGTTTTCACAGACACTGTTAACTATCCTCAGTATCTTGATTACAATGCAGAAGACGGTTCTGTAACTCCTATCGTAGGCACAGATCCCGAGGTTCCCGAAAACGGCTCAAGCGAAAAGAGATTTTCAGCATTCATCCGTTTCTTCACAGCAATTATGAACTTCTTCACCAAGCTTTTCAGCGGTGACTTTGAAAACCTTTTCGGTTAATTGAAAAATTAAGTCCACTCTCTTTCGAGGGTGGATTTTGTTTATTTTGTATAATTGGCAAATTGAAATTTTGACTAAATTAATAATTGATTAAGGATTTTTAAAAGCGTATAATTAAATCAAAGTAACAGAAAGGAGTTACAAAAAATGAGGAAAATTAAAAAATTAGTAGCATTTACCCTTAGCATTATTATGATGCTGTCTTTGGCAGCGCCTGCTTTTGCAGAAGAAGTGGTAGTACCGGAGTATCCCACAATTTATGTTACCGGTGCAAAAACTAACAACATTTATCTTGACGGTGAAAAGGTTTTCCCGAAGGATGCAGATGAGATGCAAATAATCAAGGATGCCCTTGCACCTTGCTTTGAAAAGCTCGCAAAGGGTCTTGTTACAGGCAATTATGATGAATATGTTGAAGAGTTTTACAACGCAATGGCTCCTATGTTTGAGGGTGCAACCCTTGATAAAAACGGTTTGCCGTCAAACGGCAGCAGCCCGGAGTATCATTCATCAACAGTTGAGGTTTCTGATAAGCAGTCAGGCTACGGTATCTGGGATTTCCGTTTCTGGTATGACTGGAGACTTTCACCCGTTACAATTGCAGAGGAAATGAAGGACTACATCGACCGTGTTATTGCAACAACAGGTAAAGATAAGGTTCAGCTTGTTGGTCGTTGTCTTGGTGCTAATATGATTGCTGCTTACCTTCATTATAATAAGGATCACGCAGTACAGTATGTATCAGATGTTTCATACTTCTCATCATCAGCACTTGGTATTGATTATATGAGTGCAATTTACACAGGTAACTTTGTACTTGAGCCTGAGGCAATTGATAATTTCCTTGAATACTTTATGGAGTCTGAGGATCTTATTGAGGATTCAGAAACATCCATACTTATTCTCACAATGGTAGAATTCTTCAAGCAGATTAAGCTTCTCGGTATTACAGGCGAAGCTCTTGTTAAGCTTGTTGACCGGTTCAAGGGTGAGCTTATTCCGAAAATCGTTCGTGAAACTCTCGGCACCTGGCCGTCATACTGGGCAATGGTAACTGAGGAGTGCTATGAAGATGCACGTGATTTCATTTACAAGGATCTCAAGGATGAATACGCAGGTATGATTGAAAAACTTGACGAGTATCATTATAATGTTCAGAAGAATCTTATTAAAGATATGAATGATCTCAAGGCTGCAGGTGTGAACTTCTGCATTTTTGCAAAGTACGGTTTCCCTGAAATTCCTGTTTATGAGGGCGCAACAGCACAGAGTGACTCAAGCACAACACTTTACAGACAGTCCTTCGGTGCAAGAAGTGCTGCTTACGGAAAGATTCTTGATGAGCAGTACATCAACACTGCAAAGGATAAGAAGTATATTTCAGGTGATAAGGTAGTTGACGCTTCAACCTGTCTCTTCCCTGAAACAACATGGTTTGTAAGAGATTTACACCACGACCATTTCGGTCAGCTTGAGGGTATGTCGATGGAAATTATGAGATACGACCTTGACGGCGACAGCGAAAAATATCCTCGCTTCCTTTGCATCAAGGATGGTGGACTTGCACCCGTTGATTTCAAGGAAGAAAATGTCAAGGAAGAAGAGAGCATCTTTGCAAGTGCTATCAGATTCTTCACAGCATTTATTAATTTCATTATCAAGCTTCTTCAGAAGTAAAAAAATAAAGCCGGTTGCAATTTGCAACCGGCTTCAGACTGTCGATAAACGCACAAGAACAACAATGTTGTGTTGATATGTAAATCGTACAGCAAATTCAATTTGATATTAAGGTTAAGAAAATCGTACAAAGCATCGAACTTTGTACGATTTTAACATTGTTTTGACCTTTT
>JBGVFK010000081.1:0-27551 GCA_045121075.1 Acutalibacteraceae bacterium | reverse complement strand
TCTGCTGTGCTACCCTTACACAATTCCGCAACGAACAAGAGATATTATACACACCTTACAGTATAAAGTCAAGTGTTTTTTACAACTTTTTTTGATTTTTTTCAAGTTTTTTCTGAGACAAAATCAATCGGGTATACAGAGCTTTTTTCTGTATACCCGAAACGGTTATTTATTTGCCGAAAATTTCAAATGACTGAACAAAGAAAATACTGCTACCAATGAATATCTGTGCAATATAGTAGGTTACAATATTGAATACACGCACAAGTCTCTTTTCAAATCTTTCCTTATTGAAGAGGATAAGACCGAGAGTAATATCTGATGTAAAGAACAGAACTGCACCGAGAACTACAGTAAGGAAAAGTGCTGCAACATTATCATTTGTTCCGTATACCCATTCACCTATTGCAAATCTGCAAGCCTTAACAAGCATTGTTGTAAGGAAAACAAGATAGCCGGGAAGACCAATTACCATCAGCTTGTTGCTTGCATTGATAAGCTTTCTTATTGCCATATATCCGAGAGCTAATACTACCACAAGGAAAATTGCAAGAATTTCATACCATTCAAAAACTGCTGAATCAGGATATGTTGACTTTATAGCCTTCTGAATAGCAATAATGTAGAAAATATGACCTGCAAGGAAAGCAAGCACGCCAAGGATAAACGGCCATTTTGCTTCCGTAAGTGCATGCAGCAGCATATCACCTGCATAGCCTAAAATCAAGCCCCAGATAATATATGTTGCATAGGGTGAGCTGTTTCCTGAAGCTTTCATAGCAAAAACGCCTGCTAAAACAAACATACCTGATGCTAACAATTTCCATGAGAAGGACTTTACAGATCTGCCGGGCCAATAATATCTGAGAAACATCGGAATAGCCGCAATTTCTACAAGAACACATATAAAATATAATATACCGTAAATCATTATTTTCACACCTTAACCTTATTATTTAATTTTACCGCGCTGAACAGCATCAACAAAGGGTACCAGGTGAGGCAGAGCCTTGCTTACTGCTGTTGAAATGAATTTCTGCTTGATTATATCCTTTACAGATTCCTGAAGCGTAATTGCCATTACTCCGATATGCGGATTTGATGACGGACGCATTACAACATTATCGCCGTTGAACTTGAACTTAAGAATTCTTTCTGCAACTGCCTCAATGCAACGGATATGGATTTCAAGCTCGTTTTCTGTGTTCCAACACGCTGTCGAACAAGTGTTGTATTCAATCTGTCCGATTACAATTTTATCCCAACGGTATTCGCCGTCCATACCAATTGTTACAGAGTTGATTTCGTCGCCCTCTGCCCACGACATCAACATTTCGTCTTCCTTGAAATTCATTACAACATCATTAATATTACCAGCCTTGTCGCTTTCCATAAAGAGAGCTGTAAGAGGCACAACGCTTACGGGATAGCCTGCGATATTAACCATAATAGGCTTGCTGAGCTTCATTGTCTTGCCGTCGATTCTGCTTTCAAGGGCAAATGAACGAGGCTTTTTAGGAAGCTTTTCAAAGGGCGGGAACTTAAGTTCAACACTCTCTGCCTTCTTGTCAGGCTCAATAAACGCTCTGGGTAAGAATTCCCAGATTACATCACGCATACCCTGCTCTGAAATTTCACCGCCGGTCATACAGAAAACTGCATCGTAATCCTTGAACACCATACCAAACTGACAGAACATACCGTCTGCACGATAGGAGTTTTCGCAACCGCCGTTCATCCAGAAGCAGTAGCCGTAGCCAACTCTTGAGTCGCTGTCCTTGGTTGATCTTGATGTATCTGAATGATACTTTGTAGCTTCTTCAACCCACCATTCGGGAATAATCTGCTTGCCGCCGAATTTACCCTTCTGCTGATAGCAGTATGTAAACTTTGCAAGGTCTTCAGTTGTGAGCATCATACCCCAACCGCCTGCTTCAATACCTCTGGGACAGGTTTCCCAGAAGGGATTTTTAATTCCAAGGGGTTCAAAAAGACGGGGCTTAAGGTAATCCATTACGCTCATTCCCACCATCTTGTGGATAGCACAGCAGAGAAGATACATATTTTCACTTACATAAAGGAATTCTGTACCGGGCTCTGAAATCCAGTTCGATGCCATAATATCCTGAAGCCAACGGTCCTTTGTTTTGTCAAGGAAGGGGCTTACTTCCTTACCGCTTCTCATTGAAAGAAGGTCTTCAATTGTAAGCTCTTCAAGATATTCGTCAAGCTTTTCGCCTCTTAATTCGGGGAAAATTTCCACAAATCTTGTGTCAATGTTGAAGTAACCCTCATCAATTGCAAAGCCGATTGCCGTTGATGTAAAGCTCTTACTTACAGAGTACATCATATGATTGCTTTCTTTGTTAAAGGGCTCTCTGTAAACTTCACAAGCGATTTTGTTGTTTCTGATAATTGTAAACGAGTGAACTTCCTTACCCAGTTCAAGACATCTGTCAATAAACTCACTGAGCACCTTTGAAGAAACACCAACTTCTTCAGGTGTTTTGGCATACGGGAGCCAATTTTTCTCTTTCATTTTTTGTTTCCTCCTTAAAATATTGTGTGTATTTTAAAATGCATGGAATTTATCTCTTTTTTCTCCGTTTCTCCTGCTGCATTTTGTGTACATAAATCTGTCCTGCAAGAATTGCGGCACCAACTAAAACTGTGGCGATGATTTTTCCTGCAGTAATATTAAGCGCACCCTTCTGACTTTCCACTCCGTCTGAAAGGTTGAGTCGATTCATACTGAGTAAAAGCTGAGAATTTGCACTTTCAAGCTCACCCACTGATGAAACGTTGCTTTGAAGCTCTTCATTTGCCCTTTTAAGAGCTTTTTGCAGGTTGTCAGCAGAAACACCAGAGTAAACTGAAAAATCTGTTTTTTCCGCCTTTTCTGTAAGCTTTCTGAGGCTTTCGTTCAGCTCATCAGCTCTTTCTGCGTATTCTGCAAGTGATGCTATGTTATTGGTTTCAATTACGGAAAATCCGTTTTCTATCAGCTCATTCCACCCTGAAGCATTATCCTCACGCTGACCGCAAAGCTCCTTGTCATAAGCAGGAGCAATAGCTCTCGCCTTACCTTCAGCAGAGAATCTGTCTCCTACCCAGGAGCCGTACATAACGTTAAAGTAGTTTTTGCTCTGATACTGAACAATACTGCAGACCTCAGATAGGTTCTCAATGTGAGAAATGGCGTTCCAGATAATATTACCGCTGTAAATACCGATTACCTTGGGCTTTGTTTCCTTGCTTTTTACCCACTCTACAATATCATTTGAATTTTCCTTGAATCTGAGAAAAACTCTGTCGGATGCATCATATGCCTCCACAACACTATATACCTCATCCTTATCTTCGGCTTCAATATCGAGAATAAGAACAACATCCTTTGCTTTTTCAAGCGCTTCGGAAAGTGTTGCTATTCTGAAATCGGTAAGCTTTCCTGAATTGTCATAAAGCCTGCAATTCTGAAGCTCTGCCCATTCTGTGTCGGCAATTGTGACAGAGTCTGCATTACAGAAGTTTCTGACATTCTCATTTTCAGCAAGAATAAATGTGCCGTCCTTTGTCTTAGCAACACCCACACTTACCATATCAGCACCGATTTCCTTTGCGGAAAGAATTGCCTCAATTGAGTTTTCGGGATAATTTTCGGTGTCACCACGGTAAGCGACCGAAATTAATCCGTTTCTATTGTTATTCAGCTTTTCGTCAGCAGATGCAAAGGAAGAAAAGCTGATGCTAAAAGTCAGAATTAATGTTATTACTGTAAAAAATAAGGTTCTTTTTAATTTCATTTATATAAGCCCTTTTATCAATATTTCATATATAGAGTATCATATCACAATTAAAACAGTTTATCAAGAATTTCCGTATATTTTTTGTATATTTGCAACAGTTTTAAGAATTGTGAAGCAAAAAAACAGCCTCCATTTCTCAATGGAGACTGTATATTTACAATTAAGATTATTCAGCTGTGTTCTTCTTAAGTGTTTCAAGTTCTGCTCTGAGTTCCTTGGGAAGCTTGTCGCCGAACTTGCCGTAGAATTCTTCGATACCCTTAGCATCTTCAGCCCAGAGCTTCTTATCAACGTCAAGAATTGACTTGAGCTGCTCAAGTGAAACTTCGTCTTCAATGCCTTCACGGTTGATGTCTTCAGCCTTGGGAAGGAAGCCGATTGCTGTTTCGTCAGCGTCAACCTTGCCTTCACATCTGTCGATGATCCAGTCGAGTACACGAAGGTTGTCACCGAAACCGGGCCACATGAAGTTACCTTCGTCGTCCTTACGGAACCAGTTAACGTTGAAGATCTTGGGAGCCTTGTCAGCATCAAGTGTTTCACCGATGTCAATCCAATGCTGCCAGTAGTCAGCCATGTCATAACCGCAGAAGGGAAGCATAGCCATGGGGTCACGACGAACAACACCTACAGCACCTGAAGCAGCTGCTGTTGTTTCTGAAGCCATGATTGAACCTACGAATACACCGTGGTTCCAGTCTCTTGACTGATATACAAGAGGAGCAAGCTTAGCACGACGGCCACCGAATACGATAGCTGATACGGGTACACCCTTGGGATTTTCGAACTCGCTGCTGATGCAGGGGCAGTTTGCAGCGGGAGCTGTGAAACGGCTGTTGGGGTGTGCACCCTTGATTTCGTCAACCTTACCGTTCCAGGGCTTGCCTGTCCATTCCATAGCATTTTCGGGAGGATTCTTATCGAGGCCTTCCGACCATACTGTGTTATTATCAAGGTTGTGAGCAACGTTTGTGAAGATTGTGCCCTTCTTTGTTGTAAGAAGTGCGTTGGGGTTTGACTTCATATTTGTACCGGGAGCAACACCGAAGAAGCCGTTTTCAGGGTTGATAGCATAAAGTCTGCCGTCTGCACCCTTACGGATCCAAGCGATATCGTCACCTACGCACCATACCTTGTAGCCCTTTGATGAATAATATTCGGGAGGAATGAGCATAGCGAGGTTGGTCTTACCGCAAGCTGAGGGGAATGCAGCACAGATGTACTTAACTTCACCGTCGGGCTTTTCAATACCGAGGATGAGCATATGTTCAGCCATCCAGCCTTCGTTCTTACCCTGGTTTGAAGCAATTCTGAGAGCGAAGCACTTTTTACCGAGAAGTACGTTTCCGCCGTAACCTGAGTTAACTGAAATAATTGTGTTATCCTGGGGGAAGTGGCAGATGTATCTCTTTTCTTCGTCGATATCGCAACGGCAGTGAAGACCTCTTACCCAGTCATTGCTGTCGCCGAGAGCTTCGAGAACGTTGAGACCAACTCTTGTCATGATGCACATGTTAAGTACAACGTAGATTGAGTCTGTAAGCTCGATACCAGCCTTTGAGAATTCTGAACCAACGGGGCCCATTGAGTAAGGAATGATATAAGCAGTTCTGCCCTTGTAGCTATCCTTAGCAATATCATAAAGCATGTTGTATGCTTCTGAGGGTTCCATCCAGTTGTTTGTGGGGCCTGCATCTTCCTTTGTGGGAGCACAGATAAAGGTTCTGCCCTCAACACGAGCAACGTCGTTTACTGCTGTTCTGTGAAGATAGCAGTCGGGAAGAAGTTCCTGATTGAGTTTAATCATTTCGCCTGTTGCGCAAGCTTCTGCACGAAGAGCTTCAATCTGAGCGTCTGAACCGTCAATCCAAACTACTTTGTCGGGATTAACAAGAGCAAGCTTATCTTCGAGCCAGTCGAGAATGCTTTTGTTTGATGTGGGTGCGTTGTTGAGCATAGTAATTTTCCTTTCATTTTAGAAATTTGTGTAAGTAGTCTTAAAATTACTCCTTGTACTCCATACTACTCTATTCTATAGTATTATACATAAAACAAACGTGTAATTCAATAGGCTGAACAGATTTTTTACATATTTTTTCCAAATTATTCCACACATAAAAAAGTGGCCGGAATTCCGACCACTTTCAGCTTTTAAATTAATAGTGAATTGTTCCACAATCACACTTCTGGTTGATACCGAAAATCTGGCAGAAGAAGAGAATCATCTTGAAGAAGAACTTTGCAAGACCGTCTCTGTTGTGGCACATACAGCTGCAAGCTACAGCACCATCGCCTTCACCGATTACATAAGTATCACATCTGTCACAGAAGTCCTTATTCTTACTTGAAGGATCAAAGATATGACCTAAAGCAGGAATAGTTTTTGATCTCTGATAGTCACCGCATGAGCTGCAGTACATTTCATCTGAAAGACCGGGCTCTGTGCAGGTTGCTTCGTAACCCTTTACCATAACAACATACTTATGCTTGGGTTCACCGTTAACTGTCTGGTTAGCAGGGATAATATCCTGTTCAACGCTTGAGCATACTTCACATGTTCTTGTTCTGAGACCTTCTTCAACACAAGTGGGATTGAGAACGATTGTCCACTTTCCATACTTATGTGAAGCAGCTACGATGTCCTTATCGTAATATTTGTCTCCGCAATTGCAGAATACTCTTGTGTAACCTGCTGACATACTCTTACAATCGGGTTTAACAACAAGAATTGAAGTAATACAGTTTGCATGACCCTTTGCACATTCAACTTCTTTAGCTTCGTAAGATTTATCTTCGTCATAAGCAGTGTTACATCTTTCGCAGAAGCCGTCTATTGTTTTTATCATTTTTGTGCTATCATATGTAATTTTCTCTACACCACCAATATGACCAAGAGCCTCTGTTTTATTTGTTTCAACTGTATAGTAGCAGTTCTTACAAGTGTTCTTTGTTGCGCCACCGTTTTTACAATCAGCTGTTTTTGTTTCTGAAACATTGTTGTGAGGAAGCTCTGTCTTGATATCGTAGCCGTCATATGAACCACAATATGAACACTGAGCACTTGTGTAACCCTTTGATGCACAATCTGAATATACAACCTTCTTATAAGTAAGAGCATCCTTGCCGCATCTTACACACTTGCCTGCTGTACCGATAGCTGACTTGAATGTGTAGCCGTTGCAATCATTCTTTGTGCAGTTTGACTTAAATATATATGTACCTGAACTACGGTCAAAAATCCATTCTGCTTCATCACCGCCGTGTGAAAGTGAAGGCTTTGTTGATTCTGTATATTCACCGCATACGGGGCAAGTAACCTTTGTATAGCCGTTAGCATCGCAAGTAGGAGCAACTACAACTCTCTTTTCAATTGTTGATGAGCAGATAACACATACGTTACCGAGGTTGTATTCTTCACCCTTTGCTTCCTTGCTGCTGCAGTTATAGCAATCAACCTCAAGTGACTTGAGCTCACCATTATCATGGTATTCATAGGTTACGGTTTTAGCTGAGTGACCTAAAGGAACAGCTGTAATTTCCTGTGTACCACATAATGAATTACAATTTGTTTTAATACTGATGCTTTCTTCACAGTTTGCGGGGAAGGTTACATACTTTGTATGAATAGCCTTTTCGCAGCCGCCTGTGCACTTTTCGGGAGTTGTGAAAAGCTTAGTTTCTTCAACAGTACCCTGATCTGTACATACTGAGCAGTAGCCTGTGATTGTGCACTTATCATCTGAATATACATATGTAGCTGTTGTACCTGCTCTGTTGATCTTATGACCCTTTTTAGGAAGGTATGTATCCTTATATGCATCACCGCACATTACACATGTGTGAAGAGTGTAGCCTTCAGCTGTGCAGGTGGGATCAACTACTGATGCTTCATACTTACATTCAAGGCGGTCTGTACCTTCGATTGTGTATTCAGCTGCACATTCAGGATTTGAACAATTGTAGATAACATAATCATTCATTGTACAAGTAGCATTAACAACCTTTTTGCCTAAAAGCATATACTTCTGACATAATGTACAATAGTTTGAATTACCGATTGTACCTGTTGATTTTACAACACACTGCTGCACTACACCATTATCATCAACATAGGTGTTGCCGCATTCAACAGTTTTTTCATATTTCACGTCAAGCTCATTGAAAATACCATCATTGTTTTCATCGTAATCATATGTTGTACTGATGATATTATGACCCTTACTTCTTACAAAATCACGTTCTTCAGCATAACCACAAGCACATGTATAATATGTATAGCCGTCAGTTGTACATGTTGCTCCTGTTGTTTCTCCAGCTACAAGCTTGTGTGCCTCGTGTACTGTCTCGTTACATACAGTACAAGTACCCAAGTGATTCTTAGTGTTATTATTAGCCCATACAGTAACAACATGGTCTTTGCAAGGCTCATCAGCTGCAAAAACTGTAAGAGCGCAAACACATGATGTAACCATTACAAGTATGGCTAAGAAAACTGATAAAATCTTTTTCATTTTTTTGCCTCCGTTCAGAATTATAATCATACATATATATCCTACCACTTAAAAGCAAATCCGTCAATGTTTTTTTGAAAAAATAAAGATTAATTAACAAATAGTACACGGCAAAAGCCGTGTACTCATTTTATTTAGTTTGAATTAATAGTGTACGCCTACGCTACAGCAAGACTTGTTAATCTTGAAGAGCTTCCAGAAGAACTGGAGGAACTTATACCAAAGCTTCATAAATCCGTTCTGCTTATGGCATACACAGTTACAGTTTGTACCGTCGGAATTTACACCTTCGTATCTTCCGCAGTTGTCGCAGTAATCATCACCGTTCTTGTCACCGTGACCTAGAGCGTTGATTACAAGACCCTTGCTGTCAGCATACTTTTCATAACCGGGAACTGTTCCGATAGGCTGACCACCCTTAGCGTAGGGACAATCAGGAATTACACAGAATGCGAGATCCTGCTTACCTGCGTTTTCGCAAGTTGCTGCATAACCGTTTTCAACGAAGATTGTATGTGCAACCTTGGGAAGTACAACATTTTCTGTCTTTCCGCAGATGATACAGCTTCTTGACTTGCTGCCTTCAGCTACACAAGTAGCCTTAACTGTTGTCCAGCCGGTCCATGTGCATTCGCCCTTTGCAGGAATCTGTTCGAGAGCAATGTACTTGTATGTTACACCGTCAATTACAACTTCATTTTCAGTGTGTGAGCAGATTGAGCATGCATAGTAAACAGATTCCCCGTTAGTAACCGCACTTATACGATTTTGCGCAGGTGCAACTAATACCCATACTGTCATAATAATAAATATGGCAAGAAAAATTGAAATAACGTTCTTGCTTGTTTGTTTCATTTTTTCCTTTTAAAAATTCTCCTTTTGTTTTAATTATGTTTCTTTGTATATCGGTAAACCTCATTAAATAACCCGATATAAAAGCTCTGACTTTCAGCCAACTTCAATAAACATCTCTGTGATTCACTCAGCATAAAAATCATATATATTTGTGTAAGCAAAGTGCTCACCCCAAATCATACCTCTTTATTATAAATTAAGTCATATTTAAAGTTAATAAAACTAATTAAAAATCCTTAAGTTCAATATTATTTTTTTAATACTTTTTTGTGCAAAATGACAAAGTCGTTGTCGGCAATAAAAATGGCGGTCAATGACCGCCGCTGATTTTTTTATACTTCTCCCCTGTTGCCATACCGCCACGGATGTGTCTTGTCTGCTTGTTTTCTTCAAGCACCTCTTTAACCCTGAGCCATAGCTCTCTGTCAGTTTTCTCCAGACGGTACGCAACGTCGGTATGTACGGTTGATTTGCTGACGGCAAAATGCTTTGCCGCTTCTCTTACGGTTGCCTTATTATTTACAATGTATTCACCGAGAGCCTTTGCCCTTTCTTCGTTTAAACTACAGAACATATAATCTCCCCTTCGGTAACTTATATGCTGCAGGTCAATAAAAAATACCACTTGACACATATTGCCAAGTGGTATATAATATAAACAAGAGGTAACCGTATAAAGCGGTTAGCCGTGATATGAAGTTTTTACAAAGCTAAAAACAACCGTCACTTTGCCGAGTGGCGGTTGTTGCTTTTTACCTTAATATGTAATGTAAAAGTAATATTACCTACATGAAATGTTAAAGTAATTGGCATAGCATCCACCTCCCTTCGGAGATAGTGCCAACCGCCTTTTGTCGCCTCTCGATTATATCGTCGTTATTATACGCTTTAAGCAGATTCTTGTCAACCACTTGACACATGCTTTCGGTTCTTGCTATAATCCTTATACTATTATATAAAGGAAGATTTCTATGCATATTCCAAAATCACAGTCTCAGCTTCTGCAGATTGAAGAGTTTTATTCGGCTCTTCAGAAAAGCGAGATTCAGGACCATATTGAATATAATGTTGAGGACTGGCTCTATGTTCCCAACCACTACGGTGAGTACCGTTACATTCTCGGTACAAAGGGAAGTAATCCCCTTATCTGCATCGGCATCAATCCTTCAACTGCCGCACCCAATGACCTGGATAACACTCTTAAGTCGGTTGAAAGAATTGCCCTCGGTAACGGATATGACAGCTTTATTATGTTCAATGTTTATGCTCAGCGTGCAACCAAGCCCGACGATATGGACACCGAGCTTAACGAGACACTGCACAACGAGAATATGAAGGCCTTCCGCTACATACTTTCACTTTATAAGGACGAAAAGCCTTCAGTGTGGGCTGCCTGGGGCACAATTGTAGAAATGCGACCCTATCTTAAGGATTGCCTTAAGGAAATGCTGCAGATCGGCAAGGAGTTTGACGCTCAGTGGTTCAGCTCAGGCGCAATTTCAAAAAAAGGTCATCCTCACCACCCTCTTTATCTCAGAAAAGACAGCGGCCTTGATTTGTTCGACATTGAAAGCTATATATATAATTGTATATAAAGGAGATTGAATATGGGCTTTAAGGAATACATTAAAAAGGCTTCTCTTGCTCCCGAGGAGGGAGACACTATTGAATATCTTTCAATCCGCGGCAGGCTTACAAGTAATGTTCTTGTTAACTCCCAGAGAGATATTCCCGGCACTGCCTGCTCACGCGAGGCTGATGTAACAAAGCTGTGGGATGCTTTTCAGAAGCTGAAAAAGGAAAGCGATTATCCCCTCACCTTCAATTCACTTATGATTAAGGTGCTTGTTGAAGGTCTTAAGGCTGCGCCAAGACTTAACGCACACTTTGAATACAACCACAGAGCAACAAGCGGCAGACTCATTATCAAAAAGCACATTGATGTTGCTATGGCTGTCTGCCTTGACAGTGGCGAAACCTTTCAGATTAAGCTTCACCACCTTGAGGATAAAAGTCTCAGGGAAATTGCTCTTCAGTCTGAAGATGTAAAGCTCCGTCTTGGCGAAACAAGACTTAAAAGCGTAATGTTCAATGTTGCACGACAGAGAATGCTTGGTCTTGCCGCAAAAGGGCATATCATTTCCACCTTTTCGCAGTTTCGTTCAGCATACTTCGGCAAGGCTAAAATTGCAAAATTCTCCAACCTTTTCAAAAAGAAATCCTATAAAAACTCAGGCAACAAAACCCGTAACGGTCTGAAGGTTGACGATTTCACCGAGGGCACTGTATGCTTTACCAACTGGGGCACGCTTTATGATAAGCTTGATGTGGATATAACCTATATTCCTCCCCTTTATCCTCAGGTTTTCCTTTTCGGCACAGGCAGAGTAAAGGATAAGTGCTGCGTTTTTGAAAATCCTGACGGCAGCTTCAGAATGGGCAAGAAAAAGGTGCTTCCCATAACTATGATTTTCGACCACAAAATCGGCGGTGCCGCTGACCTTATGCCCTTCATCAGAAGGCTTGATGAAATTCTTGAAAACCCTGAAATTATTTTTGAATGGTAATATAAAAAAGTGGCTGTCACTATGACAGCCACTTTGCTTTTTATTTATTTGCTTCTTCTTCAAGAAGAGTTCTGATGATTGCGGGATCACCGATACCCTTAAGCTCACGCATAATGAGACCGAAGAGTGCCTGAAGAGCCTTTGTTTTACCGCTCTTATAGTCAGCAATAATCTTATCGTTTTCAGCGATGATTCTCTGTACAGTGCTGAGAATGAAGCTTTCGTCAACCTTCTGGTTGAGACCCTGCTCTTCGCAGTAAGCGTCAACATCAACATCCTTTTCAAACACAGCTGAAAGAACCTTTTTACCTGCTGCACGGGTGATTTCATTGCCTTCAACAAGCTCAATAATTCTTGAAAGCTTATCTGAGCTGATATCAAGAGAGGTAATTTCAAGTCTCTTCATAATGCCCATACACTCAGTAAGAATCCATGAAGCAACTGTTTTTGCGCTGCGGCCTGAAGCAACAACTGCATCAAACACCTCGCAAAGCTTACGGTCAGAAGCAAGAACTGCAGCTTCCTTAGCAGCAATGCCCATATCCTCGTAGTACTTAGCCTTTTCGTCTGCTGTTGCAGGCATGCTCTTTCTGATTTCCTCAAGCCATGCATCGTCAATTACGATAGGCATAAGGTTGGGATCAGGGAAGTAACGGTAGTCTGCAGCAGTTTCCTTGTTACGCATGGGGAATGTTCTTCTCTTAACATCGTCCCAACGGCGTGTTTCCTGAACGAGCATTTCTGTGTGGCGTTCAATTGCGTCAACGTGACGAACCTTTTCAAATTCAATTGCGTCCTTGATTTCTGAAAGAGAGCTCATATTCTTGATTTCTGAACGAACACCGAATTCTGTTGAGCCTTCGGGACGAACTGAAATGTTTACGTCGCATCTCATAGCACCTTCTTCACATTCTGAAATACCTGCGAACTGAAGTGCTGATTTAAGCTTCTTAAGGTAAGTAATAACTTCCTCTGATGAACGGAAATCGGGCTTACTTACGATTTCGATAAGAGGTACGCTTGTACGGTTGTAGTCAACGAATGAAGTGTTTGTAGCTTCATCGTGAACAAGCTTACCTGCGTCTTCTTCAAGGTGAATCTGCTTAATGCCGATTTTTCTGCCGTCTACATCAACGCTACCCTCAACACAGATGGGGTTGAACCACTGTGTAATCTGATAAGCACAGGGAAGGTCTGGATAGTAGTAGCTTTTCTTGTCGAAGGTTGTATACTGATTGATTTTACAGTTAAGCATAAAGCCGGCTTTAACTGCAAGCTCAATTGCGTGTCTGTTAGTTACAGGAAGCATACCGGGCATACCGCTGCAGGCAGGACATACACAGTCATTAGGCTCTTTCGGGCTTGAGTGACCGCCACAGGAGCAGAAAAGCTTTGAGTCTGTTGAAAGCTCAACGTGAGTTTCAAGACCGATAACAAGTTCGTATTTCATTTTTATGCTCCCTCCTTTTCTACACTGTTTGCAATGCTTAAAAGTGTGCTTTCCTTGAATGAGTCAGCAACAAGCTGAACAGAGCCGCTTACAATTGCAGGAAGGCCTGTAATTGAAGCTACTGCAGTGTAAAGGCTTTCTTCAAATACCTTGCTGAATGCATCCTTTGTATCGTAAGGCTTATAAGCGAGCTTGCTACAAGCAGGCATAAGAATTGCAATGTATGAATCAAGCACTTCCTTAACCTTTGCGAGAACAACTCTGCGAAGACGAAGACTCTTGTCGTAGCAGCTGTTGTACTTATCCTTTGCAAGAACATCTGAGCCGTAAATGATTGTTGCCTTTGTAAGGAATGAGAACGCCTCTGTTCTGCTCTTTACATAAAGCTCATCAATGTTTTTGTAATCTGCTGTACGGTAGCCGTACTTTACACCGTCAAAACGGGAAAGGTTGTTACAGGTTTCTGCTGCAAGAAGAATCTGCCATGCAGTCTGAGCAACTGAAACGATGTCAAGAGAAATCTTTTCAACCTTTGCACCCTTATTTTCAAGTGCCTTAATATATGCATCAAGCTTTGCCTTAACCTCGTCAGAAGCTTTATCGTAAAGCTCTGTTACAAGAGCGATTTTCATTGCTGAAACATCTTCGTCAAGGCTGTATTCATATTTTTCTGTAGGAAGGCTTGTACCGTCCTTGCTGTCGTGACCTGCGATTACTGAAAGAATTTCCTTAAGGTCAGCAGCATTTTCTGCAGTAACACCAACCTGTTCACCTGAGCATGCACAAGCGATTACACCGTAGCGTGAAACTGTACCGTAGGTAGGCTTAATAAAGTCAACGCCTGAAACAGCAGCCGCACGGCGAGGTGCACCATTAAGGTCTACGCTGAGAGCAGCCTTGATTTTCTTATCCTTTACAAGCTCTGCTGCAGCACCCTTAAGTGAATCTGTATCTTCTGCGAAGTATGATGTTTCACCGAAAAGGTCAAGACCGAATTCACCAACATTTGCTTTACCTGAAACTGCATAGCCTGCCTTTTCCAGTCTTTCAACAACCTCAGCACTGAAAAGAGGCTTGAAATTCTCCAGCATCTTTGAGCCTGCAGTTGCAGGAATATCCTTTACAAGAATGGTATCGTCAACTGCGATTGTACCTTCTTTATTGATTTCGTTAATATAATATCTCACCTGTGTCACCTCACTTTACAAGTCTGGGAACCTGCCAGCTGTCCTCTGTGCTCTGAGGAGCACCTGCAAGAAGGTCCTTTCTGTCAAAGGCCTGATTTCTTGCATCTTCACGAAGAACATTGGTCATAGGCATTACATAAACCATAGTTTCAACATTTTCTGTGTCTACTGAAGAAAGCTCTGCTTCTTTCTTTGCCATAGCGTCAAGAATGCTCTGCATATTCTTCTTTTCTTCGTCAGTAAACTGAAGCTCATTTACCTGTTCAAGACCCTTGAGCTTGCTTTCCTTTGTCTGAACAGTTGCCTTTGCTGAGTTAACAGTAGCGCTGAATGCTGATGTATCGCCACCCTCAGAACCGAGAACCTCACTGCTGCCCTTACCTCTGATGCTTACATTTGCTTCAAAGAGCTGAAGCTCTGTTACCTCACTGGGAGCACCAAGCATCTGATCCTGAGCTGTACCGTCAAGGGGGAATGCAATTACGTCTCTGATTGTTTCTGTGTCAGCAAGAAGCATTACGATTCTGTCAACACCGGGAGCCATACCAGCGTGAGGAGGAGCACCGAACTGGAATGCATTATAAAGAGCGCTGAAGCGTTTCTTAACCTCATCCTCGCTGTAGCCTGCAATTTCAAAAGCCTTTCTCATAATTTCAGGGCTGTGGTTTCTAACTGCACCTGAAGCAAGCTCGATACCGTTACATACAAGGTCATACTGGTATGCAAGAATCTCTGTGGGATCCATTGTTTCGAGAGCTTCAAGTCCGCCCTGAGGCATTGAGAACGGATTATGTGTGAAGATAATCTTATCTGTAATTTCGTCTCTTTCGTACATCGGGAAGTCAACAACGAAGCAGAATTCAAATGAATCGTTCTTGATAAGACCAAGCTCATTACCGAGCCATGTACGGATTACACCTGCATTCTTATCAGCGATACCTGATACAGTGTCGCAGATGAAGAAGATTGTTTCGCCTTCCTTAACGCCTGTAAGCTCAACGATTTCTCTCTTTTCTTCCTCTGTCATTACCTTTGTAATGGGGTCATCCTTAAATTCATAGGTTTCTGCATTGAGAAGAGTAATATGTGCAAGACCTGCCATCTTAGCCTGCTTTGTAGCAAAAGCAAGTGACTTATCGAAGAACCATCTTTCGTTCTTACAGGGAGCAACAATACCCCTTACGTTCTTATTCATAAAGGGCTTGAACTTAACTCTCTTGAACATATCTGTAAGGTCACAGATAATAAGAGGGTTACGAAGATCAGGCTTATCTGAGCCGTACTTAGCCATTGCTTCTCTGAAGGGAATGCATCTGAAGGGTGTTTCTGTAACCTTTTTGTCTGAGAAGGTACGGAAGATGTCGCTTACAACATCCTGACACACCTTAAGTACTTCCTCCTGAGTTGAGAAAGCCATTTCAAAGTCGAGCTGATAGAATTCACCGGGTGAACGGTCAGCACGAGCGTCTTCGTCTCTGAAGCAGGGAGCAATCTGATAGTACTTGTCAAAGCCTGATACCATAAGAAGCTGCTTGAACTGCTGAGGAGCCTGAGGAAGAGCATAGAACTTGCCCGGATGCTTACGTGAGGGAACAAGGAAGTCTCTTGCGCCTTCAGGTGAAGAAGCAGTAAGAATCGGTGTCTGAATGTCAAGGAAGCCTCTTTCCTCCATAAGACGTCTCATATGACCGATTACCTTTGAACGAAGAATAATATTGTTATGTAAAGCGGGATTTCTTAAAGCAAGAAATCTGTGCTTGAGTCTGAGATTTTCATTTGTATCTGTTGAGCCGATTTCAAAAGGAAGATCTCTGCTGCAAAGGCCGAGTACCTTAAGATCATCAGCAATAAGCTCAACAAGACCTGTTTCAATTTTGGGGTTTACAGTGCTTTCGTCACGCTTTGCTACATTGCCGTGAACAGAAATAACTGTTTCCTTGCTTACACCCTTAAGAAGATTTTCGTCATGAACAACGACCTGTGTCACACCTGTTTCATCGCGTAAGTCTACGAAAAGAACACCGCCGTGGTCACGCACAACATCAACCCAACCGGCAAGCTCAACGGACATACCGATGTGTTTTTCTCTGATCTCGTTGCAACGATGAGTCCTGTACATTGTATTTTACCTCCATATCTGTTTCCAGTAGTTTACAATTATAAATATGCTCAGAAATATAAAAAATCCCGGGAATTACTTTAAATAATTCCCGGGACGAGTAATCATAAAACCCGCGGTGCCACCCGTATTGATACAAAATGTACCCACTCTTTTATTAAGTTTAAGCATATTACCGAAGTGTTCCCATACTTACTACTCGTCTTAAGTGTGCTTTCAGCCTATGACACACTCTCTCTGACAGACTTTCCGAAAAAGCAGAGTCTTCACGGAAGATTATAACAAAAAGAGAATTGTTTGTCAATAGAATTTGAAATAAGAATCTTAGTTTTTGTGCGTTTATAAGCAATAAAAACGCCGCACAGAAATGCACGGCGTTAATTGAATCATACTGTTATCTGAAGAGCCTCACTTCTGTTGCCCCACACATCCTCAGCACAAACCTCAATAGTAAGATCTTTACCGAGAGCTATAAAGCCGTCAAAGCTTATTGCTTCCGGCTTATCTGCAAAGAAGTACTGTGAAAATGCCCAGTCCTCATAAACAGTTCTGCCATTCTTGTTGAGCACAGAAATTCTGTATACGAACACCTCGTTATCCTCGCTGACCTTTGCCTGAGGCACGGTTACATAATGCTTGCTACCCTTCTTTTCATACTGAAGAGCTGCACTTTCATCAAAAACGGGAGCAGAAGCCTTTTCTTTTCTCTCGTCAAATGAATACTTTGTCTTGTTTTCTTCAGTGATGTTATCAATAAGGAACTCACGCATAATCTTGCCTGCATCAACATCGAGCACCTTAACAAGAACTCTGTTATCAGCGTCAACCTCAATAATGAGAGCCTGACTCATTCTTTCCTTATCTTCAGGGAACTGACCGTTTCTGCCGTCTACTGCAAGCTCATAATAAGCAAGTCCACCATCGTTGATTGCTGTAAAGCTACCCTGCCATACAGCTCTGGGGTCATTTGCAGGGAAATGAGAATGACCTGAAATATGTACAACCTGAGGATATTTTGAAAGCACCTCTGTAAAGGTTTCAAGTCCCCAACCATCTGATTTACTGCTACCGTAAACGGTATCTCTTACATGCTCGTGCTGGAATACAAATACTGGCTTTTCGGGATCTGCTTCAACTGCAGCTGCGATTTTTTCGTCAAGCCACTGCACCTGATCCTTTGTGTAGTGGTTAAGTGTTGCTGAGCGTGAAATACCGATAAAATGGAAGCCGCCGATTACTCTGTGGAAATCAGTTTCCTGACCTGTAACTCCATTGAACACCTTAAGGCTGTTTTTGTTAAATCTGTAGCCGTCGTGTGCCTTTGAAACAACTGCAAGTCGCTCTGTGCCTTCGCGGATTTCGTTATCGGTTACAGCACCGAAGGCAAGGAATGAACCAAGCTTACCGCCATCGGTAATATCGCCTGAAAATACAACAGCATCAAGATTTTTGTAATCCTCATCTGCTTCACTGATAGCATAAGCAGTTTTGAGCATTGCCGCAGTTCTCTGACAGCCTGTGTCACCGAGAGAAACAATGTGGGTATCGCTTGTTGCCACAAAGCGCATAACGGGAATAAAATCGTCTACCTTGATTTCGGGCACAGGTGCCACATAAGAGGGTGTCATAAATGACGCAACAAGAGTGAACACACTAAGAAGTACTCTTATAAAAATTGTTGATATGCTCATAATTTTTCTCCTTTTTATTTTTCTTTATTGTATCATAACAGAATCAAAGTGTCAACTTACCTGTGTATGTCAGGTTATTCTTCAGCATCGTTATGCCTTTTACCCAGCTGATAAAATGCCACCGCTGAGGCCGCTGCAACATTCAGCGAATCAACTCCGTGATACATCGGTATTTTAACGGTAAAATCACAATCGGCTATAGTGTTATCAGAAAGTCCGTCACCCTCTGTGCCCATAATAACAGCAAGCTTTTCCTCCTTCATCAGCCTTGAATCATCAATTGAAAGAGTGTTATCCTTAAGTGCCATAGCCACAGTTTTAAAGCCGAGTGCTTTTATTTCATCAAGACTGTCATCACTTAAAAAGGTCCACTCAATCTGAAATACTGTACCCATACTTACTCTTGCAGCTCGTCTGTATAAAGGGTCAGAGCAGCCGGGAGTGAGCAGAACTGCGTCCGTTCCAAGAGCTGCGGCAGAACGGATTATAGCACCAACATTGGTGGGATTCATTACCTTATCAAGTATAACTATTCTGCTTTTGTCCTTACAGAGCTCGCTTACCGCAGGCAGTGGCTTTCGTCTCATAGCACACAGCATACCTCTTGTAAGCTTAAAGCCCGTAAGCTGAGTAAGAACATCAAACTCTGCACAAAAAACAGGTATATTCTTTATTCTTTCAAGGATTTTCTTTCCCTCACCCTCAATATGCCTTTTTTCCATAAGGCAGGAAACGGGCTCATAGCCTGCATCAAGGGCACGCTTAATAACCTTGGGGCTTTCTGCAATAAACATACCCTTTTCGGAAAATTCCTTATTAAGCAGCTGAGCCTCAGTAAGCCTTGCATATACATCAAGCTCGGGTGCGAGAAAATCTGTTATTTCTATAATTTTATTCATAGTGTTCTCCATTTGCTTTAAGCTTTGTTCTTTTTTATCAAATTCCATTCATCACGATTTATTGCATAAGCGCACATCATACCGTATCTTTCATCGGAAAATTCCTTAATTTTTTTCATTCCGACCGAAGCCGCAGTTGAATAAGAAGCCACATTAGTTCCTTTCATATAGGAGTATAAGCAGTTGTATTCCGTGTTTTCAAAAGCCCAGTCTCTTACCGCTCTTGCCGCTTCACTGCCGAAGCCCTGACGCCAGTATTTTTTGTTGATATGATAGCCTATTTCGGGCAGCAATTCACCGTCTATATTCTGAATAGTAAGTCCGCAGTCACCGATAAACTTACCTGTTTCCTTCAGGATAACTGCCCACAAGCCGAATCCGTGCTCCTTGTAATTGCCGATGCTCCATTCAATCCAGCGGTGTGTCATTTTTTCATCGTAAGGCTTTGGATAGTGCTGCATAGTTTCTGCGTCGGACAAGATCTCAAACAAATCGTCAAAATCATCTATGGTATATTCTCTTAATATCAGCCTTTTCGTTTCTATTATCATTACACCACACCTACCTCTGTACGATTTTCCTTTACAAAGAGATTATATCACCATAAAACAAAAAGAGCAAGGCAAAAGCCTTACAAAAAAACTCGCCCCGGAAACTATTATACCCGAGGCGTTGTCATTTATCGTCTGTTATCTTTTTTCTGTGCAAAGTGCAATCAGGTCATCCAAATTTGCAGTAGCAAGGCATTCAACTGTATCTGATGCACCGTAATAGATTTTAACCTCACCGTTATCCTCAAGAATCATACCACCGGGGAAAATCACATGCTTGCGAAAGCCTGACTGTGTTTCGTAATATGTTTCGGGAGCAATAAGAGGAAGCTTACTCATACCCACAATTTTTGTCGGATCATCAAGGTCAAGAAGCATTATACCTGCACAGTATCTTTTCTTCCATCTTCTTTCCCAGCCGTTTTTTCTGCGTCTGTTATCCTTGTCAACTGCATGGAAAATTGTAAGCCAGCCCTTATCGGTTTTTATCGGCGGTGCAGCAGGACCTATTTTGTCGTTGGCATACGGTACATCTTCAACGGCAAGAACGAGCTCGGTTTCACCCCAGAATTTAAGATCAGGTGAGGTTGAAAGCCAAAGATCAAAGCGATCCTTACCGCCTCTTGAATAAACAGGAAACGGTCGTTCAAGACGCACATATTTGCCGTTTATCTTTTCAGGGAAAAGCACCATATTACGGTTGTCGGGTGCAGATGCACTGATAATGCTTATGTTTTCAAAATCATCGTCAACCTCAGCAATACAACCGCGGACACCGTGCTTTGTGTCCATAGCCATACAGAGGTAAGGCTTGCCGTCTATAACCGTAATTCTTGGGTCATACAGACGCTTGATTTCATCATCAGGTAAAAGATTTTTGTTATCAAAAATCGGCTTATCCTTAACGCTCCAGTTAATGCCGTCATCACTTACGGCAAAGCCAAGTGAGGTTCTGAATTTCACCTTAGGATAGGTCTTTTCCGTGGGACCGTAATCGTTACGGAAAACCATTACATATCTGCCCTTATATTTTGCAACGCCTGCATTAAAAATCAGTGATGCCTCGTAAGGTATATCATCCTTTGTAAGCACGGGCTTTTCAATTTTCTTTATGCAGTCAGCACTGTAAAGTCTAGGCTTTAAAGTTTTCATCTTATCATCTCATTTCAAATTTACTGCTTCTCCTGATAAGGACGATTTGTAAACAGCAAGAAATTCCTCTACTGCTTTTCCGCCCTCATAGGCATCTATAGGGAATTTTCTGCCTTCATTGATACAGTTATAAAAATCCTTAATCAAGGCCTTATGGCCGTTGCCCCAATAGCTTTTACCAATGAAGCTTTCTTTGTTTTTCAGGTGAAGCTTTTTTGCTTTTCCGAGGATTATAATATACGCATTATTTCCTTCAATGCGAAGAGTTGCTCTTTTGCAGATTATGTCAATCATAACAGGCAGATTGTCGGCAAAAGCCGTAGTAGCATTAAAAAGTGCTGTCACACCGTTTTCATAGGTAAACAGAGCATTTACCGTATCCTCAACCTCAATAACGCCCTTAAGGTGGTCGTTGAAGGTGTGGGCCGTTACCGAAGCAGTATCACTGCCTATAAGATATCTCATTAAATCCTGAGTATGTATTGCCTGATTGACAGTAACACCGCCACCTTCTTTTTCAAGAGAGCCGTGCCAGTCATCACTGTAATACTCCTCGCCTCTTTTCCAATGAACAAAGGCTCTTACTGCCGTTACATCACCAAAAAGCTTTTTGTCAAGCATTTGCTTTACGGCAGTAACCGCTTCGGTATATCTGTTCTGAAAGCAGACACCGAAGCTTGCTTTACTTTCATCCTGAGCCTTACGAAGGAGCATAAGACCTCCCTCAGAAATGGCACAGGGCTTTTCACAAAGAACGTGTATATCCTCACTCAAAGCTGCCACAGCCATAGGCACATGGAGATAATGGGGCGTACAGATGTGAATGCTGTCAGGCTTATCCTCCCTGAGCATAGTCTCAAAATCGTAATAAACCTTGCAGCCGTATTTTTTTGCTACAGCGTCAGCCCTGTCTTTTTTTATATCTACAACTGATGAAATTTCAATATTTTTAAGGCTTTTCAGTACCCTGAGATGGTTGCGTGAAACAGCTCCGCAGCCGACTACTGAAACTCTCATAATTTCACTTCCTTAAAATGTACTGCTCATATCCTCCTGAACAACTGAAACAACATCTGCCTTTGCCTTTGAGGATGCTGCCTTTTCCATAAGAAGATTATAGAACTTTTCCTCATCAATGGGAATACTTACGGTTTCGTTTGTCCAGCTTGAAAGATGTGCGGCATTGGAAATCATAAGACCGTTTATACCCTCTGTACCCTCTGCAACAAGAGGTGTACCGTAGAGAATATGATCAGAAAAGGCATTGAGCACACCCGGGTGCTGATCGTTTATGCCGTCAGTTTCAACCTCTATTTCTTTATAGGGTATACTTGCAAAGCCGTTTTCGCAGGTTCTTATGTTTTCAGTTAAGCCTTCCTCAAGCTCGAAGAGAGTGATTTTCTCACCCTTTTCGCAAACAAGCTTTGCTTTATCCATAGTGATTTCAAGTCTGTTTGAACCCGGGAAATCACCGGTTGAGGTAACGAATACACCGGTTGCACCGTTTTCATATTCGGCATATATTGTTACATCATCTTCAATTTCAACATCATGCCATTTACCCTCGTGGCAGAATGCCCTTACCTTTGTGGGCATACCGCAGAGCCACTGCCATAAATCGAGCTGATGCGGTGACTGATTGAGAAGCACACCGCCGCCTTCACCTACCCATGTAGCTCTCCATCCACCTGAATTATAGTAAGCCTGAGTTCTGTACCAATCAGTAATTATCCAGTTCACACGACGGATTTCACCGTATTTCCGGCTATCAATAATTTCCTTGATTTTTCTATAAACACAGTTGGTTCTCTGATTAAACATCATTGCAAAGGTTTTATTCTGCTTTTCTGCGAACTCATTCATTTCACGCACCTGCTTTGTATATACACCTGCGGGCTTTTCTGAAACAACGTGAATACCCTTTGCGAGAGCTTTCATTACAAGCTCGGGATGTGAATAATGCGGAGTGCAGATAATGAGCGCATCGACCTCACCGCTTTCTATAAGCTCCTCTGCGGAATCGAATGTCTTAGCCCAAGGAAGATTCTCCTTTGACCAGAGAAGCTTTTCAGGTGTGGTATCAGCCACAGCAGTTATGCGCATTCCTCTTACCTTACCGGCAAGAATGCTTTTCGCGTGAGATGTACCCATATTGCCCATACCTATAATGCCGAAACGGATAGGATGAACCTTGTTTACAATATCATACATAGCATCTGCAGCAGCCTTAAAGGATTCTGCGTGACTGCTATAAGCATTAACCTTTATTTTTCTTACACTGTCAACTATAGCTTCAAGCTTTCCGAGACCTTCAAAAACCTTAAGGTGAGGCTCAAGAGAAAGAATAACAGCTGTCTTGTGCTTATCAAATCTTCTGAGGATTTCTTCAACATTACCGTCGCCCTCACCTGCCGGAACAACATCAGAGTTAGCATAAAGAGCATCCTTGATGTGGAAATATTCTATGTAATTCTCCAGCAAATCATAAGCCTTAAGAGTATCAACACCGCACTGAACAAAGTTTGCAGAGTCAAAAACTGCTCTGAGCTTTCCTTCACAAGCTTCAAGAATATCAAAGCAGCGCTCAGCATTATCACCGTATATTCCCTTTTCGTTTTCGTGACAAGGAATAATGCCGTTTTCCAGTGCGTAATCAGTCATTGCCTTTACTCTGCGGATAACCTCATCTCTGTATTCCTCGTATGAGTCACCCTCACTGAAATAAAAGCTGAATATTCTGATGTATTTAGCCTCTAAAATTTTAGCTACCTCAATAGTGTTTCTGAATTTTTCAAAATGAGGTGCAAAATCCTCTTTGATATTAATTTTGCCGTAGCCTGAGCCGATGGAAGCAACCTTCATACCCTCACGGTCAATCTCTGCTTTCATTTCTTTTGCCTGTTCAACAGAAAGATTATTTATGTTAAGAGATTTACCGAAGCCACGAAGCTCCATATGTGTGATTCCGTTTTTCTTACAGGCAGCCATCTGTCCGCTGACAGTGCTTTCGCCTGATTCATCACAGAATGCAGAATAAATAAAATGTGCCATAAAATTACTCCTTAAGTTTTATCCCTCGTTTAAAAGATCAAAGGCAAGTGTAACACTCCAGCCGTAATCTCTGATAGTCTGATATTTCACCCTGAAATCATAAGGCTCAACAACCTCACCCTTTCTGTTGAAGCAGAAAGGCGGTATACGGTTTTCACTGTCATAAAATTCATAAATTGTGCCCGTACGCTGATACCACTCACCTATAATCTCAAGAGTTTTTGCTTTGATTTTTTCCGAGAGCTCCTTATAGCCGTAGCCATTGAGACCTTCAGCAAGCATATAGTTATAGTTTATCCATACGGGACCACGCCACAGATCTGAGCCGAAGGTTGCATCCTTTTTGGATATAGTGGGAACAGGAAATTCAGTGCCGAATTCTTCAGGATTTTCAAGATGTGTAACAAGCTTTTCGCATTGCTTTTCATCGCATATTCCTGCAAAAACAGGAAGAAATGATGAAATTGACTGCACATCACTGAAGCCGTTATTCGTTATATCAAAATCATAGTAGAAGCCGTCTTTTTCGCACCAGAGAGTGCTGTTTATGTCTGCCTTGATTTCTTCATACCAGCTGCCGAAAAACTCAGCATTTTCCTTGTCGCCAAGCTCATTTGCAATTTTTTTCATTACCCTTGCTTCATTTGCCATATAGCAGGAAAAGTCAATTGCATAAAGGTCACTTTCTGTGTCAAATCTCGGTGAATTATCCATTCCCGATTCGTCACAGCGGTTATTTAGCTCAGGGTTGGTGTGCCAGGAATAAAGCTCCTTGTCGGTCTTTCTTCTGTTAGCTTTGCACCAGAGAAGAAAGGCCTTGTTGCTTTTAAGAACAGATTTAAGAAAGTCTTTATCTCCGCTTTTTTCATAAACGAGCCAGGATGCCCAGGCAATAACAGGAGGCTGAGTGATGCCTGAAATATAATCAGGTCTTGCCAGATGAGGAATAAAGCCGTCATCACTCTGCACATCAAAAAGTGCGAGAATAAGATTCTGCGCAATTTTAACATCAAGATGTCTGTGACCCACAGCGTGAAAAGCCGAATCCCACAGCCACATATTTCTGTGCGGAAGTCTATCCGGTGTTGACCAGATTCTTTTAATATTTCCCTCAGGTGAATAAAGCTGAATTTTCATAACGCTTATGCACTTGGCATAGAGAGAAGCGTATTTATTCTCTTCAGGCAGAGTCTTTTCAAAGTACTTCTCCTTTTGCACCTTAAGAGCTTCAAGGTCAAGACTCATTCCCTTTTCACAAAGAGCAATTGCATCGTCTTCACTTTCAGCATAAGAGAAAGCAAATCTGCCGTTTTTCTTCATAAGGGCCGTATATTCACCGTCAGCTGTATCGTGAATTTCAACATCACCCTTAATAATTGTTTTTCCGTTGCCGCCAAGAGCTGCAAAAACACCGATTAAATCATTGTATTCGCCCACTATAAGATGTCTTTCAGCAAAGAACATACTGAGCACACCTGAAAGTGTTTCAAGAATAATCATATCAGATGTAACACACTTAAACTCAGGTGCAATAAATTTATTCATATCACCAAAGTAAAGTGTTCTTCGGCACATTGTGTTAAATATAACACCTACCCTGTCACCACAGAGAGTGCCTGTAAAATCGTTGGTGAACAAGGCTTCACCGTCAAGAGCAGAATAAGCAAACAGCTGGCCCTGCCCCCATTTTTTAGGTATCATTATATTTGCTCCTTGCTTTAAGATTTTAAAACTTCATAGGCAACATCAGGAATGTCGGTAATAAGACCGTCTGCACCGATTTCCTGAAGGAAGGTCATTCTTTCAGCATCGTTGATAGTCCAGTACTGAACTGCGATGTTATTTTTGTGCGCATAGTTAACGAGCTTTGATGTGCCGAGATTTACAACATATTTATCGGGAGGAACCTGTAAAACATCAAAATTATAATATCCTTCAGGTCTTTCAATATCAAAAAGAGAATCAAGATATAATCTGAAAACCTCAACATTATAGCCTGTACGGGTAAGCTCAGGATAATTTTCGTCAAGATAGTGAAGAATGTCCTTATTGAAGGAAGCGACAATTACTCTGTCAATAAGATTCATTTCGGATAAAACACTGTAAAGAGCATCTGCTGCCTTAAGGCCAAGCTCACCGCTGTTTTTGATTTCAATGCTGTAATAATATTCTCCGTTTTCCTCGAGATAGCTGAGAGCATCTGTTACGGTTGCCACTCTGAGATTATCGGGAATATCCTCACCGCGAAGACCCTTATATGGTGTTTCACCGTCCTGATTTTTAAATGTCTCGCCGAAGTTGAGATTATAAATCTCATCATAAGTATAATTTTCGGGATAGTTTTCAGTTTTACCGAAATATTCAACAGCATCGGTTATTTCGTCAAGAGTGTCATCGTGCAGAATAATAAGCTTATTGTCCGATGTAAGGCGTACATCAAATTCAAAAATGTCAGGGTCAAAGCTTTCAGCATTAACGCAGCCCTCAAAGGCCATCATTGTTCCCTGCGGAAACAGTCTTCTGCCTGCACGGTGAGCTGAAACCATAGTTTCACCAAGCTCTGTTATATACTGATTACTTGAGGGATAAGACACGGGCTCATCCTTCCACTGATATGTGAGAAGCTCATAAAGGCCAAAAACAGTAAGAGCTATAACAGCAACACAGATAACTATTATCTTTAAAGCCTTTAAAATTACAGAAGCTGCTTTACTTCTTTTATCTTTTTTGTTTTCCATATTTTTCACCCGTTTAATTTTTATACGGTTTCAGCTGCTTCGAGCTTTGCTTTAGCTTCAGCTCTGATAACCTCAAGCTCTTCCATAATCTTTTCCTTGCGCTTACCTGTAAAGTTATCGAACATCATAATAATACCGGGAATAAGGTTACCGATAATACCGGGAACAACAACGAGAAGGAAAATGCCGTGTAAGGTTTCGGGAGTCTGAACAGCCTCAACCATCTGACCATCAATCATTTCAGCACTCTTATAGCCGATAAGTGCAAGACCGCCGTTTACAAGAAGCTCCTTCCAGAGGTCAGCAATTCTTGACATCATTGTACTGAAGGCAAAAACCATACCCTCGTTACGCTGTGCCACACCGTATTTCTGATAGCTCTTCCATTCCATATAATCAGTTGAGTCAGCAAGAAGAACACGCTTTGCAGCACTCATACCTGCATTGGGAAGACCGCCTACAGCAATAAGGATGCCTACAATCCAGAGGTTTTTGTAGCCTAAAATTGCAAGAAGAATATAGCAGATTGCAGTGTGCATATAGCCTGCAACAACAATATCTCTTGATGAAAGCTTTCTGCCGATAAAGGGAACTGAGAAAAGACCTGTATAGGAAAGTGCTGTTGAACCCATTTCAACGTAAGTCTTCATACCGTATCTGCCGAGAGTCTGCTTGTAGAAGAAGGGAAGTGAATTATAGCATACTCTTCTGATTGATTCAACACAGTTTGCTAAGCAAAGCAGAAGAAGAGGTCTGTTGAGAAGAATGAGCTTGTAGTCGATTTTGATTTTTTTGTCATCCTTGGGAGGAAGAACAATATTTCTCTCTTTAAGTGTCATGCAAGGCACAAGCATTGCAAAAAGACCCATAATACCGAAAAGAAGAGCAACAGAGAAAAACGCCCACTTTTCTGAGTTGTAATCACCGCCGCGTGATTCAATGATAATAGGTACAAGCCAGCCAGGGAACATTGA
>JBGVFK010000080.1:0-5331 GCA_045121075.1 Acutalibacteraceae bacterium | reverse complement strand
TCTGACAGCTTGTCGAAAATTACTTTTTCGACAAGCTGATGGTACAGACGAAAATCTGTACCATTTTAAATTATATAAACTTTTTACTTTCCATTACGGCAAGCTCATCGCAGCGTTCATTTTCAGGATGTCCTGCGTGACCTTTAATCCATTCAATAGTAACCTCATGACGGGCGATTTCATTTAAAAGCTCATCCCAAAGCTCAGGATTAAGTGCAGGCTTTTTATCCTTCTTGCGCCATCCGTTAGCCTTCCAGCTTTCAGCCCAGCCGAGATTAATTCCGTTTGCAACATACTGACTATCAGTAATAACGGTAACCTTACAGCTTTCTTTAAGAGCCTTAAGACCTTCAATAACAGCAGTAAGCTCCATTCGGTTATTTGTAGTTTCAGCCATACCGCCTGAAAGCTCTTTCCTTGTGCCCTTATATTCAAGTATTGTTCCCCAACCGCCTGCACCGGGATTGCCTGAGCAAGCTCCGTCAGTATAAATCATAACTTCTTTCATTACATCTACTCCATTCCGGTTAAGTTTATCACATTTAAAGCTTACTTTCAATACTTGCTATTGAATTAAAGAAAAATTTATGATAGAATTACTTAAATAAAATGAAGGTGAATTAATATGAAACAGAAATTATTTGACAGTAAAAAATATCCTAAGAAATGTTCAAGCTGTATTTACGCAAGAGTACCTGAAGATAACAGTATGGTGCTTTGCGAAAAGAAAGGTATTGTTGACCCCGACTCGTCATGCAGAAAATACGAATACGACCCGTTAAAGCGTGTACCTCTCAAGAGTGTTATATCAACCGATTTTACTCCTGAGGATTTTTCTCTTTAAAATTTATTCTGCGTCGTACTAAAAGATTTTTCAGTGCGTTTTTGTCAAAGGGTATTAACGGATAAAGATAATTATAACCGAAAACAGTTTTGGTAAAGCAAATTACAAGAGCTGTAATTACAAGTCCCATAATAAAACCGGTTCCGTGGAGTACCGCAGTAAGAAATAGTGTAATGGTTCGGAAGATTTTTATTGAATAACCTAACTCATAGCTTGGCTGAACGAAATTAGAAATTGTTACAAAAGCCATAAACAGCACAACTTCAGATACAAACCAACCAGATTTCACTGCAAACTCCCCTAGCACCAATGCACCAACCACACTGAATGAATTACTTAAAGCACTGGGCGTATTCAGTGAAGCAAGTCGCAGTGCGTCTATAACAAACTCAACAATAAAAAGCTGAACAATAATTGGAACAGTATATTCCTCCTCGATCGCCATAAACATAAGCGAATCGGGGAGATTTTCTTTATAAAGAATAACAACGAGATACCACAGCGGTATGAACACAAGCGAAACTGTAAACACTGCTACTCGAAGAAATCGCAGCATTGTGCCGATTACCGGCGAAAAATAATAATCGTTGATATCCTGAATAAAGTCGAAAATACCCGTCTGACTTATCATTACCGTTGGTGAACCGTCGGTCAGAATTATTATATTTCCGTCAAAAACACAGGCCGCTGCCGCATCAGGTCTTTCGGTATATCTTATTTTTGGAAATGGGTTCCAAACCTGCTCAGGTATGAGACATTCTCTGAGGCTTTCGTGGCTCATAGAAAGACTTTCAACCTTAATTGCTCCAAGCTTTTTCCTGAGAGCTTTCAATTGCTTTTCATTCACTTTGTTTTTCATATAGCAAAGTACTACATCCGTTTTAGATTCGCTGCCTATTTTATATCTTTCCATTGTTAAATTAGTACTTCTGACCTTTTTTCTTATGAGAGCAGTGTTGATTACTATGCTTTCAACAAAGCCTTCGTGTGAGCCTCTGAGCACCTTATCTGACTCAGGCTCCTGAACATTCCGTGCAGGATAATTTCTGCAATCAATTACGATACCTTTTCTGTAGCCATCAACAAGAATGGTAATAGCGCCCGTCAAAATTGCAGTTATAAATCTGTCTGTATTTTCCTCTGAAAAGGAAGAAACATAGGTAGAAAAGTGCCTCATAAATGCATCGGTGTCTTTGGCTTTTTCTATATCACTTTTAGTAATTCTTGAAAGATACTGCATTGTAATATCAAACATTTCATCCTTTATCAGACCTGTTATGCAAAACAGCGTTGCTTTTCTGCTGCCGATTTCAATTTCTTTCACAATAATATCATAGTTATCATCAGGCCGTAATTTTTGGAGAATGTAATTACAGTTTTTTATATATGAGCTGCTGAAAAATTCCATAACATCACCGATTACATTTTAGACATATCAGAAAGCAAATAATCAAAAAAGAGATACCCGAAAGTATCTCTTAAGTATATTTTTTAATTAGAATATGCATTCTTCCTTTTTTACTCTGACCTGTTATCTCTTCTATAACAGCCTTGCCCTTGCCTCTGAGAACAATTTTACTGCCTATAGAAAGCGTAAAATCAGTTTTGAAGCACTGAACACTGTCAACATAAACAACACCTTTATTAATCGCTTCAACAGCAGATGTTCTTGACATTGAAAAGGCTGCGGCAACAACACAGTCAAGTCTTAGAGAAGCAACCGATGAAAACACTGTTTTGCCGTTATCCTCGCTCTGCGGAAGAGAATCAACAGCAATAATTTTACAGTTAACTGACCCTCTGCCTGTACGTTTGAGATTATCACAAATATAACTAGCAATGCTTTTAACAGCAAAAAAGTGGCAACCGTTTTCTGTTACAACAATATCCCCTATCATTTCTCTTTTGATGCCAAGAGCCATAAGTGAGCCTAAATAATCTCTGTGCGACATAGAGGTAAACTTATCTTTTGTGCATTCAATAAGGGAAAAAGGATTTTCGTCTGTATTTTCCTTCATAAAGGCATCGATATCAGAAATCTCATAAAAGGTCGGCACAAAAACTGCAGCAGTTCTTTCAGCATCAGGAAATCCACCATAATAAAAAGTAGATACATACTTGTTATTTTCTCTTTCAATAACACTGACCGCACTTCGTTCTTCGGGAGAAAGAAAGTTTGTGGAGGTAATCATTGAATTATCCGCAGCACGTTCTTTCAGCTCTCTTGCACGGGATAAAAGTAATTCTTTTTCGTTCATATATAATTGTGTGTTTTCTGAAGCACCATATCCTTGACCTTCATAAGTCGGGTTGTGGTGCTTCTTTCGTTTTCATCAAGCTTCATTGAAATATATCTAATAGTTTCTTCGTGGTCAGGAATCAGAACATGTTCGAGCGCATTAACTCTTCTTCTTGTTCTTTCAATTTCTGAAGAAAGCAGCTGACAAGTTTTTTCAACCTCAGCAAGCCTCAGCATATCAGGAAGAATATCTGTAAGACTTTTTACACTGCAGTCTAGCTCGCTTGATGTAAAAGCAAAGCCGTAAGAGTAAACATCAGACTTATCCCCTGATTTAAGCTGCAGATCAAAGGTAGGTACATCAACACTCATTATAGTTTTCTTTTTTACATCAAGACTTACCTTCTGAGTGGGCATCATAAGAGCTATATCCATTTCTTCCTTGCTCATTATTCCGTTTGCAAGAGCCATATGAAGATTTGCTTCACCAATACCCTTTTCAACCTTGATTCTAAGCTCCTTATTCTCTTTTACAAGGATAAGAAACTGACGCATAAGCTCGTCTCGCTTATCCTTTAATATTTTATGTCCCCTTTTAAGTGAAACAAGCTTCTTTTTAAGTCTGGAAAGCTCCATTCTTGTGGGGTTTACATTCATCATCGCCATATAAGCACCTACTTTTTAAGATAGTACTTGTCGAGATATTCAGGCGAAATTCTCTTAAGCTCAGATTTAGGAAGAATTGAAAGAAGCTTCCAGCCGATGGAAAGAGTATCAGTAATTTCTCTGTTTGTCTCTGAGCCCTGAGAAATATATTCTTCCTCAAACTTTTCCGCAAATTCAGCATATTTTCTATCAATGGGAGTAAGGGCTGATTCACCAAGAATTGTCATAAGCTCCTTAGCGTCCTTACCTCTTGCATAGAATGAGAACAGCTGATTCATAGTATCTCTGTGGTCACTTCTTGTTTTGCCTTCACCGATACCCTTATCCTTAAGTCTTGAAAGAGATGACAGAACATCAACAGGAGGTGTAATACCTTTTCTGTAAAGCTCTCTTGAAAGAATAATCTGACCTTCTGTGATATAACCTGTAAGGTCGGGAATAGGATGAGTTTTGTCATCCTCAGGCATTGTAAGAATAGGTATAAGAGTAATTGAGCCGTTGCGATCCTTCTGTCTGCCTGCTCTTTCATAAATTGATGCAAGGTCGGTATACATATAACCCGGGTAACCTCTTCTGCCGGGAACTTCCTTCTTTGCTGAAGAAATTTCTCTCAGCGCATCAGCATAATTAGTAATATCTGTCATAATAACAAGAACATGCATACCCTTATCGAACGCAAGGTATTCTGCAGCAGTCATAGCCATTTTAGGCGCTGCGATTCTTTCAATTGCAGGGTCATTGGCTAGATTCTGGAACATTACAGTTCTCTGCAGTGCCCCTGTCTTTTTAAAGGATTCTGTGAAATAATCAGCCTCTTCAAAAGTAATACCCATTGCACAGAAAACAACCGCAAACCTCTCATCATCCTTAAGAGTTTTTGCCTGACGGGCAATCTGTGCAGCAAGCTCAGAATGAGGCAAGCCTGAAGCTGAAAATATAGGAAGCTTCTGTCCACGCACAAGTGTGTTGAGTCCGTCAATTGCTGAAACACCCGTCTGAATAAATTCATTGGGATAGTCACGACGAACAGGATTAATAGGAAGACCGTTAACATCCATTCTCTTTTCAGGGATAATTGAGGGACCACCGTCAATAGCTCTGCCGAGACCGTCAAACACTCTGCCAAGCATATCCTCAGAAACAGCAAGCTCCATCTGCTTTCCGAGAAAGCGAACCTTACTATCGGTAAGGTTAATACCTGTGCTTGATTCAAAAAGCTGAACAAGAACATCGTTTCTGTTTACCTCAAGAACCTTACAGCGTCGTCTTTCTCCGTTTTTAAGCTCAATCTCACCAAGCTCGTTATATGCAACACCGTCAACATTTTTAATGAGCATAAGAGGACCTGCCACTTCGCTTATGGTTCTGTATTCCTTAGGCATCGTCGTCCTCTCCCTTCATTGTGTCTTCAAGCTCTTTTGTTAGCTCTTCAATTATCTTTTCGTACTCATCGGCAACTGCATCTTCCTTGACATATTTAAGTCTGCCGATTTTTTCTCTAACTTCCATAAGAGAAAGTTTTTCTATATCAGCACCGTTTTTCAGTGCATCAAGGCCTTTTTCATAAAAGCTCCATACAGCC